>CAYNQC010000136.1:0-2508 GCA_964399235.1 uncultured Candidatus Bathyarchaeia archaeon | reverse complement strand
GTCAATTTCATAGCGAAACCATAAAATAAGTGTGTGTAGTTCTAAGTGCAAAGCATACCCATAAGGAATGAACCGAAATGAGTGAAGAAGGCGGCTTTGGACTCAGCGTTGCTGAAAGGTTCTTCGGTCTGTTAATCCTCGCCATAGGCCTTGTGGCGATGTTCTACACGCTCACAAGTGCCGGTTCGCTGTTGGCTTTCACGGGTTTCTTTGGCTTTCTGAGCTTCATCCTAATAATACTCGGAGTAGTGTTGATTACAGCCAAAGTCGAATAGTGCTATTCCCTTCGCTCAACAACGATTTTGCAGTTAGTGACCAAAGCAGCTATCACGCCTAAGGCTGCAAGCCAGGGCGCGAGCACCACGCCGATGACGCCGATGGTAGCTGGGATCTCGAGCAGAACTCTGCCTTTGGCGTCTTTAACGATCACCCTAGTCACGTTTCCTTCATGAAGCAACTGCCTGACCCTTTCGATAAGGTCGTCGCCGGAAACCGTGAACTCCTCCCGTGTGACCCTGGAGACTTTGGCACCGCACACGGTGCAGAATTTGTCTTCCTCGGTTAACTTTGCTCCACACTTCCAACAATAGGTCAAATAATGCCGTTCCTTTAGCTGAGAATTTATTAGGGCAATAGCTTATTAACTTTCATTGTATCGCCTTGTACAACAATACAAAAGGAGAGATAGCAGGATGCCGATCCGTCAACCTATCGTGTGCGTGTTGGGACATGTTGACAGCGGCAAGACTTCTCTGCTCGACAAAATCCGCAAGACAAGCGTCCAAGCCCGAGAAGTCGGTGGCATAACACAACACATAGGCGCCAGCTATTTCCCCGTCGAGACCCTCACCCAACTTGTCGGTCCAATGCTTACCAGAATTAAAGGCGAAATAGAAATCCCCGGCCTGCTCATCGTTGACACGCCTGGACACGAAGTTTTCACCAATCTCCGCAGAAGAGGAGGCGGCGTCGCAGACATAGCCATCCTAGTAATAAACGTCCTACGCGGTTTCGAGGCACAAACCACTGAATGCATAGAAATCCTGAAGACGAGAAAAACACCGTTCCTCGTTGCTGCAAACATGATTGACCGAGTTCCAGGATGGAAATCATATCCAGACACGCCTTTCCTGAAGTCGTACGCACTCCAAGATCCCTATGTCAGAGAAGACTTAGACAATAGGATTTACGATATTATAGGTACGTTTTCCCGTATGGGGTTCAAGACGGATCGTTTTGACCATGTGAAGGAGTTTGGCACAACTGTGGCCATAGTGCCTACAAGCGCCAAGTCAGGCGAAGGCATAACCGAACTAATCATGGTTCTTGTGGGACTCACACAACAATACCTCAAGAAGCGTCTGCAGACAACTGAAGGTCCAGCGAAAGGGACAGTTCTAGAAGTGAAAGAAGAACCTGGACTGGGACTCACGCTCAACACGATAATCTACGACGGCGTTTTATCAAAAGACGATGTGATCGTTGTAGGCGGAAAGGAAAAGCCAATAGTCACGCGAACCAGAGCGATTCTCGTTCCCAAACCGCTGGATGAAATCAGGGATCCAAGAGACAAGTTCTCTTCTGTGGATTCTGTTTCAGCTGCGGCAGGAGTGAAAATCGTGGCGCCTGATCTAGAAGGTGTGTTAGCGGGGGCGACCTTGTACGCAGTTCCCAAGGGGAGCGAACCGGAAAAATACGCAGAAATGATCACGGAAGAGATAGGAAAAATCAGAATAGCCACAGACGTTGACGGCGTAATAGTGAAAACCGACACGCTCGGCTCACTAGAAGCAATCGCGGAAATTCTCAGACAAAACTCGGTCCCAATAAGACTGGCAGACGTGGGAGACATTTCAAAGAGAGACATCGTCGAGGCAGCCGCCGTGAAGGAACACGAGCCCCTTTACGCCGCAATACTCGGGTTCAACGTCAGAACCCTTCCAGACGCCGAAGAAGAAGCTGCGACCAGAGGTATCACCATTTTCCGAGACAACATAATCTATCACGTAATAGAGAACTATTTGAAATGGTTCAGGGGAAAACGTGACGCTGGACTTGAACAAGACTTTGACGCCCTCGTGAAACCTGCTAAACTTCGCATAATGGAAGGCTACATATTCCGAAGAGCCAAACCCGCCATATTCGGAGTTGAAATACTCGCAGGCAACATCAAACCAAAAATCGGCCTCATGAGGGCCGAAGACGGCGAAGAAATTGGAGACATCCAGCAAATCCAAGACAAAGGCGAAGCACTGTCCAGCGCAGGCAAAGGAATGCAAATAGCAATATCAGTGGAAAAACCAACGGTTGGAAGACACATATTCGAAAAGGACGTGCTCTACGTCAAAATACCGGAACAGCACGCCAAAATACTACAGCAGAAATTCGTTGAAAAACTCACTGCAGAAGAGCAAGAAGCACTGAACGAATACGTCAGTCTAATGAGAAAGAAAGTGCCGTTCTGGGGAGCATGAAACGACTATAGCTGTATCTCTTGATGTCACATGC
>CAYNQC010000135.1:0-2515 GCA_964399235.1 uncultured Candidatus Bathyarchaeia archaeon | reverse complement strand
GATGAAATGGTAGACCCCAGTTTTGGCACAGGCGTTGTCATGATCTGCACTTATGGAGACAAAGCAGACGTGAAGACTGTCGTGAAGCATCACTTGCCAGTAATCATGTGCATTGATGAGAAAGGCAAGATGACAAGTAACGCAGGCAAATTCGCAGGAATGCCGTCTGGAGAGGCAAAGAAGGCAATGCTAGAGGACCTGAAAAAAGAAAGCCTCCTCGGACGAAAACAGAGTCTAAAACAGGAAGTCAGCACGTGTTGGAGATGCAGAACTCCAATAGAAATACTTGAAAGAGAACAATGGTTCATGAAAACGCGGGTACTCACGGACAAAGTCGAAAAAAATGCTCTAGAAATAACGTGGTACCCTGATTACATGAAACACCGACTAATCGACTGGGCAAAATCTCTCGAATGGGACTGGGTAATATCGCGACAAAGAGTCTTCGCCACTCCCATTCCGATCTGGTATTGCAGGAAATGCGGTGAAATCGTGCTTGCTGCACCAGACTGGGTTCCCATAGACCCGCGTATTGAGCGGCCCAAAATCGAGAAATGCCCAAAATGTGGAAGCAAAGACTTCCTCCCTGAGCGAGATGTGTTTGACACATGGTTCGATTCATCGATAACCTGCGCAGTTCATGCAGGCTGGCCAGACAAGAAAGACTGGAAAAGGCTTTTTCCCGCCAGTCTCCACGCTTCAGGCGTAGATATTATTCGAACATGGGCCTATTACTTGATGGTCCGCCACCTGGCTCTGTTTGATGAGAAACCTTATAAGAGTTGTCTGATCAACGGAATGGTTCTCGGAACCGACGGAAGAGAAATGCACAAGTCCTTCGGCAACTACGTCGGATCAATAGAAGTCTTAGACAAGTACGGTGCTGATGCAATAAGACAATGGTCTGCAGGCGGAGGCGCTACAGGATCGGATGTCCCCTTCAGATGGCCAGACGCCGAGTACGGCTGGCGTTTCCTAATTAAACTCTGGAACGCCTCAAATTTCGTGAGCAACCTGCTCAAAGATTTCGCCAGCGAAGAGAAAGCTTCCTATGATCTTCAACTACTAGATAAGTGGATACTGAGCAAAGTAGAGAAACTGACAGGAAACGTGACCGATGCCCTCGAAAAATGCCAATTCAATATAGCTCTGGAAGAAACACGGAACTTCATATGGCACGTTTTCTGCGACTGCTATCTAGAAGCCGTAAAAGACCGGCTATATCGACCCGAAGTCCACGGAGAAGAAAAGAAGAAAGCTGCACAGCACACGCTGTTCTATCTGTTAAACAAGGTACTTCTGCTTCTGGCCCCTATAACACCACATGTCACAGAAGAGATATACCAAGCACTATACGAACCAAGCGAAAAACAGAGTATTCACAGGGCTAGATGGCCAGACACCAATGGCAAGTACGTAGATGACGAGGCCGAGAAAAACGGAGACATAATTATGGCCATAATCACCGAGGTCAGGAGAGAAAAAGCAGAAAAACATCTTCCCTTGAACGCCACAATAAAAAGACTCACGGTATACACCGATAAGAATACGGCAAGAATCGTGGCCACAGCTGCAGAAGACATATGCGGAACCTGCAAAGTCAATGAACTTCAGTTTTCAGAAGGAAAAGCAAGTGGCAGAGAGGTCAAACCCCACAATATCAGCTTCGCCGCCGACTACTAGTGAAAATTGGAAGCGTAGACAGTGAAGAAAGTCGGAATCATAGGATGCGGGGCGATAGGTTCCCTCATTGCAAGGGCCTTTGAAAACGGAATCGTAAAATGCGGTGAACTGATTCTCTGCGACTATAACCCTGAAAAGGCTGATGCTCTTCAAAGGTCACTTCAGGTCCAAACAAAAATCGTCAAGAACGTTCAAGACATGATTTCACTCAGACCGGCAATAATCATTGAAGCGGCTTCACAACAAGCAGTCAAGGAACACTTAGAGAGCATTCTGGCAGAAAACATCGAGGTCATAGTCATGAGCGTAGGCGCTCTCTTAGACATGCACATAAATCACCGAAAAGTTCACACTCCGTCAGGCGCGATAGGAGGAATTGACGCGATAGCCGGTGCTGCACTCGCAGGGATTGACGAGATAGTCTTGACGACCAGAAAGAGCCCTCAAATTTTAAAAACAGACAAACGGGTCGAGACCACCATATTCGACGGGGACGCCGAAATGGCTGTAAGACTTTTTCCAAAGGAAATGAACGTCGCAGCAACCTTGGCGTTGACCGTGCATCCCGAAAAAGTGAAGGTGAGAATAATATCAGATCCTGCAGTAACCAGGAACGTTCACGAAATCAGAGTCACGTGGAAACATGGAAACATGCTCTTCAGATTCGAAAACGATCCTCACCCAGACAATCCAGGAACTAGTGCTCTCGCAGCTTGGTCGGCAATACGACTGCTAAAAGATCTTTTGGAAAAGACCCTTTAAGGTTTCAGCCCGGTGCCCACGTCCACCCAGAGTTTCTCACCTATCTTTCGGTAACCTATCTTCTCGTACA
>CAYNQC010000134.1:0-2537 GCA_964399235.1 uncultured Candidatus Bathyarchaeia archaeon | reverse complement strand
GGCCGGGATTTGGACCCGGGTCCTGCGGGCGACAGCCGCATATACTATTCCGGCATTAAGGGACAATTCCTCATTGTGACCGGACTATACTACCAGGGCTATCTATTTTGGCCTAGGCGCCGTAGCAAGTAAAGAAATAGTTTGATTAATTAAGCTTTCTTGGAGCCACATCGTTTGCGGCAAGGCTTTTCTTAGTTAGGTTTATGTGAAGCTGTTGCTTCATTTCTATTTTATGATAACCATTGTTGGGGCAGGGAAGGTTGGAAGTTCTGCGGCTTTCAACATTCTGGGGCGACGGATCAGCGATGTTGTTTTGATTGATGTTGTAGAGAATGCTGCGGTTGGCGAAGCGTTGGACATGATGCAGGCTGCGCCTGCGATTGAGTTTGACGGCAAGATTGAGGGTACGAGTGATTTCCGTGAGATGAAGGGTTCTGAGCTTGTCATCGTTACTGCTGGGCAGGCTAGGCAGCCTGGGATGAGCCGGATTGAGTTGGTTAACAAGAACGCGAAGGTCGTTAAGTCCGTGGTTAAAGAGGTTGTGAAATACGCGCCTGAGTGTAAGTTGATGGTGGTGACGAACCCGGTTGACGTCATGACTTATGTTGCTTTCAAGGAGTCGGGGTTTGAGCGGAACAGGGTTTTCGGTATGGGCAACATTCTTGATACGCTTCGTTTCAGGTCTTACATTGCGCTTGAACTCGGCGTGTCGCGGGAAGACATTCGCGCCTTGGTTATCGGAGAACACGGAGACTCGATGGTTCCTCTGGTCAACTTTGCCTCTGTGTCAGGCATACCCGTGTCGACTTTGTTGAAGAAGGAACAGATCGAGAAGCTTATTGGTTTGACGAAGACTTCTGGGGCTGATGTGATCAAGCTCAAGGGCTCGACGATTTATGCTCCGGCGGCTGTGATCGCGATCATGGCGGATGCCGTTTTGAAGGGCAGAAACCGCGTCATGAGCGTCTCCACCTACTTGCACGGCGAGTATGGCTTGTCAGACGTTTCAATAGGCGTGCCTTGCGTTCTTGGAAAGAACGGGGTTGAACGAATTCTTGAGCTCAAGCTGGATTCCGAGGCCAAACGAGCGTTCGAAGAATCGGCTTCGATCATCAAAGATGCAATAACAGGAATGAACGACGCGGTCTAGTGATTGTGGCCAGTTTCAGTTCATGATGTCATTGTGCGTTCTTTACTGGAATAGGTCACAATTCACTTTCACTCTACTCTCTCCACCTCAACGATGTCGTTTCGACACTATTCTTTTAACCAATTCTCACGCAACACAGAACCGCAGGTTAGGCGAGTCCTGCACCATCTTCCTCCATCTGGTGGTTGCCAATTCCCTCATGAGAAAGACGGTTCAAGAGCATTTTTCCCAAGCAGGGCTCGCCTGCCTAATAATACACGAAACAAGGGGAAACGAGTTTAATGACCTGCAAGAACTCCTCGTGCGAATTCGACATCAAGCTTCAGAGAACCCTCAACTTCAAACTCTCTCGCGAACGCCTAAGATACGCACAACTGTGGCGAGAGGTTGAGCTCCCCAAGCTCTTGAAAACAAGTGTTTCTCAGGAAAAATAAAGAGACCAGAAGCCAGTTCTTTTGCCGCCTTTCCATATGCACACGTCATTGGGGTGTGGACCAATCGTATATTGAATACGGATATAGATTGGTTGTTTTCATTCGGAATTCATAATTCTAATTAAAAAGAGCATCAGATCGGAAAGTGAGAAATCGCAATGAGAATTCTGCGCAGGCAACAGACAACCTATGCCCTCAGCATAGTGCTATCCTTGTTGGGAGTGACTTTCATCATATTCACGATCTGGAAAACTTGGCCGACCGTTTCCTCAGCTAATGATCCCTTGTCAACCTTCGTGACGCTCTTGGGGAAGGAAAGGTTCAGTCTAGTTCCAGGTATCGAATTTGAACTGATCTATCTCTTCGCCTTGGGCGACGTGCTGCTGATTTCCGGAGTGGTCTTGGCGGTCTTGAGCGTGCAATGGCTCTATGTTCCTGGAAAAGTCGTCTGGTTTCGGTGTCCTTTCTGCCACAAAGATTGGAAGTCATCCGGAGACAAGGCACTCGTGCATTGTCCTCATTGCCGCCAACTCGTTCATCCAACTCTCGTTGAAAAAAGATAGTGACACCGTAGACACAAGTCTTAAACTACCGCGCGTTGGAAGAGCCGGGAATGGAATTTGCACTCTACACCTGCTGAAGATACCCTGCGATTCCCATCTTTCTTTTCCCCCGTTGTGCTGGGAGCGCGCGCTAGAAGCGTTAAATATGGCTTCAGGCAACCCATCAACGCATGGTGATTTCTTGAAAGTGGTGAATGAAAAAGATCTAAGGAAGGAAGTTATGTTTCGCGATGTGCGTGTGCATTTGGCGAATCTTGTGGAACAACCTGATTTCGTCGTAAGGACAGTGGTTGTTCCGCCAAACAGCTCAGTGCCTCCGAAGCCGCATTCACATAAGATGCGTCAGATAAACTATGTTATTGATGGCAAACTGGCGGTAACCAACGGCAA
>CAYNQC010000133.1:0-2537 GCA_964399235.1 uncultured Candidatus Bathyarchaeia archaeon | reverse complement strand
GTAGAAGTGATTGGCCCACTAGTTCTTCGAGTGGTTGGAGTGTTGGAACATATGTCACCAACACTACTACTGGTGCAAGAGTTGGTATAGGAACAGCTAATCCTGTACAAAAACTTGATGTAGTTGGTAATATTAACACGACAGGAAACATGTACTTTAGCACTGCTGGCAGTGCAATATCAGTACCGTTTGACTTTAAAATATGGGATAAAGATTATTCTAAGAATAGACTATGGTGGACTTGGGCTTCTGGCCTTGGTGATTATGTTAACTTAACAGCTACTGGTAGCAATCAAGTTAATTCAACATTAACACTATCTGCTGACTCTGGTCTACTTTATAATTATAATGGTAATGAGCAACTTAGAATATCAACCGGCGGTAATGTTGGGATTGGAACGACAAGCCCAAGTTATAAATTAGATGTACAAGGAGGAGATGTTAGATTCCAAAATACAAATGATATTGCATTATTTGCTAAAGGTACATCTGGATTAACATCTTACAACAGAATTGATTTCTTCAGTGGAACTGGAAGTGCTGTAGGAAAGTCCGAAAGATTCTCATTGTACGTAAATGAAAATGATCCTATAGTTCAAACTCGTTCTTTACAGTTATGGCAATATCCTTCTGATAGTCTTGGTGGTTGTTGTCATCAGCATGCGATATTTGGAATAGATAGCTCAGGAAATAATTATCAGTATTTTAGTGGTAATGTCGGCATCGGGACGACAACTCCCGGAGCAAAATTAGAAGTTGCTGGTCAAATTAAAATTACTGGAGGAACACCAAGCGTAGGCAAAGTTTTAACATCCGATGCCTCCGGTTTGGCTTCTTGGCAAGTAGCAACAGGGGGATTAAGTGGAGGCTCTATAAATAATTTAACTAAATGGACTAGTTCTACCACTGTAGGAAATTCAATAATTTATGATAATGGTAATGTTGGAATTGGAATTAATAATCCAGGATCTACTCTACATGTAGTAGGACAAGGTCAATTTGCTGTAGACAGTGTTGTAGCTGATACTGCTAATTATGGAACCTTGGGTGTTACTCGTGCCGCTTCTGCAAATACATTGTCATATATAGCTATGACTAGATCTGGAAATGTTGTCAAAGCAATGGGTATAGACTCTAGCAATAGATGGGTATTTGGCTTGCCTACTGCAGGCACTCAGAATATTTCAACACCTCAGATGGTTATCGAACAAGCTGGTAATGTTGGGATCGGAACGGCAAGTCCTGGTTATAAATTAGATGTAGTTGGTGATATTAGAGCTCAAAATGCTTGGTTAAGAACTACTGGCAATACAGGTTGGTACAGTGATACCTATGCTGGAGGTTGGTATATGTCTGATACCTCCTGGATCAGAACATACAATTCTAAAAATGTTTGGACTGACACTGGACTTTTAGGAAGTAATGGTGGATTAACAGTTGGCTATAGTGGGGCTGGTTCGCCTTCAGGTGGAGCAATAATTGCTGGTAATGTTGGGATCGGAACAAATAATCCAACAGCAAAATTACATGTTAATGGAAATATGATTGTAGATTCTAGTGGTGAAAGTCAGTTTAGAGATAGCACAACCTATGTGCTTATCCAACCAAGTAATGCCAATGGCAATGGAAGAATAGGAGTTTATCAAACAGGTTCTGGATTTAAGAACTTATTATTAAATGATGGTGGTGGTAATGTTGGGATCGGAACAAATAATCCAACAGCAAAATTACATCTTGGAGGAAGCACTGGTAGCACACCTATCATGAAAATTGATAGTAATAGTGTATTAGAATTTGGAGCAGGAATATCTAAGCAAGGAGATGCTGGTAAAATTGGTTATCAAACCTTTACTACTGATGCTTTGGATATAGTTGGTGCAGGTACAGGTACTCCTAGAAAAGTTAAAATTTGGGATAATTTAGATGTTGGTGGAAGTATCAATATCGGTGGTGGCTCTTCTATAATGAAGATACTAAATGGTAATTATGCACAAGCTTCCTTTACTTGCTCAATAGCGGGGGAATACGACACTGTAGTAAGTGTGAATGTAGGTACTGAATGGGCAATCACCAATACAAAAGTTTTTGTAACTGTTCACGAAAGAGTACATGGAAGTACACTTGATTTTGGTAGCGCTGTATTGAAAATTAAAGATGCTTATATAAAAAGCGATGGATACTTAAAGGTTAAGGTTGGGTGTGTCGGGGCTGCTGTGGTAAGTGGGTATGTTGATTACCTTTTAATGAGGTAAAACTTAAGAAAAAATGGAAAAATGAAAGAAATTGGAGTCAACTCTATTTTTCCTGAACAAATAATTTAATAAATGTGATTAATTGAAAATAAAATCAGCACTTTTGATTTTGTTAGCATTTTCCTTACTCTTAATTATGTCTTCAAGCTATATCACATCAGCCTTTCTAATAACCGATATATATAGAATGAAGTGAATTAAATTTTCCATCTCAAGATGGCGGCTATTCCGCCTTGCACTAATATCGGACCCTTACATTGATAAGTAAATAAAACAATAAAATAA
>CAYNQC010000132.1:0-2554 GCA_964399235.1 uncultured Candidatus Bathyarchaeia archaeon | reverse complement strand
TTGCTCGCGCCTTCCGAAGATCAGGGCACCTTTCAATTCGATTACTTCGGCGCAGACCACTTGGTGTTATGTTCCTGAAAACGACGCGAAGTTGCCTCTGTTTGTCACGATTCTTGTCGTGTATGGACCACTGGGTATCGTGATGTCGTCTCTCTGGTAAACGAAGTCTTCGCCGGAACTCAAGTAGATACTCACGTCATAACGCACGTGAGATGAGGAACTGATAATCCAAAGGGACACTATGTGAGAAGTCAGTGAGCCATCGTTTTTGAACAGGAAGTAAGGTCCGCCGCTTGGCGGTTGCAGTTTTATCATGTCCATTTCCATGTCGAACGGCGTGGTTGAACCCTTCACTCCCGTTGCCTTCACTTTCCATTGCCCGGAACCGTCACGGAAACGCGTCGGGTTCACGCTTATGGTTTGGTTTTCAGTTTCATCCACATGGGGAATCAGACTAGAATAATAGGAAATGTACCCGTCGCCACTTGTCGAATAAGTGCCAAGGCTATAGTCGAACAGCTGAAAAGTAACCGAAACGTTACTGGCACTCCATGCAGTATCAACTGCCCAGGCAACGGATGTCCAATTCTCAAGGTCGGATGTTCCGCTGAATTCCACCTCAGTCGTGAACTCCATGGGATCACCGAAAAAGGCGAACTCTATCTCAAAGCATTCACAGTCAACGGTAGCTGTGTCATCCGTAAAAGCCGTCGAACCAATCATTGTGAACGTCGTTCCGTCCCATTTGAAGGCTCCCAAGTCGAACGTCGTTGCTTCCCAGGCTGCGCCCAGTACGATTGTGTCGTTGGCTATGGTTCTCGGGTTTGACTTCAACTGAATCCAACTGTGAAAGCTAGTGCCCATCGCGACGTTTGTCACTCCACCGACAAAGTTTGGCGCTCGAAACCTGCGCCAAGTAATTTGCCCTGCGGTCGTACCATACACAAGCAGACCCGTGTTCCTGAAGGTGGGCATTGCGCGGTATTCCCAAGCGAAATCAGCGCATCTCGATGCGTGCGTGTCTACGCTCCCGTCCCATGGAGGATGAACGATCCACCCCATTGTCCCAGCATTCTGCAATAGAAGAATGTACGTCAGATCCTGCGTGAGCGTGTCTGTCCAACTTGTTCCGCCGTTTGAAGAGTAACTGTAGTGACTGTTGGTCCCGTCATACGTCAAGGTTCCTGCCTGGCTTGTTATGAGGCTTCGGGTCGCGAAGTAGTTTGATGAGGTGGACCCAGGAGACTTGAGAATCAGCCGATACGACTTCCCGCTGACTAATGAAATGGGTGAACTGAAGTAGCGTTCGTACCACTGCAATGTAGTGGTTATGTCGCTTTGAGGAACCGTTATTGTTGCCACATCTTGTGAGTCTGTTTCGTTTCGCAGAACAATATAGAGAGAGTCTGGAGGAAGCCCAGTCTTCACTAATGGAAGGTTGACGCCTACGATCGTGTTGTTCTCGTTTTGTGTCCACTTCTCCGAGTACCAGTTCGCTCCATAGACGTTGTGAGAGGCAACGTTTTCATAGGGCATTGCCTCGTAATTGACCGTGTCGTTGTACTCCAAGATGAATATTGGATCGCGGTTTTGAACGCTTGTGCCTGAAATGGTGTTCAGCCAGCTGTCTATCGTGTTTTCTTTCGGACGATAATTGTTCTGATTTAGGCCGAGACGCCTCAAAGCGATATAATTCGAGGAGCTAATGGTTCCGCTGTCGTACCTGACAGTCACGTGGTAAACCGTGCCCGCGGTCAACGGCGCCGGCGAAGGAAGCGTGAGGTTCAGCCACCCGGAAACAGTTGGCGTGGCAACGGCATAGTTGGAGGCTCCCCCAACGTACGTTCCACTTGGCAGGTACCCTGATGTGCTGGTCTCTATGCCAAATCTGTATGCAGGCGAGGCCAAGACTGCCTGAAGGAAGACCAGAATATTGGCAACAGAATTGTTTGCTTGCGCGGTGAAGCGCATTGCCGAAACAGATGCGCTCGAAGTCAGTGATCCCATCGACTCTGTGGTTGTCTCCCATTGTCGGTTGCCGACAGAGTTCTCGTCCAAAACACTCGTGGCCAAGTCGGTTGCACCGTCGACGCTCGTAAGCATCAGCCTGTCATTCTGCGATTGGGCCAGTTTCAGCCAATTCATGGGACTCGTTGCGCCTGAATTTATGTCGAAAACAGCCACAGGAGACCATGACGTTGTAAACCTGCTCCACCGGATGAATTCGCCTTCCCCAGCAACAGCCACTATTGCGCCGTCCGTCTCTGAAGAAACCGCGATGCATTCTTCCGGCGCCATCGAAACTGACCCCGTGAGTTCAATAACGTTCGTGAATGCAGCACCATTCCAGACCATAGCGTTCGCGTCATTGTTAGAACTATCGATGTAAACGACGCCGATATTGTCCGAGTTGGCAACAGAAGTCAAAGCAACATAGGTCACTGCAACTTTCGAGACATGATCACTGTCATCATGATATTTCTCCGGACCCCATCCAGTCTTAAGTGACCAAGTTCTGTAAGCAAGATCCTTGGTGCCGCCTCCAACAACTGTT
>CAYNQC010000131.1:0-2560 GCA_964399235.1 uncultured Candidatus Bathyarchaeia archaeon | reverse complement strand
GACAAAGACCACTGCCCATGCTGCACAATATGCGAAACCAAACTCCCAACAGGCGCCATAAAAATCCAAAAATTCATCACAGGAAAAATCCACATCAACCAAACAAAATGCCCCCCCAACTGCACCGACTGCCTAGACACATGCCCCATCACCGGCGCACTATACAAGTCCAAAGAAGACAACAAAATCCACACAAACGAAACATACTGCATCTACTGCGGCGCATGCAAAACAATCTGCCCAGTTGACGAAGCACTAGAACTCAAAAGAACCCACATCAACCACACACCCGTACGCTCAGGAGCCTGGAACAAAGCCCTAGAACGATTAACATCACCCACAGAAATGACCAAAGAACTGAAAACCAAAGGCTCCCAAAGAGCCAGAGACTCCGTCAAAAGAAGAATGAACCTGGAGGTGGAACAGCACGCCTAAAAAAACCGCCAAAACACCCGCACGCACAAAAGCCACAGTCTCCAAAACAAAACGAAAAACCATAGAAAAAGAAACGCCACCACCTGAAAGCCCCAGAATCGGAGTCTTCATCTGCCAATGCGGCTCAAACATAGCCTCAGTCATAAACGTCGACACACTCACAAAATACGCCAAAACCCTGCAGAACGTCGTACACGCAGAAAACATGAACTACCCCTGCAGCCGACCAGGACAAAACCAAATAATCCAAGCCATAAAAAACAACAAACTCAACCGCGTCATCGTCGCAGGCTGCTCACCACGGCTCTACGAACCCACATTCCAAACCTGCGTATCCCAAGCAGACCTGAACCCCTGGCTCTTCGAAATGGCCAACATCCGAGAATTCGCATCCTACTGCCACAAAACCAAACCGGAACAAGCAACAGAAAAAGCCAAAGACACCGTAAAAATGGCCGTAGCCAAAGCAAGACTCCTCGAACCACTAAAACCCATAGAACTGCCGATAACAAAGAAAGCCATGGTCATCGGCGGAGGAATCGCCGGCATCAACGCCGCCCTCGACCTCGCCGACATGGGCTTCAAAGTCTACATGATAGAAAAAACCGAAACCATAGGCGGCTACATGGCCCTGCTCGACAAAACCTTCCCAACCCTCGACTGCAGCATATGCATCGAAGGACCCAAAATGGTCGACGCCGGCAGACACCCCAATATTGAAATAATCTCTTACGCCGACGTCCAAAAAGTCACCGGCTACGTCGGCAACTTCAACGTCAAAATCCGCAAAAACCCCCGCTACGTAATAGCAGCCACCTGCACCGGATGCGGAGAATGCCGAGACGCCTGCCCCATAGAATATCCAAACTACGCCGACATGTACCTAGGCGTCAGAAAAGCCATATCCATCCCGTTCGGCCAAGCCGTCCCACTTACTCACACTATAAACCGAGATTACTGCATCGAATGCTACAAGTGCGTCGACGCCTGCGGGGCTCGCCAAGCGATCAATTTCGACCAAAAACCCGAAGACATCGAAGTCAACGTTGGAGCCATAATCGTCACCATTGGCTACGGCATGTACGACCCGAAAGACATGGAATGGACGGGCTACGCCAAATACTCCAACGTTTTCACCGCGCTGGAGTTCGAGAGACTCATACTCGCAGCCGGTCCGACAGGCGGCAAAGTGATCCGCGCCTCAGACGGACAGAAACCGCATTCGGTCGCCTTCATCCAATGCGTAGGATCCCGAGACGTCAATCGATACGAGTACTGCTCAAGCTTCTGTTGCATGTACACATTGAAGCACGCAGTCATGCTCAAAGAAAAGTACCGAGACGCCATCGAAGTGTATGTTTTCTACAACGATATGAGAAGCAACTTCAAAGGTTACGAAGAATTCTTCAACCGAGCCCAGAAATCAGGCGTCAAATTCCTAAGAGTCAAACTTGAAAACAGACACATAACCGAAGACCCGCAGACCAAGAACCTGACCGTTTACGCGGAGACGGAAGAAGGCAAACCAGTTTCTGCGCACGTAGAAATGGTTGTCTTGGCAAACGCGGCGATCCCAGCTGAAACGGCTTCTGAGCTCGCGAAGGTTCTGGACATATCAACCGGAAAAGACGGTTTTTACGTAGAATGCCAGCCCAAAATCCGGCCGACCGATACAGCAGTTCCGGGCATCTTCTTGGCAGGCGCTTGCCAAGGTTTGAAAGACATTCCCTACAGCGTGGCTCAGGGCAGTGCGGCTGCGGCGCAGGCTGCGTCTGTTTTGAGCAAGCCCTCGTGGACCGTTGAGCCGTTGGTTGCCCGAGTGAATGAAGACCTCTGCAGCGGTTGCCGAATATGCGAGTCGGCATGTGGTTTTCGAGCGATCAGTCTTGAGAAAGTTGGGGAGAAATCGGTTGCGAAGGTTACCGAAGGGTTGTGTCGGGGCTGCGGTATTTGCAGTTCTGCGTGTCCCATGGATGCCATAACGATGCCGAATTATTCGGATAACCAGATTGTCGCGCAGATTCAGGCAGTTGCGGAGAAGAAGGTGAAGTCGAGATGAGCGCGCAGTCGACTGTTAAAGCTGTTGAAAAGGCTGAGGAGCCGCGGATCGGCGTCTACGTGTGTT
>CAYNQC010000130.1:0-2579 GCA_964399235.1 uncultured Candidatus Bathyarchaeia archaeon | reverse complement strand
GCGCGCGCAGTTGGAAGAGTCAAATAGTGTGAGCTAAACTTTCTGCAAGATTGTTTGAGTTTGGTTTGGTTGGTTTGGGTAAAGTTTTATACCCCCTTGAATATTGTCAGCGTGCGCTGCTACAAACCAAATGCAATGACCAATACACAACTTGAATGAGGACGTGAGGAAACTTGGAGCAAGGGTCTACACAGCCAGATCGGTCGACGTTCAGAAGTTATCTGCTATTCTGGTCTGGACAACTGGTCTCACTGCTAGGATCATCTATCTCACAGTTTGTAATAATTTGGTGGATAACCCTAGAAACTCAAAGCACTCTGTATCTAGCACTTGCCTCCGTCCTAGGCCTTGCTCCTATTGTAATTTTAGGACCTCTGGCCGGCGTGCTTGCTGACCGATGGAACCGCAAATTGCTAGTTCTTGCAGCGGACTTATTTCAAGCTTTAACCACTTTAGCGCTGATCTCACTGTTCTGGTTCGATGTTGCTGCAATTTGGCAAGTTCTAGTCTTGCTCACTTTGAAAGGAGTTTTTCAAGCCTTTCATATGCCCGTGGTATTCGCCATAATTCCAACGATGGTTCCCCGAGACAAGTTGAGCCGCATGAATGGCGTAAACTACCTTTTCACCAGTGCAGTCAACCTAGCTGGGCCAGTTGCTGCAGCCCTACTGCTTGGTCTCTGGACAATCACTCAGATCCTTTGGATTGATGTTGTGACCTTTCTGGTCGCATTAGCCCCACTTCTGATCATAAGGATACCCTCTGTCCTGAAGGAACAAGACAAATCATCTTCTTTCAGAAGACAATTCGAAGAAGGTTTTGGTTTCATAAGAAAAGCAAGGGGACTTCTTCCACTTATTATGTTAGCGACTGCAGTCAATGTTTTGCTCACGCCATTAGGCACTCTGCTTCCCTACTATGTGAAGTTTGACCACTTCGGGACTGCTTCAGATTTGGCGTTTGTCATGGCTTTCATTCAAGGAGGAATGCTTGCTGGAGCATCAATAATGTCCGTGATCAAAGTCACCAAGAGAAGGACTACGATAATCGTCTCCTCAATGTACATTCTCTTTCTCGGATACATACTGGTAGCTCTCACTCCAACAGGACTCTTTTGGTTCATGGCAATATCTGGCTTCATTCAAACATTCTGTTTTCCGATGATCGACGTGTTGGCTATGACGATACTACAAACGGTAGTTCCCATTAAAATGCAAGGAAGAGTAACCTCAGTAACCGTGTCTTTGGCGCATGCTGCGCAACCAATCGGCATGTTTCTTTCAGGCATAATCACAGTTTTCATTGGAACAGCCAACTTCTTCCTGATTTGTGCTGGACTAGGATTAATGATACTGACATTGTCATGGTTCTTCACTGAAATCAAACATGTGGAAAAGCTTGAAGAGAACCCAACAAAATGAGTCGACTAGATCAATCCATCTACGTAGCGCCCTATATAACCAAAGAGGGACATACGGGACCGTTGTTGGTTTGGTTTGGGGGAACGTTTTATCCCAAAAAAACAACATGAGAGCGGTTCGATACTGCCGCTGGAGCAAAGTTGTTAATGGAGTGAAGGAGAGCTTGAGTGTACGCCCTGCGCTTCACTTATGAACATATACCTATTTTCATCATCTCTCTTGGATGCCTCAGCATTTTTAAAGGACTTTGAAAGGTCCCTGCCAGACACCCACAATTGGAACAGTCCGCATTGTTTCCAAAACACCTCCTTCTGTTCCATGAAGCGTCGAAATGTACCACTTCATCGCCCCAGTAGCATGGACCAGTATGGTCTGGGTATTCATACCATTTTATCATCGCTTTGCTCAAAAGAAAATCTTTTGGGTATAATGTCTTCACTCGTTTCAGTTCTTTTACTATAGTTTTTCTCTCTTTTTCTCCTACAACCAGAGGAACACTGACATCGGTTCCACCAGTGCATATGTTACAAACGACACCGTTGAAACCATTCTCTTTTGCAGTTCTTATAACGTCCTCAAGCTCTTTGTAATTGTCCCTCGTGATTGTCATATTGATGACAACACGCTTATCCCCTGAAAAGTTTTTCATCACTCTTGAGAAAACACGGTCTCCTCTGAGTGAATCATTTGTTTTTTGAGACCCATCTATTGAAGCATAGAGCCTATGATTGAATTCTTCTGGTATCTTTATTGTTCCGTTTGTTATGACATAGACAAAAGGAAATATCCTGTGGGCAAGCATAAGAACATCAATCCTGAGCGCAGGCTCCCCACCAACCAGAAGAATGTTCCTAATTCCTGACTTGTACAATTCTTTGAACCTTTGTTCCCATACGTCGATAGATAGCTCTTGTTTGTTAAATTCGTCTTTTCCGTGAAAATGATAGCAATGTTTGCATCTGAGATTACAGTTGTCCGTCACATCAACTTCTGCAAAATGCTTCACTCCAAAAATGCTTCTCTTTAGCTCAAGCCAAAATAGGTACAACAATGCACGCGCATATTTCTCCATGAAGGAATTATTACAAAGAAAGCGTTAATTAAATGCTTCATAGACTCTGGCGCACGCAACGCTCTGGCAAATCTGAACCGTCTATA
>CAYNQC010000129.1:0-2721 GCA_964399235.1 uncultured Candidatus Bathyarchaeia archaeon | reverse complement strand
CGTTATTAAGCGAGAGAATGAGGTTCTTCCGGAGATCGGAACATATCAATAACCTCGCAACATCGGCTTGTGGCTCCAGTACCACTTCGTTCATTTTTTATACACCCCTGCTATTTTATACATTCATTAATATTATACATCAAAGATGTCTTATTTGATTAATAATGGTGAATCTTATCAAAGATGCCTATACATATAAAGCTTGCTATTTTAAGTTCATACAAATGTAAAAAATTTAAATTGAAAAAAATATAATTATTGATATTTTTAGTCAATAATTACATCTATGAGCAATAAACTGCAAGGAACAAACGGGCTGGGCTCTTACTTTTACAGAAATTTCACACCTACGCAAATCCCCTTGGAAAATATTAAGCGATGGGAACAAGTACGGAAAATCAAGCGATGTCCTAGCTAAGAGGTTTTCATAGTTATCGTATGCCCCATACGTTGTACTTACGATGTCCCAAATTTTCGTGCACCCAGTATTTTTGAATCCGATCATAGCGACGGCCAACCCAAAAAGAACGGTATCGCATACAGAGCGAGTAAAATCCACTCCCCGTCCACAAGCAGCTCCTCCAACTTGCTTGTTTCGGCGTTGGCTCTTGTGAAGCGGAGGATGTACCAATATGCATAAAGCAGACTGACCACTAAAACGATGTGATACGGGTAAAAGAGCCCTACAAAGAATGAGAAACCTATCCAAATGATAAGCGTTGAGTTGAGCAGTAGCAATAGATTTCGCGTCTTTTCTCTACCTAAAAATATCGGTATAGTCCGAGCCCCTGCTTTTTTATCCCCTTCGATGTCTCGAACGTCAAAGAGCACAGTGTTAATAAAAACCTTCAGAAAAATGAAATAAGCGACGAGTGCTATGAGGAGGAAGCTGCCGACGTGAATGATAAGTGGCAAAAGAACCGCGCCGATCGTAACCGCACCAGCGACCGTGAGGTTTTTCATAAAAAGAACGTCTTTCGTTCTCTTTTTATTCACCCCGACGCTGTAAAAGGCGCCAGCGTAAAAAGCAAAAAGGATTAAGAGAATCGCGTAGGGATTGCTGAAGAAAGCGAAGATTAACGCTATGTTTAATGACTCGAGACTTACTAAGAAGAGAGACGTGCGGTGCTTCTTGACGAATCGGGTCCGGTCTGGTAGATTGATGGAGTCCTCTTTAACGTCTGTTACTTTATTAAGGGTGTAAACGGACACGCCCAGAAAAAACGTGGCAGCTAGTAGTAAATACTCGTGGTTCACTTCCTCGAGCAGAAAAGAGAAATATAATATCGCGGTTAACACCGCTGCCGTAAACACTGAACTAACGGTGATTAATGAGGAGATGGATTCTAGCCGCGAGTGTGATTGCGGCAAACGAAAGAGGGAAGCAAAGTCCTGTTCCGCCGCTCTGTTCAATCCCTTACCCTCCTACTATCTTGTGCATCAATTGTTAAGCCGCATAAACTATGTTTAACCATATCAAAGATGTGAAAAGATATAAAACTTGCTACAGCATAGATAAATATATCAAATCAATCAAAATTATATAAAACAGTAATTATTGATGCACAATTCTCATAGTTGTCTTAAAAGAATAAACCACGAGGTAAACGACTTGGCCGTTTGTTAGTTAAAAAAAGCTCTAAACCAGCAATCAAAAAGTGACGACTTCTGCCTGCTCGACATAATAGTCAAACAGTTTTCTTCCCCAGGTAAGCGCGTCCTCGTTGTAGCTTAAAAGCTCTTTTGACCAGTCATACGAACCGTCTTTTCTGAAAAAACCTATCTGCAGAAAGTAGTCTGTAACTGTGAAAGCAGCCTCAGGCTGACGTTCAATGGTATATAACGTGAGATTTCCTTTAAGAGCTTCTCTAAGAGCTTCTTTAAGCTCAGTTAGCTCCGCGCCCTTGAGCACCGCGTCTAAAACGTCAGGCGTCATGACGAGTTCTATGTTAACGCCTTTTTTCGTAAACTCAACGAAATTAGACGTGAGACCTTCCATAAAGATGGGGGATACGCCGCGTATCTCTTTGGCGTTTCCCAGTAACACATAGAAGGTGGAAACGATCTTAAAAAGATCAGTTGGAGTACTTGTTATAACGTCTGAATCCACTAGACATCCAACCTCGTCGAGCAGATCGACCGGAATCCCGCTTAGATCGTGCTCGAGCCAAAACTGCCTATTTTTCGAGAGCGCGTTGATTGCGACGTTCGTCTCTTCCAACTTACGCATTACTATCTCGCCAATGTTTGTGAGCAAGTAGTTGCGTTTCTCGTCTTGATAGGTCAAATCCTCTTTTGTCAGTTCTTTTAACGCATGCACCGCCGCGGGTGAGCTGGCGCCTACTTGTTCGCTCAGTTGAGAGAGAGTTAGGTTTTTGCCATCTCGAAGTGCCTCAGCGAGACTTTTACGTAACTCGGAACACGCTAAGAGGTGGAGAATTTTGTGAACGGTTTGCTTTTCTTCTTGCGTTTCTGTGTCGTTCATCTTTGTTCTCCTGCGTGCTCGTTAATCTGAAGTGAATAACGCACAAACAGATATTGCGCCTGTATCTAATAAACGGTTCCAATTAATTTAGTTTTCGTTATTTTTATGTATTTTTAGCGCATTTAACTTTTACTCATTATTTTATAGTTTAACTAAAAGTATAACTATTGATAATATTTCATAACTTTTAAATACTTTAACAATAATTAGATTGTGCACACCTAGAGAGAGAGGCT
>CAYNQC010000128.1:0-2722 GCA_964399235.1 uncultured Candidatus Bathyarchaeia archaeon | reverse complement strand
CAATTGCCAGAAGGCTCTTCCAGAAGTTGCTGAACGCAGTTCTTCAGATAAACTAAGAGTCTCTGCCACTGGCACAAGTCCAATTATGATTGCCAGGGCACCTTTCTGAACAGTTGACTGTATGCTTCCGCGCTTGCGAATTATGATGTTTGAGCATTTGCCAAACCATTGAAGAGGAACCGTGATTTCAACTTTGTAGATTGGTTCCAGAAGCATTGGGTGAGCGGTCAAGAATGACCCCAAAATCGCGCGACTCATTCCTCGCATTACCTCTTTGGGTTCACGGTTCTCAGGAGACGCGTCGATCTTGAAATTTACCAAGTTTACTTTCAGCTCTCTCAGAGGCTGTTCACAAAGTGGGCCTGTTCTGCATGCCCAGTGAAAACCTGATACTATACTGGCAACAACGTCTTGTGACAGTGTGTCTTGTCTAAATGAGCTCGTGAGAATGTTCAATTGATCGTCGAAAGCCCAAACGTCTTTTTCTTGCGACTCGAAAGTCTCGAACCGTAAGCTTCCATTTGACAAAGAGGCTTGCCCGTATATTTTCAGGCTCTTTTCGTCAAGTGGTTCTACTTGCACCCAGAACTCGTTCAACTTGTTGGGACTCTTCGCTATGGCCAACTTGCCTTTCTTTCGGATTGTCTCGCGGTAGCTCGCAATCGGTGCGGAAGTCTTGAGCTCTACATTCCCAAGGTATTGTTTGAGAGAATTCACCGCGACTTCCAAGTGAAGTTCGCCCATGCCACTGATGAGGTATTGGCCAGTTTCGCTATTAACCGAAGTCTTGAGACTGGGGTCTTCTAGCGAAAGCCTATCCAAGGCATTAAGAACATGTTCCAGATCATTGGGATTTTTCGGTTCAATCGCAACGGTCATGACCGGCTGTGAAACGAATCTGCGGCTTTCAAAAGGAACACTCTCCTCATCAAGCTTCACGTCAACAACTGTTTCTCCAATTCTAACCGAATCAAGCCCTGAAACCGCTGCAATATTCCCTGCAGTGATCTCACTTACAGCTTCCCTGAAGGCACTCATGTACACTGACACATTTTCAACATGGTGTTTCTTTCCGGCGCCTACAAGGTAGACTTGATCTCCCTTCTTGATGGATCCCGAGAACAACCTGCCTGTTGCCACCAGACCTTCGTTTGGAAAAGACTTCACGGCAGTAATGCACATCACAAGCGGTCCATCGTCGCCACATTTCAACATTGCCTGTCCCATTCGCGAGTCGAGCTTTCCTTTCCAAATTCCCGGCAAACGATACTTCTGACTCTCGACAGGACTTGGAATATTCTTGACGACCATGTCAAGTATTGCCGTATGCAAAGGAACAGCCCGAGAAAGTTTGGCAATGTTTCCACTCTCATAAGCCTCCACTATTTCGCGGTCGCTGAACCTAATCCCTTTTTTCTCCGCTATGTCAAGTGTGAAACCCCATCTGTGAAGTGCCGAACCGAAAACAACGCTTCCTTTCGAAGGATCAACCTTCCACAAGTCTCTAAAATCGATTTCTCCGTAAATCTCGATGATGTTGTTGAAATCGTTGATTATTTCGACAAATCTCTTCTGGATGTCGCCAGGAGAAAGTCTAAGCTCGCTTATCAAGCGATCTACCTTATTGATGAAAAGCACAGGCTTCACACGTTCTTCAAGAGCTTGACGCGTAACCGTCTCCGTCTGAGCCATGACTCCTTCAACAGCATCAACGACAACCACTGCGCCGTCAATCGCACGCAAAGCCCTGGCCACATTGCCGGCGAAATCAACATGACCCGGAGTATCGACCAAATTGATCAGCAAACTCTCTCCATCGGTCTTATGCACGAATGATATGTTAGCCGTCTTAATGGTGATGCCACGCCTCTGCTCCTCCTCCAGATAATCGAGCACACGAACCGAACCCACAACTTGAGGCGCAAGAAAACCGGCCTCAACAAGCAAAGAATCAGTCAACGTCGTCTTTCCATGATCAATATGAGCAATCACGCCTACATTGCGAATGTGCCCTTTATTACCCATGAGCCTCAAGACGTCAGCGATCTGTCGAAACCTTACCATCGCGCAACCCACATAATCAATTCTACATCAGTACTTACAGAATATTCGAACCCTAAAACACTTACCCACTATGTAACGCAGGTCGAACTTAACGTGCGCTGAAAAACCCATTGAACTGCAGTAAAATTTGCACGCTCAATTGGTGACGATTCTTATCGCACGCTATTTCCTCCAACATCTGCGTTTTCTGGTCCTCTATTGCAACGCATTGTGTTCTTATTATTCTTGCTCTGAAGCTTCAAGTTGCCTTTCAAGCGCTCACGCAAAATGCTTTTCTTCCTCCTCCACATCAGCTCAGTTCAGCTCATTAACATATACAGCAATGTAATAACATCATCTCCTTTTGGATTTCCCATGTTGACTATATCGCGCGTTTTGCGAGCAAATGTTTTTACCCTCTAAGTTGAATATCGTCTATGTTTAAGGTGGCATTTGAATTGGTTAAGTGGGAGTATAAGGTGATCCCGATAAAGACACAGATTCATTCAGATCATTTCCACGTCGACAACAAGCCGGTCATAGACAATGTCCAACATGACCTGAACGCCCTAGGCAATGAAGGATGGGAACTGGTCGGCATCCAAGACATCACCCTGGCAGACGGCAGAATGTTCACTGTCGCCTACCTCAAGAGACCAAACCAACCCACCTAGCGCGC
>CAYNQC010000127.1:0-2749 GCA_964399235.1 uncultured Candidatus Bathyarchaeia archaeon | reverse complement strand
ACATTTCTTTAGGCGATAAAAATGACAACTTGTCTCCCAAGAACTTCCCACTAAACAAAGCTATTTTTGAATAAAATATCTTTGGTTCAAAATAGTCTTTCACTCTTTCTTCATATTTTCTAAAATTAGGAAATGTTTTAATAAGTATATCGTCTGCAATTAATCCCCAAATGATCCCTCCATAAGACCAAGGTTTTGTCAAGCCAATTGCATCTCCACATAATGCTACTCTGCCATTATGCATCTGAGTTAGTCTGCTTGGTATTAAGTGTGAGTGGATATCCTTCGGTTTTACTTTCATTCTTTCGCAGAATTTGTTAAATTCATTCTTAGCAATATCAACCCTCTCATAAACCCCATACTCAACGTCATTCTGTCTAGGTATAACCCAGCTTATGCCATTTTTTAATGGATAAACATCAATGATATTTCTTTTTGGCTTTTTTTTGACTCTAGTATAAATTCCTAGTATGCATAATGGGTCTTTTATTCCTAAACTTCTTCTAACTATAGAGTTATAACCATCGCAACCTATCAAATAGTCAAACTCAATTACCTTATCGGAAACAGATACCTGTGGTTTTTTGTTCTTCATGAAGAAGACTTTTTTCACTTCGCTGTTTAAGTTAATTTTTACTCCACTCTGCTTTGCTTGTTCAACAATATAGTTAACTAGCTGCTTTCTATCTACAACAAACATCTTCGGGTAAAATTTTATTTTCAGGTCCCTCTGTGGGAAGTGAATCACGAGTTCCTCTATAATGTTTCTAACAAATTCTTTTCTTTTTGGGATAAAATTCCATAGTCTCTCAGATATAAGCTCTGAACAAGGTTTTTCTCCTATTACATTGCTCTTCTCAAAAATCTCTACTTCATTGCTTTTCGCTAGTCTCCACGCCAAATACGCGCCATTAATGCCACAACCGACTATGCCTACTTTCATAGTTTCGCCCTTAGTTTAAATACTTTTATAATATATCTATTTTTTATGAATTATAAAAGAATGGCTTTGTTGCCATTATCTTTGTTTATTATTTGCGCTATTTATTTAGTATACACTTTATCGACCAATTCATTGCTTTTAGATATAGACCTAAAAGGCGGGACTCAAATAATTGCAGACTATCAAAAGCAAGTGAGCGATTCTGACTTGGAAAACATTTTAAGGCAGTATGATGCTAGCGTTAGGTCAGCAAGAGGCATAACAACTTATACCATCTTTATTGAATTTGATGCAAGCATAAAACCTGAAGAAGTTTTAGCAACCTTAAAGCAAGGCGGTTATGATTTTGAGGATTATTCTGTTCAGACTGTTGGACCTGCTTTAGGCTCTTCATTCCTTCAACAGGCAGGCTTTGTCTTGTTATTTTCATTTATTTTTATGGCAGCTACCATTTTTTTTATATTTAAAGTTCCTATACCAAGTATTTTCCTTGTTTTAACTGTAATTGCAGACTTGGTAGAAACTCTAGTGTTTACACAGATATTTGGAGTAAAGCTTTCTTTAGCAGCATTTGCATCTTTACTTCTTTTAATAGGTTATTCAGTAGATGATAACATCCTAATGGCAACAAGAGTTCTAAGAGAATCCGAGAAAAAGGAAAGAAACTATGATGCTATAATAAAAAGGTCTTTCAAAACTGGAATGACAATGGTTGGTACAACAGTTGTTGCTTTATTCGCATTATTTATAATCTCAACATCTGTTGTAATAGACACAATTGCGTCTGTTTTGATAATTGGTCTATTCCTAGATTTGATGAACTCTTGGGTATTAAACGTAGGCTTCATGATGTGGTATGTCAACAGAAAAGAGAGGAAGATTAAGTGACTTTTGAAACAATAAAATATTTTTTAAGACAATGGAGAATTTGGGTTGTAATAGTTTGTGTAGCTGCTTCGCTTATTTTAATTGCTCCATCGCCGGGTCAAAAAGGCGTTATAGTTGAGTCAATAGTAGCCAATTCTCCTTTTTCAGGGAAAGTTCAAGTTGGAGAAACGATAACATGGGTGAATGAAAAAGATGTAAGCTCTCCTGATGATATTTACGCTTTTGAAAATTTTACTGGAACATTTAGATTTATTCATTCTGGAAAATTAGAATTGGTGAGTTTGAATGGCCAAGGTCTAGGGTTATCTGTTAGTAAGATACCGTCATCTAACCTTCAATTTGGTATAGATTTAGTAGGAGGAACAAGAGTCCTACTAAAGCCTAAGACTAGCGTACCAGATTCTGTTATTCAACAAATAACGTCGACACTGGAAACTAGGATTAATGTTTTTGGTTTAAAGGAAGCGAAGTTTCAACCTATAAAGGATGTTAATGGAAATAGCTTCATACAAATAGAAATGGCCGGAGCCTCAAAAGAGGAGATTGAAACCTTGCTGGCAAAGGAAGGGAAATTCGAAGGAAAAATACCAAGAATAGTTACTTTCTCGAATAACTCTGGAAAAATAACTTTGGAAAAAGATTATACAGTAGTTTTAAAAAATGACTCAATAGAGATAAACAATACTTTATTAAGACTAAACGAAAGCTCTACATTTGAAGGCATGCCATTCCAATTAACTAACATAACTAATGACTCAGCTATTCTGTTCTTTACAGTTTTCTCCGGAAGCGATATAAAGTCTGTTTGTTTGCAAGACCAACCAGGAATATGCACATCAAGAATTATGCAAGTTAGCGGTGGTTATGAATTTAATTTCCAGGTTTTCATTACAACCGAGGGTGCAGAAAGGTTTGCTA
>CAYNQC010000126.1:0-2802 GCA_964399235.1 uncultured Candidatus Bathyarchaeia archaeon | reverse complement strand
AAACCACGTTTTCGAAGACCTATGCAACGAAACAGCCAAACTCGAACTCACACACAAAACAGTAGGCTGCCACTTATCAAGTGCCCTCGCCTGCGCCTTCGCCAAAGCAACCGGAAAACCAATAGTAATAGAAAACGAAGAAACAAGCCCAGACCATACAACCACCATCCAATACAAAGTACTGGAGGACTGAGACAATGCAGTTTCCTTTTGACTTCTGGAACGTAAGCCTCTGGCTCGCAGTAACCGGCATAATATTACTCATAACCGTGCAGCTGGCTTCAGCATACGACGGAAAAGCAACCCTAATCATAGACCTGAAGAAACTCAAAACCACGGCATTACTCATAGGAGTCCTCTTTCTCGTAACCGTGACCATGCGCATCTACGGAATAGTGACATCAACATGAACTCAACCCTTCAGCAAAAACCTGAAGCGCGCAGGAAATGCTAACAGAGCAAGAAACAGAAAAAGGGAAGCGCCTCGGTGAACGTCCGAGTCTAAGATGTAGCTGTGACGTTGAACGTCTGGAAGCCTTCGCCCATCAGTCTCACGGTGTAGTTGCCGCCAACTATCGGAGTAATAACCATCGCTGGATGCTTCATGATGTCCTTCTTTGGCTGAAGCGCAATGACGCCACTGTAAATCAATGTGATATTCTGCCCAGGCTGCAAAGTCAGTGAAGAAAGCTCCATGTCTTCATGTTTATCACCATGCCCATTATCATCATCGTCATCTCGGTCACCAAAGAGCGGAATCAACGATGAGCCGTTCACCTTAAAGGGAATCGTATCAGGATGAATCCTCTCAACGATCTCCTCGTCCTTCTCTTTCTTCCAAGTCCGTGTTGCGTTGAATTCACCGTGCAATGTGAGCCCGAAAACTCTGAAGGTAAAGTTGCCTTCGTTCTTTATTGTGACCGAAAGAGTTGTAAGATTGCCGTTCACTGAAAGCAAGGCTGAAACGATCGTCATGTTTTTCGAAAACTTCTCGACCACGCGCACAATCTTTGCTCTGTTGTTCTGTCCCAACTCAACAATGGTTCCTACTTTGATCTGCTCCTTGTGCAAGTCACCAACAATCGTGGCAGTCGCGCTCGGAACAAGCACGTAGTAATAGACTAGGGTTCCATTAGCGTCAGTTGCCTGTATCTGCACCAACGTCGGATTGAAGTCTATCAACACGCCTGAGAGTGTCTGATTAACCTGACTGTCGGCGACTGACACTACAAGTGTGCTCGACAAAACAGTCACGTTACACATATTGCCATTGACCTTGGCGTCAACATCAACAATCGTAAACTGAATCTTATCCACGACTGAACCAATTGGAATCGTCGTCGAAGCAATCGTCTGGCTCATGTTGACCAACGAGAACAGATTAACCGTCCCTGAAGCGTTAACAGGAAGCCACTCAGAAGTTCCATTCGGATAAGTCACACGGAGCGAAACGTTGGAGTACGTCAGATCAAGAATTGTAGTTCCAGCGGGCACAGTCGGAGGGTCAGTTAGCATCACTAGAAATGAAGCTGCGGCCGATGTCTGACTAGGCGTAAAAGATGACAGTGGATCAGCGAATAAGACGACAGAAATGATGACAGTTGCCACTAGCACGGCGGCTAAACCGTATTTCAAAGTCCATTTTCCCGACATTTTTTGTCTCCTATGCATCCATGGAAGACACTAGGGAATATTAGCCTACACTTTTGAAAACCCTTTCAAAACTGTTGAACGGCGTATTCAACAGTCTTTAACCATGCTTTCGCCGGCAAACATCGTCCAGATCAGACCGCCAGCCTGCGCCAGAGCCTCACCGTCTCATACCAGAACACAAAAACCATAACAACACAGACAGCTACTAAGTACGGCGTGAAACCGGACGCGTACAAAGCCCCGAACGAAAAGAATGCCACGAGAATACTGAAAAGTAGCGCGAAGAAGAACAGCTGGGGCACGATCGTAGGCCCCATCCTCGAATAACCCTCAAGAACCCTATCTGACGCCTCCTTTACCGCGAAATACCTCCCATGTTCATCCTGCGTCACGAAGCCCGCTTCCGAAAGTTTCCCCAGATGGTAAGAAGCCAAGGAAGGCGACGACAAGCCGATCCCACGTTGAACATCTCTGAGTTCAGACGGCCCGTGTCTAAGCAAGTACAGGTAGACCTTCAGTGTGTTACCTCTGATTTCCTGACTGACTGACATGTAAGAACATAGATGAACAAACCTGATGATTTAACGCTTATGATACGCGCACCAGACAACGCCCTGGCCTTGGAATGTTCATTCTCTTTGACTTCCACTCTTTGAAATGCGGAGCGCGCGCGCCTTTTGACGGCTTCCTATTCGCTGCTCTATTCATCCTCTTGAAGTTCTTTCAGCATTTCCTCAGCTTGTGCAATTCTGATTTTTCTGTTCTGGAATTTGCCCGCCTTCTCGATCTCTGCAAGATGCCATTTTCTCTTGCGATCGTAGTGAAGAACCAGGAAAAATCCTGACAAAAGCACAAAGACACCTGTGACTGACAGAACGAGCCCGATGACAGATGCCATATTCAGAGACTGCTGACTGAAGAACGGGAAAGCCATTACTTCCCCAGTCGTGACCGCCGTCATGACTAAGCCTCCGACGAGAAAATTCGCGCCTAATATCATCAATAGAAAAGCCAAGATCTCATTGTGAGCATAATGATTCGCTTTCCTGTTAAGCCAATCTTCAAAAGCCATCACTAACACTTCGCCATTGCAGTATACGTACAAATCATGCCTAATAGATTGTAAAAGTTGTGGTTTTTCAATATGGA
>CAYNQC010000125.1:0-2809 GCA_964399235.1 uncultured Candidatus Bathyarchaeia archaeon | reverse complement strand
CCGGCGACCTTCTGCACGTCAAGCAGATGTCCTACCGAGCTAGACTACCGGCCCGTTGGACTAGTCTATTTTCGCTTCCGATATATAGCCACTTCGTCTTCGCCGCTACGGTGTACATATTGAAGCTTGCCTCGATCAGTTTGCCTTCATCTTCCAGGTTTCTGGCTTAGGCAAACATCATTCGGTGTTTTCAACGTGCAGATCCCAAATGACCAGAAGAACAGAAATACAGAGAACGCGTTAAGACGGTCTAGGTAGACTTTGCTGAACAAGCTCAATGTTGCAATGTTCATTGCCATCCTACTTTCCAGTAGCGTTTTCTTTACTGTGAAAGCTGAAACAGCTTTTGCCACTGGTGTGAGTCTCTCTCCGAAGAGTTATCAGCCGTCTGATTTCAGCGAATTCTTCGTCAAGGCAAAACAAGCCGGCAACATCGTGTCTTGGGCCGGAGACTGGGATGACTTGGCAGCCGCAGACAAGGCTCCAGAGGTCGTAGCAGAACTAGCATCAATCTACAACTACACTCCTCTGATCGAAGCTCAATTCTTCACGCAGTCCACGGGACAACTTCTGAGACCATTAAATGACACCATCAAACAAAACTACACGAACAAAACAGTCCAGTTTGCCAGCAAATACAAACCAAAGTATCTCGCACTTGGAATTGAAGTGAACGTTCTTTATGAAGAATCTCCCACAGATTTCGAAAACTTTGCAGGGTTTTACAGTGAAGTCTATGATGCTGTCAAAGGAGTGTCACCAACGACAAGCGTCTTCACAATCTTCCAGCTTGAAAAGATGAAGGGACTAAATGGTGGACTGTTCGGTGGAGAAAACAACTCTACCAACGCACAATGGTTTTTGATAGATAGATTTCCAAAATCAGACATCATTGCTTTCACAACATATCCCAGCCTCGTCTTTAAAAACCCCTCCGAGATCCCTCTGGACTATTACTCCGAAATAAGCTCACACACAACAAAAACCATCGCATTCACAGAATCGGGCTGGCACACCGCACCGACTCCAACGGGATGGGAGGGAAGTGAAGAGAAGCAAGCAGACTTTGTTAAGCTGTTTTTCAATTATACACAAAACTTGAACAAGGAATTTGCCATCTGGAGTTTCCTTTATGACCAGAACGTTACCGTGCCATTCAACAGCATGGGGTTCTTCGGGACAGATGGCAGTTCAAAACTTGCATGGAACACCTGGATTCAGCTAACCATTCCAGAGTTTCCATCGTTCCTCGTTCTATCACTCTTCATGGTAGCAGCACTCCCCGTGATCATAGTAGTCAGAAGAAAGCTGGTCACGTGCACAGTCTTGTCCTCTTCTCTGTTCCAGCTGTACACGTTCGTGGAAAAGCATTCATGCAGAAGTCCTTCACTGAACACCTAGATATAGAAAACACGCAAGCCTATTTGCTGAAGCCGGAGGAATAAGCAGGTCCAGTGCGCGCGCCTCTGGCAGCCAGGCCAAGCACCAGAGCAACGCCGATGGATCCTCCAATAACACCGCCTACCGCGTGTAGGCCGGCCCATCCGAGAACACCGCCCCACTTGGCCAAAGCTGGCGCGACCATGAAATACGTGCCAATGATCAGACCTGCAACTGCAGCCGACAGCACGGAAACACACAACAGCAAGATCGAGGTAAGAGAAGCCTTTCTGAAGTAACGGTCATATCTGAGCGGGAACGTGACTGCATCGAAAACTATGCTGGCTGCAGTGAACCCTAAAAAGAATACTCCGCCAGGATTGAACACGAAGTTTATGACCGTAGCGATCAGCCCAACCATACTCGCTGCTCCCGGTTTTCGCACCCACCAGACGGTCAACGAAAGCACTGCAAAACCAATCACGTCACAGAGTATCGGCAACCCGAACATTTGGAACACGATTGGAGAAAATATCGAGTTCAGCACGCCCCACAACGCAGAGAACAAAGCAATAACGGCAATTTCTCGACTACCATAGTATGGCAAAGCTTGAGCCTCAGTGTTACGACTGAAAGAAATCGTAACACCAATCATATAAGCCTTTTGCGACACCAATTATACAGGCAAGGTGTTCGAATGTTAGGGAAGACGAAAGTGACAAGGTTCAGCGTATCGCTCCCGCAACCTCTGCTCAAAAGACTTGACGAAACCTGGAAAGACATGAAGTACAAGGATCGATCCAAGGCAATACACGATGCCTTATCCAGTTTCATAAGCGAATTCGAGTGGATGAAGAAGGAAACCGGACAGGTCACTGGTGCGGTCCTTTTGCTCTACTACCTGGACAAGCCGGGTCTTCTGAATCAAATAGCGAGAACCCAGCACAACTTCCACGACTTGATTTCTTCAACGACCCACGTTCACTTGGATGAGAACAAATGCCTAGAGATCATCGCTGTCAAGGGAAGCGCTCAAGAAGTAAGAAGACTCGCTCAAAGTCTCATGGCCAAAAAAGGAGTGAAACAAGTCAAGGTTGCTGCGTTGGCACTCTAGACATATCGAACACACGCGCGTTAACTGGTCCACAGTCCGCATAACCCATCTGAGAAGCAAGTGTCGCTATTCTTATATTTCATTGGTTCCATCAGTCTCAACGATCATTCTGAGAGGGGCAACTTGACAAAAAAGGCAAAAAAGCAACGCTGTGCTGCGTGCGCAACGACACAGGTTACTTCTTACGAGAGGCTCTGGTTACGAGGAAGGTAATTCCAACTCCGGCCAGGGCGGATACGGCGCCGAGTACGAAAAGCAAGACAAGCATTTCAGTGGGCAGAATAACAATATACTTCGGCGTAGGGCTCCCAGACC
>CAYNQC010000124.1:0-2958 GCA_964399235.1 uncultured Candidatus Bathyarchaeia archaeon | reverse complement strand
GCTTCAACGTCTATTGGAGTCTGCCACCGCAACTTTCGCAGAACCGAGCCTCAGAACTTACGGGACTACCGCAACTGGGGCAGAATCTTCTCGAAGAAGGCTGTGTCGGTTGCCGCACTTGACCAATCGATGGTCCCGGCGGTGGCGTTGATGCAGTTTGGCTCGTCGATGGAGGATAAAGCGCGATTGCATGCCGAACAGCATTTACCCAGCCTCCTGTATGCCAAATGCTTACTGAAAATGCGTATTCTTTGTCTGCCTTGATTTTGATGTATCCCAGGCTTTTGTCTACCGATTTGACGTCCTGCAATGAAAGCAGCACATCGGTGGCGCCTATGCCGGCTCCAGGAGTGACCAAGGACCAGCCCTTGCTGACAAGGAAGATCAGTCGTTTGTTCGTGAGATAGAGGTCACCTGAAGGCATGCCGCCTTGTCCCACTAGTAGCTGAACAGTCGCTTGTTTCTTTGTTATCTGCTCGTCCGGCATCAATAAATCTTCAATCCTTCCCATAATCAGGCTCTCCATTAATAGTAGCTAGACGTGTTGGTTTGGGTATAAAGAATTTGCCAATAATCGTTCGCGCGCGCGACGCGACGATGCAATTCCGACGAAATACACACAAAGAAAAAAAGTAAAATATGGATTGAAAAGAAATACATGAGTTCAAAGCGCAGGCCGTGATCTCACAATGGATATATGGACAATTGCTTTGGGCACCATCGGTGGTCTTGCACTCTTCCTTTACGGATTACGTACATTAAGTGATAGCTTGGAGAAATCTGCTGGTGAAAAGATCAGGCAGATACTCACCAAGCTCACTGACAATCCTTTGAAAGGCTGTTTCTTAGGTGCCTTTACAGCTGCGATTCTGCAAAGTAGTGGTCTAACAATGATAACTTTGATTGGTCTGATAAACGCGGGGATTCTGACTTTAAGGCAAAGCATAGGAGTCATGCTCGGAAGCGAAATTGGCACCACGGTAACTGCGCAATTAATAGCATTCAAAATCGGGGTCTATTTTCTTCCTTTGATTGCATTTGGGTTCTTCCTGTCATTTGGGGTCAAGAACAGAAAATACAAGAACATAGGTCAGATGATACTGAGTTTTGGCATAATCTATTTGGGAATGAATATAATGTCTACCAGTATTCAACCCCTTCAAAATGAACCAGACCTCAGAGTTATCCTATTCAATCTCGGACAGTTTCCGATATATGGCCTAATTGTGGGGGTAATCGTTACTGCTATTTTTCAGAGTAGCTCTGCTATGATGGGTTTGGTGATATCTCTTGGTGTAAATAATCTAATTACTTTGAATGCCGCCGTAGCTATGATCCTAGGCGCCAATGTAGGCACATGTATTACTGGGTTGCTTGCAGCCATTGGATCATCACTCTCGTCCAAGAGACTAGCTTTGGTCCAGCTCACGATTAATGTGATCGGTGTGTCGTTGTTCTTTCCTTTTATAACCAACTTGTCTGGATTTCTTGAGATGATATCGCCTGATCTACCTAGACAAATCGCGAATGCCCATTCCATTTTTAACGTAATAGTTACTGTACTTATGCTGCCATTGATAGGCTTTCTGGTCTCAGTCGCTAAGAGGCTACTACCAGGAGAAGAGACTGAAATCAAGAGAGGCACGATATTCATAGATGAAAAGCTTCTGAAAGTTCCATCTATCGCTTTGTCACAAGCTGAAAAAGAAGTTCGTAGGATGGCCGAGATGACATATGAAATGCTGGACGAAGCAACATCCGTGCTAATAAACGACAAAGAAAAGGCAGAAAAAGCAATTGAAAAAGTAATGGAGATGGAAAAAGCAGTCGATGAAATCAATGAGACTATTGATAGATTTCTAGGTGACATTCCATTTGAAGACCTGAGCGAGAGAGAACTGAAGAAATTAGCCTATTTGAAGCATAGTATTACTGACATTGAAAGGGTGGGGGATCATGCTAATAATTTGGTGGAACTAGCTGAGAAGAAATTGAAGGAAGCCCTGCAGTTTTCAAAGGAGGCTAAAGGTGAGATAGAAACTATGTGTCTGAAAACAAAGCTAATATATGAATTTGCTTTGACCGCTCTAGCAGATGAGAACGGGGAAACAGTCCAAAAAGTCAGGGCATTGGAGGACGAAATCGACAATCTGCAGAGAGTCTTTGAGGAAAACCATGTCCGAAGACTGGAGAACAAAATATGTAACCCCCTCATAGGAATAGTCTTCGTCGACATCCTAAGAAACTTGGAACGTATAGCTGATCATTCTACTAACATTGCAAATGCCTTTTTACTAGGGTTCTAATAGCTGGCTGACACCGAAAGAAACAAAACCCGAAAACACACCATCGCTTTCTATGAATCCTTCAGAATGTTTTCATCGAAGTTCCGTTGTTTGTGCAGTGCACGCAGAATCCAATCGTCAAAATCATAGTCGGCAATATCGCCCTCAGCAAAGTAAACTGCCTGGGGTAAGTTTCTTGTGATCGCGCGCTGAGTGAGTGTGTATGTAAGTGTAAGAGTACGTTTGGTTGAGGAAGTGAGAGCGTAAACGTTTTGGGTTTTGGGGCGCGCGCGTACTCACTTTTCCCAGTAGAACGTGTGGTCGCAGTAACTGTCTCCTTGCATCAGAGTCTTCGTGCGTCTCATCTTGATTCTGGGGTGGCATGCTTCAGCATAAGCAAAGTCTGGCTGACAATGCAAAACGTAGCCAAGGTCAGTAGCGTTCATCTCTTTGAACACTTTTGCCCACAAGCACTCAGTAACATGAAGTGTCAACTTGTTTGGGGTTTCCTCTGGATAGGTGAAGGTTAAAGTGTGGGAAAAGTATGGAGAGGCATTCTCGGCTTTCTCACTTGCTTTGAAATCTTCAAAACTGCTGATTAGTCCATGCTCCTTTTTTGTCATCTCAACGATATATCTGTCACGGGCTTTTCCCATTATTTCCAACGCTTTCT
>CAYNQC010000123.1:0-2979 GCA_964399235.1 uncultured Candidatus Bathyarchaeia archaeon | reverse complement strand
TTAAACTAGGTCGTACTGGTGAGACTTGTTAACTGCTTTTCTGTCAATCCCGCTCCTGGCTTGCCGTCCAACCTTTTCTTGACTTTCCCTTTTTCAAAGAGAAGCACTGTGGGGACGACGTCTACGGAGTATTTCTCACAAAGACTCGCCTTATCGTCGGTTACGACCCGTAGACATGCGAGTGTTTTGTCCTTGGCATACTTGTCAAATACCGGCAAGAACCTTTGGGAAAAGGGGCACCAAGAGGCATAGAAAAGAACGACGGCTTTGTCTTTCGACTTCAATATGTTATCCAGGCCATACTCAACGTCAATTTTGCTCATTAAACATCACCCTCATGTTCATGTTCTTCTGGGTAGTGACTGCTGTCGCAGAAAGGTTTGTTTGAAGACTTGCCACAGCGACAAAGTGTTACACGGTTGCGGATTTCATAGGTTTTCCCGTTTGCAGCCTCAACAGGAATGCCGCCGCGAACCCAAACTGGACCACTAACACCCTTTTGCGGATCTTCAATCACTCCGATTGATTGTTCAAAGGGGGACTCGCACACTTTCTTCGTATCTTTGTCCTGAATCACCAGACGACCCGATGGGCAGTCACAAGCTTCTTCGATTGCCGCTTTCTTGGCTTCTTTGTCGTTCGAGTTTGGAACCAGATTCCAGATTCCTCCTGCGCGGTGACAGAATCTGGCTGAAGCGCACAATTCTTCGGCGTCTCTCAGCCGTAATGAAGGGCCTTCGATGACTTTGGCTTGTTCGGCAAACGGTTTATTGCTTGCAGTCTCGGTGCCGTCGAAATTGACTTTTACGTGGGTTCCGTCACAGAACGGTTTGTTCTTAGATTGCCCACATCTGCAGAGTGCACACTTTTCGCCTGATGGATAAGTTCTTTCGACGCGCCATAGGTTCGGTGTGCCTTCCGCGTCGACGCTGATAGTCTGTTGAGTCAATGGAATCTTGCCAGATGCTAAGTATGGCCCGTTCTTGCTGACTTTAATCTTGCGCGCGATGTCCGGAGGTTTAATGCCTGCCTCTTTCTGGGTTTTCAAGGTTCAGTCACCCTTTTTTCTTGGAACATGCATATTTATGGTTTCTCGGAGTTGCTGATATTTTTGGTCTGTATAATTTCCTTGAACTTGTGAAAGGATCTTTCCTTCTTTGCTGACTAGAAAGATGTAGATTGTTTCCTCATTTGGTATTCCCAGCTGATCTTTGAAGCCCACTATCCGATTAGGACTTCCAATATCAGTTTGTGACGCAAGACTTCAGCAAGGTCCGCTCGTTCTATGGCATCTTCCAAAGCATCAAGTTCTTTTTGCATAGACCTTCTCATTTCTTCGTTAATTCTTTGATTTATCTCTTTCATACGTCTCTGATACAGCTCGTCTGCCTCTCCTCTAAGTCTCCAATAACGCTCAAACAAAGATTCTTTTTTGGTTTGTTCCATTATTCACACCTTTCTCATCTGTTCTTGTTTGTTATTTAGGTTGCCTCAGTTCATTGTCTGTATCAACAGGCATTAATAGTTTAAGCGCCCACGAGGAAAGAAGACAAGAGTCCTTGTTTTCATGTGAAAAGAAGGCAGTTACATGAGTAGCCCAAGAGGAAAAACAAGAGAAGAAGATCTGAAAAAGCCGAAACCTCAGAAGAAGAAAGAAAGAGAAGCGGAAGAAGAAAAAACTTGCCCGACTCGAAAGACAACAGTCCAGATAGGCGGGTTTAGAGCACAAGCAAGAGAAAAGTTGTCTGATTGACTTGCTCGTAGCGCGCCCTAGCTACTATGAAAACTCGTGTAGCAAAGCTTCTGCTTGCCATCTTTCTTTCCAGCTCCTCCATCCGGTCTTTACCAGTCTTTCTCTCAGCCTAGGATTTTCCGCAACCCATTCCAGAAGTGCCCAAAAACGTCTTTTGCCTTCTAGTCTTTCTATTGGAACTCCCATCTCCTTACACCATCGCATGTAGCCTCGTTCAACTTTCTCTTGGAGTTGACCTGCAACTTCCACTTCTTCCACCTTGAATCCCCGTTCTCTTAAGCGTCTACGTATGCCGGACAACACGTATCCCGAGCACACTTTGAAGCTGGTTTCCGTGTCAGGCTGCATAACTTCAACGATTTCATCAGCGATTTTCACTGTGTCATCCAAATATTTTTTGTTCTCGAAGTTTGGCGGCTGGAAGGATGAGACTGGGATCCTGCGTTCCATGTACTTGCGGTCTGGAGGTTTAAGGACGCCGATTACTACACCTAATATAAGGTCTCCCCACCCCGCATCGTCTATCAAAATCACTTTTTCAGATATCAATCAATCTTCACCGCCACGTTTGGAATCAGACTTCTGTGGAGTTGTAGGCGCGCGCGTTCAGCATATTGCCATTCTGTACACCAAAAAGCTTTCTTCGAATTGAGCGCATGCGCAAGCGTAATATTGCCCATGACCAACGGAGGAGCCTTACTTTCAGGCATCTATTCTTCTTTGGCAACCCATGTTCTCACGGCTTCTTCAACAGCTCGGGATAGGTCGCCTTTTTTCCCGCCAAATCTCTCGATGGTCTTGAACCTGAGCTTCTTCTCCAGCTCATCTGAGAGCCCAACGCTGATTCTTCCCATTTCAATTACCTACTATCAATCTTGCGCACGTTTCGCACGTGTCAGATATTCTTCCAATAAGCAAATTGCCATATGCCAACTATCGCTCTCATTTCTGTTATCATTATACATCAATCCTTTTTGCTTATTCGCCTAAGCTATTATGTGCTTATCAGCTTATAAAGGTATCTGTGTAAGCTCTTAAGCGCGACAAAAATACATAATTCACAATGTTGCAAGCTCTTTTTCTCTTACTTTGCACAAGTCACTCGGTTAATCTCTGTGCTCGTGGGATTCCTCTTCAGACTCTTCTTCGATCTCTTCTTCTTCCTCGGCAGCTTCTTCTCCTACAGCTCTTGCTTCTTCTTCAGCGTCTCCTTCTGCAGGATAAGC
>CAYNQC010000122.1:0-3118 GCA_964399235.1 uncultured Candidatus Bathyarchaeia archaeon | reverse complement strand
TGGTCAAAAATATTTAGGCGTGCCTAAAAGTTTATTAGGGCGCATATGAGATTTAGGTATGCCTAAATAATCGCTGGTGATAGTATGTCAAGCAAAAGCATGGAAAATTATCTCAAGGCACTCTATATCCTTTCTCGAAACGGGAATTCCATATCCACGACGGAAATTGCGGACCATTTCACAATCGCTCCCGCAAGCGTGACGGAAATGTTGAAAAAGCTCGCCAGAAAGGGCTATGTAAACTATTCACCCTACCGTGGAGCGCGCCTTACCAGCAAAGGCTTCCAAGTCGCAGAGAAGATCACGAGAAAGCACAGACTGCTGGAAAGGTTTCTCCATGATGCCCTAAGAATAGGTAAGAGCAAAGTTCACTTAGAAGCTTGCGAAATGGAACACGCGTTATCCGATGAGGCAGAAGAGTCTCTGTGCAGGTTTTTGAACCACCCAGACAAATGTCCAGATGATGATAAGATTATTCCGGCATGTAGCATGCCTTTTTCCAGTTGCGAAGACTGTGTCGCTTTGCACAGAAAAGGCCTGGAAGAAGTGGGACAGCGAAACCACAACTTGATCTCGATATGCGCTCTCAAAGAAGGAGACCAGGGCAAGGTTTCGTTCATAAGGGGTGAGCACAAAGTCTTGCAGAGGCTTCTAGACATGGGTCTGACGCCCGGCACGAGCGTGAGAATCGTGAAGGTTGCACCGCTCAAGGGTCCAATAGAAGTCGGCGTGAGGGGAGCCAAAGTCGCACTCGGACAAGATATTGCCGTCAACGTTTTCGTTGATTCATTGCAGAAACACAAGTAGGCCCGATGGTTCCCAATGTCATGTCATGATACGAAACAGGCAGGCGAAATCGTCCAGAATAGCAGGGGTTTGCCACATGCTAGAAATCTGACATTTGCCCTAGCTGGAAACGCCAACGTCGGCAAAAGTGTGGTGTTCAACCATCTCACTGGATCAAGCCAGATCATTGGCAATTGGCCTGGAAAGACTGTGGAAAAAGCTCAAGGCATACTCAATTTTGAAGGACGTAAGATAATAGTCGTGGACCTCCCTGGAATCTATTCTTTTTCCACTTTTTCCATGGAAGAGATCGTGTCAAGAGAATACATCGCTTTCGAGCATCCCGACGTCGTCATCAACGTGATTGATGCCTCTGTCCTTGAGCGCAATCTGTTCTTTACAATTCAGTTGCTCGAGATGGAAGTTCCACTCGTTGTTTGTCTCAACCAGATCGATGTCGCCAAGCAAAAAGGGATAACTGTTGATGTGAAAAAGCTTGGACAGGCATTAGGCGTCCCTGTTGTTTCAACAGTGGCCATAAGGGGAGACGGAATCTATGAGTTGACAAAGGTCGCTGTCGAAGTCGCCCAGAACAAGGACCAAAATGAGAAGCCTCGCCTCGAGTATGGTGCCGAAATAGAGAAGAGAATAGAGAGGCTCGCTCAGTCAATCAATTCTGAAAATCTTGCGCTTGGATATCCTTCCAGATGGATTGCGATCAAACTCCTCGAAAACGACCCTGAGATTAAGAAGTCAATCAGAACCCGATCTGAGAACATAATCAATGAATCCGAGGCCCTGGCAGAGGAGATATCGCAAATACATAAGGAACCCTGCTTCGCGGTTATTGCCTCAGAACGATACGCTCTCGCAAACAACATCGCCGCCGAGGTTCAAAAACAAAGCACAACCAAAACAACGCTTTCAGATAGACTGGACTGGCTTACCACACACAGAGTCTTGGGCTATGCCACTTCTGTCGGAGTGATTGCTGGATTGCTTTTATGGACTTTCACCATTGGAGGATTTCTTTCCACTCTGCTTTCAAACGCGCTTAATTTTCTTCAGCCCGTCAACCCAACGTTTAACGGATCACTCATAGGCATTCTCTGGAACGGCATCTTCGGAGGCTTGGTCGCAGGCATCACATTGGTCGTGCCCTACGTATTGCCGTTCTATCTAATGCTGGCAATGATCGAAGATTCAGGAGTTCTGACAAGAGTTGCCTTCATGATGGACAGTGCAATGCACAAAATAGGGTTGCATGGAAAAGCCTTGATTCCGTTGATCTTGGGCTATGGATGCAACGTTCCAGCCATCCGTGCGTGCAGAATCATGGAAACAAAGCGTGAGCGATTGCTGGTGGCCTTCGCCATCACTTTTGCGCCCTGCACGGCCAGAACAATTCTGATTCTGGGACTCGTGGCAACCTTTGTTGGCTTCGGCTGGGCGCTTGCCCTCTACGCAGTGGATGTTGGCATAATCTTTGTGTTGGGCAGAATAGCCCTAAAGGTCATTCCAGGACAGTCAACCGGCCTCATCATGGAAATGCATTCTTTCAAGATACCATCTTTGTCCGTCATAAGCAGGCAAACATGGGCGCGAACCAAATCGCTAGCATACATGGTTTTCCCAACATACATCGCCGGAAGCGCGCTCGTCCAAATCCTATACGCAATAGGCGTTTTCAAACCCATGAGCGACGCCTTGTCCCCGCTGACAGTTGCATGGCTCGGACTGCCCGCGGCGACAGGAATACTCCTCATCCTCGGCTTCGTGAGAAAAGAGTTCATACTGCTCGCGTCAGTGGCCATCTTCGGATCAACGAACCTTGCCCTCTTCTTGACGCCTGCCCAAACGATAACTCTCGCATTGGTAGGCATCCTGTACATCCCTTGTCTCGCAACAATCGCAGTTCTGGCCAGAGAATTCGGATGGAAGACCGCTGCCGCAATATCCCTAGCCAATTTTGCCACAGCCTTGATCGTGGGCGGAATAGCAGTCAGAATGCTTTCCCTCATGCTCTAATTCACACGCACTGTTTGAAAAGGATTTTATACCCGAGTCTGAAGCTGTAACGGACGGTTCCATGGACATTGCGTCGATTGTCACCGCATTTCTCTTAGTCTTTCTAGCCGAGATGGGCGACAAAACACAGCTAGCGCAATTCTGGAGATAAGCATCCTCTAGACACGAAAACATGCAGAACCAAGCCACTTCAAACGCTCCTAACAGAAAAATCCCGCGTCCAATGACCCGAAGCAAAAGCAAGCCGTAGACAGCCACTCTGCCTATAGAAGAAGACAAGCACCAACAAGAACGCGGCTTCTGC
>CAYNQC010000121.1:0-3233 GCA_964399235.1 uncultured Candidatus Bathyarchaeia archaeon | reverse complement strand
CCCCGGAGGTCTCTAGGCGTCAAATCTCCCACGAGAGAATTGTAGCTTGTTCCAAGCAGCATCTGAGCGAGTCCGAAAAGGAAAAAAGAGATGAGAAGCGTGTTGAAACCCGCGTTCAGGAAGATGAGCATTGCTGGGGCGTACAAGAGGAGGCTGATCACGAAGTAACTCTTTCGCCCAGCGACATCCATTCTTGAACCTGCAAAGATTGCAGGTATTGCCACGCTCAATGACATGAAAGTGGTCACGATAGCCCATTGGAACTTGTCGCGGCTGAGAACGTCTGTGGCATAGACGACGAAGTACATTTGGCAGCCTGCAACCAGACTGGTAATTGCTGCCATTATGACGTATAGATGGAACGTGGCTTTAGGTACTCTTTGCCAGACTTGAAGGCCTTCTCTGGCAGCTTTGGGATATTCTCTGAGAGCATCTACTAGATTCGGGAAGCGTTCACAATTGTTGGAAGAAAGGGTTTCCTTCAGTTTTATTCTCAAAGTTGAGGCGGCAAAAAAGGCTGCGAACGCTATCGTATAGGCTACTCTCATCTCCAGATCGAGGTCGAAAATAAGGATCAGGAAGCCTGCTATGATTGCTGCAGGCAGAGAAACGATGTTCATGATTACTGACTGGATCGTGAAACCGGCGCCTCTGCGTTCAGGCGGGACTGAGTCGAGCATTAGCGCGAACAATGCTGGCTGATAGAGTAAGCAGAAGTTTTGTACTATGAGGCCGAGAACGATGAAGAGCTATGACGGAGCAAATATGAAAAGGATGTAGGCAAAAGTCATTCCGTAAGTCATTGTCACGATGAGTCTTCTTCTGCCATGTTTGTCCGCGAGGTAGCCGCCTGGGAACTGCACAAGAGCAAGTGTAATGGAGCCTGCGAAGCCGATGATGCCTAAGAGAAAGTCGTCGGCGCCTAAGCTTTTGAAGAACAGGCTTGAATATGTTTGAGGTATCGGGCCTGAGAAGTTCATGAGTATCCAGGTCAGTATTAGGATTAGGAAGTTGCCTTTCATGAATGAGTAGTAGTCGAGGCGCAGAGTTGTTTTCATTCCTCAGATGCCATGTTAAACGCGCATATAAACAGCAAGTCAATATGATTGTGAGGCTATCATAATTCTTAAATCCCTGATTTCTGAGCAATAGACTGCGGTTTGGTTTGAAACATTGGAGAGCGACTACAAACTTAGAACGCTGACTCGTTCAACTGTTGCCATTGCAAGCGTTGTTCTCGTGGAACTGGTTTTGGGATTAATAGTGAACAGTCTTGCCATCGTGAGTGACGGTTTGCATGCGCTACTTGACGCTTTAACAACGTTCATGCTTCTAGTAGCAACTCGCCTTTCGTTAAAGCCTCCTGATGAAGAGCATATGTACGGTCACGAAAAGTTTGAGTCAATTGGCGGTCTAGTTGGGGGCATTGTGCTCATTGGGGTTGCACTGTTGATAATATACGAGGCCATTTTGAAAACCATGAGTAACCAGAGGGTGACTTTGGGAATAGAGTACGTCGGCTTTGTGGCGGTGGGTTATACCCTCTGCATCGATTTCTTCCGAGTGGGATCTTTCATGCACGCGCGAAGGGGCGAAAGTCTAACGATGAAGGCCGGTTTCTATCATGCTCTTGCGGATCTGAGCTCTACGATAATTGCATTCGTAGGATTTGGGCTGGCAACACTTGGTTTCCACTACGGCGATTCCTTGGCTTCAGTGGTCTTGGGCGTGCTGCTATGCTACTTCAGCGTCAGACTTGTTTGGGGCAGTGGAATGGAACTGGCAGACACTGTGTCCAAAGACATTGCAGAAAAGGTCCGAAAGGAGATTCTTGACACAAGAGAAATCCGCAAGCTGGCGGCGTTGAAGATCCGGAAGGCAGGCCAGAAGACGTTTGTCAGAGCGACAGTGCAGGTTCCAGATTACATGGGTCTCGAAGAGGCTCATGACTTGGCCTCAAGTATCGAAGCAAGGATAAAAAACATCTTGGGAACCACGGAGGTTACAATACATACGGAACCTTTTGAAACGGAATTGTCCACTGTGAAATTTGTGGAAAAATTGGCGACGGACGTTCCCGGGGTAAAAGGCGTTCATGACGTTAACGTGGCTTACGCGGGCACCAGACTGTATATCACCTTGCATACCTACGTGGACGGAAAACTGTCGATTGAGCAAGCCCACGGAATAGCTGAAAGAGTTGAAGAGAAAGTAAGGCGGAAGATAAGAGACGTCGAAGACATTACCGTTCACATTGAGCCTTTTAGCATGATCGAGGTTAAGGGGACGACGGTTGACGAACACGAGATTAGAACCATAATTCACAAGGTTGCTGACAACTATCAGGATGCCTTTCGCATCAGGCGAATTGTCACTTACGTCGCCGATAAGAAACGGTACATAAACATTGACTGCAGGTTTACTAAGCAGATTTCGATTGAAGAGGCGCATAAAATCGCGTCGCAGATTGAAGAGCAAATTCAGGAACATTTTGTGGAGACGACGGCAACAGTGCATGTAGAACCAAGTTAACTAGTTCCTTGTTTCTTAGAATTGGCGTTTTTCTGATTGGTACAAAAAAGGGGAAGGTAGAAGGGAGGTTTAGTTGAGTTTGATCTCCTTTATGAAAGCCAGGTCTTCTAGGCTGTTGAGTTTCACTTTTGCATTGGACACTGTGTACAGCACGTTGTCTATGTAGAGTGATCTTTCAATGTGGTAGGCGCTGTTCCAGATGTCGATGCCATTCTCCATGTGGGTGATTTTGCCTCTTAGGACGAAGCCATTGTTCACTGTTATGTTGAAAACGTATGCTCCTTGCCAGACTGGGTTTCCGTATGCGCTCGCTGGCACTTCACCTGGACGATATTGGCTCTGGTCGACCTTTGCTTCAAGAATTGGTATCACAAGCAGGTTGCGCGCTTTGTCGAATAGAAATGCTCTGTGATCGTTCAACACTGGGGAGTTTGTACCTCTGTCTCCTATTATGTAGTTGGTCAGTTGTATTGGGTTGCTCATGTTGCTTACATCGAACAGTGATATTTTCACTCCTTGGTACCATGCGAAGAATTCCTGTTCCGACGCCGTGGTCTCTTTGCCTACTCCTATCAGATGGTTTTCGTCGTATGGATGGAGGTAATCCGAATATCCTGGAATAGTCAGGTTTCCCAGTTCGACTGGTTTCGTTGGGTTGCTAAGGTCGATCACAAACAACGGGTCAATGTTCATGAACGTTA
>CAYNQC010000120.1:0-3272 GCA_964399235.1 uncultured Candidatus Bathyarchaeia archaeon | reverse complement strand
TGGCAGCTTTGAAAAGCGAATTCGACACACTGAAGAAGCCGAAGGAAGAGCCCAAGCCTCAACAGAAAAATGAACCATGCAAATGTGTCATAACGAAAGAAGGTTTCTGGCAACGGTTTCATCAACTGCGCAGCGAAGGCCTCAGCAAAAGCGACGCCTTCAGGCTAGTAAGCCTCGAAGTAATCGAGGCGTCTACCAAGACAGAACACTGAAACTTCTGCTGTCCCTTACGTGCGCTAATGGAGAAAAGTTCTAGATGAAAAGACCACACATCTTAATTGCATGCTGTGGTAAGTCATAGTTGCTGAAAGGAGAGTGATTCAATGATAAAGATGAAGATGCTGACTTTTGCGCTTGCTCTGCTAATGTCTATGACTCTTCTATCAACGTGCAAGGCCCAGACGGAACAAGCTTCAGTCAAGTTTTCTGGAATTGCTGTAGGGGAGTGCCAAGTGCTAATTGAGGGGGTCATAGGTCCTCCGCTACCAACGGAAACCTTCATAGGACAAGGAACTATGGTTTTTGGCGGCTCCGCTGACGCAGACGAATATCCACCCAACCAAAACGCGCCATACACATTCTACGTCACTTATGAGAGCGTTAGAGCACTGGGTGTGGTCTCCGCAAGATGGAACGGTCAAATGATCAATGCATTCCTCTATTCAGAAGGCGATGTCCGCGGATTCTTCGTGGATGAAGGTGAAATGAGAGATCTTTTCACCGTGGGAGTTTTTCCGGGAGAGTCCCCCTGGAACCCCTCATTATCGTACAGAGGCCTCTACAAAGATGTCACGGGGACGCATATTGTGTCTGGTAAGGCTGCAGTCGTCGCCATTCTGGTTGGACCCCACGACGCACCGATCGAGCAACTGGTGATGGTCATGGGTGTTTTCCTTTTCAAACCAGACAACACTCCATTGCTAGGACTAATTTGGGTCCCTGTAGACACAAGTGCCCTCAACTTACACGCAGCAAACCGATTCATGCACTCTGTAGAAATCATCACAGCGCCCTAGCTTCCTCTTTTTTTGTTGACATCAGAATAGATGCGCTAGTGTTTTCTCTAGTGAGTCAGTTCTTGGTTTAGGTTTTTGGTCGGCCCGCGCGCTCACCATGAGTATCCAACGAATGCGGCGCCACTTGGAACCTCAATGGGTTCAACACGTCCTGCCACATTCATGTCACCACGACCAGCAAAAGCGCCACTCACTACCTGCCCCCCTCCACTTGGGAAAACAGTAACGTTGGGGATGATGCATGTTCCCTCGACAGTCTTTCCTGCATACTGACCAGAGTCAAATCGCATCGTGAACTGGCCAAAAATGACTGACCTGAGGGTTGTGCGATCGATTATCCAAACTATATGCCAATCAAGTCTTCCGATCGGTGGCGTTCCAATGTTGCCGCCCTCTGCAGTCAAGTTGCCCCATTGGGAGAAATCAAGAATCTCATAGTTACCCACGACATAGTGATAATTGATCGTTGAATCCGAAGGGTTGGCATACATTTTTACATAGAACCTTGACACGGCAGGAAAAGCGTTTACCAGCGGCATCACTGCACAAAAAAGCAGGAGCGTAAACAGGGCGAAAATCCTGAATTTTGAGGTTATCATTACCGGTGTCGCTCCTTCCACTCTCTACAACACAATCCCACAGAAGGCAGTAAAAAGCTTTCTGAAACAATCTTCTAGAACCAAATCAAGACTGTTGAAGGAATATGCACGCTCCTCAGTTTTCAGTTTCGGTCATGCGGTAGGTTAACCCTCCGACTCTTCCAGAAAGTCTGGTTGAGAAATGTGGGTTAAGAATAATTCTCGGAGATTTGAAAAGATGGAAAAAATTGAAGAAATGCTCGCTCGAACTCAAGAATCAAACCTACGGGTCAACAGAAAGCTGACAATAGACGATCTCTGCAGTTTATCCAAGAAAACCGAGGCCTTGGAAAAGCTTCGCGGTTTCTACGACAGCGAATATGCCAAGATGACTGTTAAAGAACTTCTGACAAGCTCAAGCAATGTCGCCCTGCCAAACATGGTGCAAGCCCGCGCCCTTCTGAGTCTTACCAACTGGGTAGATGCTCGCGAACTGTGCATGCGAGTAACCGTTCCAAAAGGCTCAGGCAAGACAGTAGACACTCAAATCATAACCCAACCAACTTTTAGCGCCTGGACCGAAGGTTCAGCACTTTCTGCTGCCGATCCAACGTTGACGAAGAGAACAGTAACCATGTTGCCCTTCGGCAAGGTCACAGCAATCTCGGACCTTTTGGCTAACACCTCAGCGATCAACTTCATTGAACAAATCGGGCAGGTTCACGGCGCTTGCGTGAGACAGGGAATATTCCAGTATGTCGCCGCAGCGCTATCTGCCGCAGCCGGTGGAACGATTTCAGCAGCTTCGGGCTCATCGCTACAATTTGGGGACGTCGTGAACGCAATCAAAACTGCAGCTGGCAACGGTTTCCAAACTGACTTCATAATATGCTCGCCTTCAAGCATGTGGGTGGCCTTCACGACCAGTTATGCGATCACACAGTTCACCGGAGCCCTCGTAGACATGCTTGTCTCAGGTCTAAAGCCTCAGGCTTTGGGCTTAGACTGGTACGCAGACCCATTCTTTGACACTGTTTTTCCTGCAGCAGACAAAAAACTGGGCTACGTCGGCACGAAGGGCTTGAGCGCCGTATGGGGCGCCCTACAGGAAGAGCCGGTCGTGGAAATCTACAGAATACCAACGGAACTGCAAAACTACGTGATAACCCACATGGACGGCGGAGCAGCCGGCGGCATAGCAAACAGCATTTGCAAGATCGCATACGCAAGCTAACAACAGACAAGATCGGGTATCGCACGCACCATTTCCCCCTTTTCTGGAGAAACAGCAAGAAGTAGAGGTAAAACAGAGAAAATGACAACCTTTTCGTCTGGCACCCGAGGTATCTGGCTTGACGTCAAAAACGTTTTCAAGCCTTTACTGAACCTGACTCCCATCGAATTGCGAGCCCTCGCCTACGGAATAACCCCCTTCTACAAATTGAATGATCACATATTGTATGGATTCAACCAGAACGGTGAAACGTTTGCTGTTTACAGTTTGCCGGACATCCAACAGAATGTCCATAGGGCTCGTTTTGGGCCTGATTGTGTCAAGCTTTGCGGGAACCAGTTGAAGAGACCGCATCTTACGTGCCATGTGTGTCGATATCGCAAAATCAGCGAGGGCAAGTTGCCGCCTGTTGTGCCTGTGACCGTTTACGTGCTTTCAATGGGC
>CAYNQC010000119.1:0-3375 GCA_964399235.1 uncultured Candidatus Bathyarchaeia archaeon | reverse complement strand
CGCTTTCCGGTCTCTTGGTCCTCGGTAAACTCCTACAATACGCGGGACTTGACGTTTAGATATGTGAGAACGCAGTCTTCCAAGTTGCGGTCGAACGTGAGTACGGGTTCAGGTATAATGTCTGGAAGAATTCTTTCAGTTTGCCTTTTTTCCGAGCTTTCTGATAGGTAGGCAACACGTAGTCCTTCTTGCCGAAGAAGTACGTGTAAATGTAGGGTTTGAAGAAATTCAATTTGCCATCTGGAGTCAACGGTTTGCTGAACCTGATGTTTTTTCTGGCTTCTTCTTTCGGCAGGAAACCTTCAGAAGACAGGTACTCTGCCACGGTTTCATCGTCTTTGCTTTCCACGTTGAGCATGTAGGCAACATTGAGGCCGATCATGTTTCGCAGATGGGTCAATGCTTGGATGAGTTTGGCGTTTTCCCCTTCGATGGGCAGTTCAAGGAAGTCTCTAGCACAGTTGGCTGTTCCTTCGCTAATTATGTTGCGTTTCGTGTGTAACAGAAGGGCGCATAAATCTAGGGCCCCGTTCTCGCGATAGTATTTTTCTTCGAACAGATTTGCCACGTGATGCTCATACTCATGGTAAAGCGCAAAGAACAATCTGTCTTTGTTGAAGGTATTGTCAACGTTGAACACGTTTATGCTCGTGTAATTGCCTTGATAGTAGTTGTATGCGTTCCAAGGCTCGTCGGTCACAGCCTTGTATATGACGCCGTTGTTCTGAACCTTTGTTGGAAAATTGGCAAAGACGCGTTTCTCAAACAGCGCCGCTATTTCCCGGGTGCGCTCGACAAATTCAGTGTCTATAATTTTCCTCAAGGCGTCGCCGGAGACTTTGCCCTTTTCCTCCCATTTCACTATCTTTTCAAAAACATCGCGGCCAGAAAGCGTATCGCAAGCGTCTTTCACAGTCTGCTGCGCTTTGCTGATGTCTTTTTGCGTGAATTTCGGTGGAGTTATGCCAAAAATGCCTTCCACCAACTGCACGAAGGGAATATCTTCTCCGGAAACCCATCTCACAACGACTTTCAAAGATTCAAGGTCATCTGCAATGGCAGCTCTTTTCAACTCGTCTCTTATGTCTCGGGATCGACCTATGAGAGCGTCAAGACTCGCCAACTGTTTTTCGGGAGGCAGAGGCTTCTTGATCTTGTCTGGAGATAGGTTTTCAGGCCCAAAATACGCGTCAACGACGCTTGTTCCTGTTACGTTTCTTGTAAAGGTGCCGATATGACCTAGGAGTTTAAGATAGTCCTTCTCGAAAGTCATTGGAAATTCCCAATTCTCAGTTGTTCAAAGGCTATAAAACAGTTTGTCAGATCTGCAGAAGAAATAATCACAGTCAATCTATCATGCACGCGTTGGTTTGCGTGTCAGAGAAATGCAAGATGAGCGTTTCATGCAAGTTCTGCACCTACGGGTGGGCACTGCCGTTTCTTGAAAAAACGTTTATGAGTCTGATAATTATCACTAAGCCGCCATGAGCGATGATGATCTGGCTTTCATAAGGCATAAGAAACTGCGTGAATACCAACGGAGAATGGCCGCAAAGGAAAGCCAGCCAGAAAAAGTAAACGCAGATAGCGTTTTGAACAAAATCTTCAAGGACAGAGCGTGGGAAGTATTCAACGCTGCAACCTATCAGTACCCTGATGCCATGCGCAAAATCAAGGGCATTCTGGTGAAATTGGCTTCATCCGGCAAACTGGCAGAGGTAAGTGGTGAAGAACTCTATGTTTTCTTGAACAAGCTGGGTCTGGAAGTGCGACTGAACACGAAGATCACGTTTGCGAGCCATGGTGAATTGAAATCGCTCGAAGAAAAGATGAAAGAAGAACTACGGAAAAACTGACTTCAATTTCCATGATAATAAATGCTGTGGGTCTGTAACTGTATCATCATTCTCTCAATCCTTATAAATGAACCATGCTAAATTTACGATGTGATTGCTATGAGTCAAATCAACAACCGATCTGTGTTTACTTACGAAGTAATCGGAATGGTCTTCATAATCCTTCTAGGAAGCGCGCTTCACTTCACATTTGAATGGTCAGGCAACCAGCCAATCGTTGGTGCGTTCTCAGCGGTAAACGAAAGCGTATGGGAACATCTGAAACTGGCCTTTTTGCCTTCACTGCTGTTCATGCTTGTTGAATATGCCCTTTTGAATAAGAAGGCCAACAATTTTGCATTGGCCAAGACAGTCGGAGTCTACACAATGGTAGCCACAATTCCAATAATATTCTATTCCTACACAGCAATCATCGAAGACAACGCGCTAATAGACATCCTTACCTTCGTCGTTGCCGTCATAATAGGACAGTTGGCAAGTTACAAGTTGCTGACGTACAAGAAGCTCGCACAATACCTCAATATTATTGCTTTAGCCGCGTTGGTTTTGCTCGGTCTGGCTTTCGTGTTGTTCACTTTCTACCCGCCACAATTGCCGATCTTCAAGGATCCAACAAATGGAAAATATGGAATACTCGACTAGCACGTGATTATTGTTTTGTCAATATTCTTGGTTCTTTCCATTCTTCTCTCAGAATACCGTATAGCCGCATGTCTCTCCATTCTCCATACATGAAGAAAGCCTTCCGCAAAGTCGCCTCCCTCTTGAACCCCGCCTTTTCTATGACTCTGACAGACGGCACGTTTCGTTGATCAACAAAAGCTTGTACACGGTTTATGTCCTTTGAAAGGAACAAGTAATCCACAATGATCTGAATAGCTTCAGAAGCATATCCTTTGCCTCTCTCGCTCGGAATCACCGTATAGCCTATCTCATATTGCATTGCAGAGACGAAGTGAACTACGGTGCCAATTCTGGTTCCATCCTTCTTCTCTATCATGAAGTATTTCGTTTCGGCAGAGAAGTGTTCATACTGCTTTTCCAACTCAGCCTTTGAAGCCTGCATTAACGGAACGTATTCTCCTGAATGTCTGAGGCTGTTTAGCCATTCTGCAACATAAGGCAAATCTTCCTTCTCTTCGACCCTCAAGTTTACCGTCTTGCCTTCCAACATTTTCGCACTTCAACTGTCATGTCTTCGAAATCAATTCTTATATCTTATGCAGAGTCAAAAGCTAATCGTCAAGATATAGACGAGTTCAGTCTCTCCTTCACCGAACAAGTCCGCCAATGCAGCAGACTTATGAAAACCCACTTTCTCATACAAGTGTGTTGCCGGTTCATTATCTTCGCCGGTCGTGACCAACGCTTTTCTGAGCCTCCGATTATTTCTTGCAAAGAACTGCTTCGTATCTTCAATGACTGTCCGAAGCAGCCTCTCTCCGAGACCTCTTCGTCTGAAGCTTTCGTCAATCCAAAAGTCACCGATCTCCGTCAGTCCGTGATGTTTTTCTTCCAC
>CAYNQC010000118.1:0-3477 GCA_964399235.1 uncultured Candidatus Bathyarchaeia archaeon | reverse complement strand
TCTGACTGGAATCCGTTTGGCGCCTCAAATTATCTGAACATTGGATGGAACTATTCTGGAACAATGGTTCCGGCTGGACAGGTTGTGCCCCTCGAGTTGAGTTTGAGAGTCAATTCAAGCATTACAGGGATCACGAGCTTCGGTGTGAACGTGACTATCAGTTCCGGCGGAAGCTAGGATTCTGGTCTGGTTCTTTGCTTCGATAGGACGTATCGTGATTATCAATACATAATACTTAATACGTTTTCGCATGGAAGACGCTTATGACTGGACCAGATTTACGGCTTGACCTAAATGTTTCAGATAGCTAACTTAGTCATCACTATTCCAAGAAAAGGTTACTTGCTAGCAGGTCTGCTTCTCAGATTGTTTCTGGCGCCGTTCCTCAGCCACCCGTTAGACATGAGAATATTCATGGCCGTGGGCGCTGCAGTGGCGCGTGGAATCACCCCTTACGGGCAGTATGTCCTTCAGGACATGTTCGTTTCAGCTCCACATCCACATCTGTATGGAACATCATTGGGCATCGGTTACCCCCCACTCTGGGGCTTGACAAGCGGTCTAATGTACCTCCTTTCCTCAGCCATTGCACCAAACAACCTCTACGCCTACGTGTTTGCACTGAAGATCCCAATAATACTAGGCGAATTGGCCCTCGCAGTGGTAGTTTACAACATTTTGAAGAAGCAGACAAATGAAAGAATCGCCACTGCGACCCTTCTCCTTTTCATCTTCTGTCCTTTCGTGCTTGCAGTGGGCACCATTTGGGGCATGTTTGACGTAATTGCCCTCATGTTCGCAGTGCTGTCAGCTTACACTCTGCAGTATGATTGGCGTTGGTCATCTGTTTTTCTTGCCTTGTCGTCTACTCTCAAGGTCTTTCCCCTTGTCTTGATTCCGCTGTACGGCCTGCTAATCTACAAGTTTGCACGGCGGATAAAACCCGCCATCCTGTTCATCATCGCTACCGCTGCTATTACCGGAATCCTCACTATCCTGCCTATGGTCGTTTTTGGCTGGCCAATTTCAAATCTCTACAATGCCCTGGTTTACCACGTTTCAACGTCCAGCCCAACATACTACAATCTTGCTCCATTTCCTTATGGGGCTGCAAGCCCGTTCAATGTGTTCTCTTTGGCTAGTAATGTGACAGGTGGCGGTCTTCAACCTCCTTCGGTCCTGATTTATGCCTGGATACCGGCATGCATCGCCGTCTACGTGCTCCTGTTCCGTTCACGGACCAGTACGAAGGTTCAGTCATTCGGTGCAAGCAAAGACTTTGCCTGGACCATACAGTGGTCTCTGCTTCTTATGTTGACGTTCTTCACTACGCGTGTGTGGGTTTCTGAACAGAATCTCATCTTTCTCTTCGTTTTCTTCACTTTGAGCGTATTCATGCAGCACCCGGAGCAACTGGACAGGATCGAACTGTTGTGGCTGCTGCTGTTTATTTTTGTGCTCGTGCATGTTCCTATGATTTCGTTCTTCTGGCTTCCGCTTCCTTGGACGCTCAACGCAGCCAGTTCTTTCGCCGATGGTCCGTTAGGGTGGACCAGGTTGCTTTTGATGACGATTCTGACGTTTGGTTGGCTTACGTCGTGCTGGCACTATGCGGTGAAAAAGTTGAGGTGGCGTTGATGAAAGTGCTCACGTTGCTTTTGCATGACGAACGGTTTAGCGGTTGGACGCCTAGAGACATGCTTGTTCGCCATCACTTTTCGCTTCAGTACTTGCGGTTCTATAGGCAACAGGGCTTCGAGCCGTTGCTTTACACTTTCCATCAGCACGTCAATTCCAAACAAACGTACGAGTTCAATAATGAGGGCAGGGTAAAGGTCTTTCCAGTCAGGTTCAGGTTTCCGCCGTTTCTGCGTTTCGGCAACGATCACAACCCCGAGTGTGTAATGCGGGAAATGCTTTGCGACCAGCCTGACCTGGTTCATTTCCACAATTACTATTTGTCTTCGTTTCCCTACGTTGCCGCCTTCACAAAGAGGAAGCTCAAGCGACCGTTGATTGCGCAGCTTCACGGATATGATAATCGATCGTTGCGTAAATGGTTCTATTTGCCGTGTCTCTTAGCCTTGAAAAATGCTGATAGAATACTTTACAGTTATAGGCCTGAGGAAGAGCTCTACCGAAAAATCGGCGTCGCCAACAAGTCGGTCAGGCTGCCTGTTCCGGGCATCGATCCTACAATCTTCAAGCCGCAAAGACGTTTCGCAACGAATAGATTTTTGTATGTTGGAAGAATTCCAAGTCCCGAAGTAGCTTACGGTGAGAAATCCCCGTTTCTTTTGGTCAAGATTCTGAAGAGCCTCTTGCGCCATTCAAGCGACGTTGCACTCGACATCGTAGGCGATGGTCCTGGCCTTTGGCGGAGTCAAGAGTTAGTGCATCGTTTGGGGATTTCTGATCACGTTGTTTTTCATGGTTATGTGCCCAATGAGGAGTTGCCGAAGTACTACCGGGCTTCTGCTTTGTCTTTCTGTCCGATTCAGGTTTATGATGTCGACGGGTGGTTTGACGGTTCGATTCAAGAGAGTCTGGCATGTGGAACGCCGGTGGCTGCTTTCAAGTCTTCACGTAGGACGCCTTTGGAGGGAACTTATGGTTTTCTGTTGTCGAACCGATCGGAAAAAGCGGCTGATGAGCTCTTTTCACTCTTGAGAAGACCTGAGGAAATGGACGAGGTGGCGATGGAAGGCTCGAGGTTTGTTCGGGAGAACTGTTCTTGTGACCGAGTGGTTTCGGAGTTGAAGACGACTTTGGAGAGTGTGATGTACAGTTGAAGTTGAGTGTGATTGTCTGCGCCTATAATGAGGGGAAGTCGATAGGTGCTCTTCTTGAGAACCTGATGCAGCAGAGAGCTCCTGTGGAAGTAACTGATCGTGAAATAGTGGTTGTGGCGTCTGGATGCACTGATCACACTGTTGATGTTGTGAGGGGTAAAATGGAGGCGGATAGAAAGATTAAGTTGATCGTGGAGGGGCAGAGGTCAGGTAAGGCTCAGGCGTTGAACAAGGCTTTTGATGTTGCGTCGGGGGATTATGTTGTTTTGGTTCCTGCAGATGTTCTTCCTGCTGAAGATGCATTGTTTAACCTGCTTGTGCCGTTTGAAGACAGACGCGTGTCTGCTGTGAGTGGTCGTCCGATGCAGAATCCTGAGAAGGTTCCTGGGGGTTTTTCGGGGTATTTGGCGAATATGACGTATAGGCTGTGGGCGAGGTTGATGATGCGGCTTAATGACAGGGGTGAGATGGCTCATTGTAGTGGGGAGTTTATGGCTTTCAGGAGTGATGTGAAGACGGCTCTTCCGCGTGATTGTGCAGCGGATGACTCTTACATTGCTATTGTTGCCAGGAGGAGGGGGCATGTTAGGTTTGCGCCTGAGGCTGTGTGTTATAATCTTATGCCTTCTAACGTTGCGGATTATATTAATCAGCGGAGGAGGTGGCTTTTTGGGCATTTTCAGAC
>CAYNQC010000117.1:0-3559 GCA_964399235.1 uncultured Candidatus Bathyarchaeia archaeon | reverse complement strand
GTGGGTAAACCCGCCTTCACAAGACAAAGCAAGCGAACGCTTGCCACTTCAGTTGGGTCCGTCTACGTGGATGTTCCAGCGGGATCACATAGGCTCGATCTTGTCATCGCCAAACCAAATGCGTACGACCCAGCAAAATTAAAGGTTCCTATCCAACGCTCACTGTCTGCCTTTCACGCTGCCCAGCTTACTCATGTTAACCTCAAACGCCGCAACAGGATTCTCAAGAGCCCACATCTGCAAAACCTTCGGATGAACCTCACCAATAACCCCGACCTCCGTCTTACCAACAACCACAGCACCCGCTCGCCCATCGATAAAACTCGAATGCTTCAACTCCTTAATCTCCCAATGCACACCAAGATTCATCAACACCGCATCCAAATCCGACTTGATCTCAGTAAAACCCGCATTCGGATGCGACACGGCAGCCGCCAAAACATCCTCATCCCTACTCCGCGTCTCAGCTCGACCATCCGGAATCGTGGCAACCCCAAGCTCAAAAATCCTCTGAGGAAACTCCACGTGAAGATTACAACTGAAAAACTCCAACAAACCCGGCAACAACCAATTCCTAACACAAGTCAACGTCTGAACCTTCGGATTAGCCAACTCTACAATTCGCTGTTTCTTAACGTTCATCTTAACAAACAGATTATCAGGATTAGACATACAATAACTCAACACCTCTTGAAAACCCAACCCCACCATCAGCTCCCTCGCAACGTCAAGAAAACCCTGCTCCGGCCTAACCCCGCCCGTCGTCGGCAACTTTCGCCACAAAGGCTCAATCCGATCATAACCATACGCTATCGCCACATCCTCAACCAAATCAACAGGATGCATCACATCAATACGATAACACGGAATCAACGCAGTCACCTTCTCTCTGTCAACCTCTTCAACCCCGAAACCGCCTTTCTCCAGCAACCCAGCTATCTGCTTCGCACCCAGACGAAGACCCAGCACCTTATTCGCATAGGCCACATCCAAACCCATCCTTCCAGGCTCAAAACTCGGCGTAACCTCCTTCAAACCACCATTCGGATAATGAACAACAGCCGAACGACAGCGCCCTCCCCGGTCAACCAACGACAACGTCACAATCTTCAACGTATTAAGCACAGTCTCATGAACCGTACCCGTGACCTCAATCAGAACATTCCTCGTCGCCTCAGTCACTCTTCCCAAATCATTCGAATTGATGATCGGCGGAAACGACAACACCTTCTTCTCGCCGTCAAAAAGAATCGGATAAACAGGATGCCCACTGACGATTGACCCGTATTCCACACCTTTCGGATGTTCCCTCAAAATCTCTCCCAAATTCAGCCTCCTATCAAAACCCAACGGAACAAAGCTCACCTCACCTGGTTTAGCAACAGTATAACTGAGCGGTTGCCTCGTAAGATCAAAATCGTAAAGACCAATAGAAGTCCGACACCTGTTCCTCCCATAAGTATGATCCAACTTGTCCTGCAACTGCATCATCCCCCGAATAATCGGATCCGTCAACCTGACATCCTTGACCACCGAACAACCAATGTAAGGTCTGATGTTCCCAAGTCTCTCGTCAACATACACCTCGGCCAACGGGCTCCCCACAACATATCGTCTCAAACCCTTCTCAAAACCCAAAAACCCACGCAAAGTCCGAACCAAACCCTCAATATTCCACAAATCCGCACGATTCGTGTCTTTGATCTCAACGCTCATCATACCCGTCTTTTCATCAAAAACCTTCACTTCACCCTTGGCCAGAGCCAAAACATCATTTACCTTCTCCAAGTCTCTCTTCAACTCTAAACCAAGCATCTTCTCAAACTCAACGTAATCAACATCAATAGTCGGCGTCCTAAACAACCTCCTTGCTTCTCAGCCACTGCAAATCCTTAGAAAACAACGTGCGTATGTCATCAACCCTGGCCTTCACCATAAACAGACGATCAATACCCAAACCCCACGCAATCACAGGAACCTTGATACCCAACGGCAAAGTAACCTCAGGCCTGAAAATACCTGAACCACCAAACTCGATCCACCCACATCCTTTCTTGTAAGCACTCAGTTCCACACTCGGCTCAGTAAACGGATAATAATCCGGTTTCAACCTAAATTTCTCTGCCCCCGCAATCTCCACGGCAAAAGTCATCAAAATCCCCAAAAGATCACGAAGGTTCAGGTTCTCATCAACAACAATCCCCTCGACCTGGTTGAACTCAGTAAGATGCGTCTGATCCAACACATCCGGTCTATAACATCGCGCAATAGAAAAATACCTCCCCGGAATCTGCAGGTCTCCCCGCAAAAGCGTCCTCGCACTCAAACACGTTCCATGCCCCCGCAAAACCAATCGCTTAGCCTCTTGCACAGAATACTTGTACCCCCAACCCGCTGAACCAGTCTTCCACCCATTCTCATGCGTTTCCCTAACGTTCTCCAACACTTTTCTCGGCGCGCCTATACTGCCATATTTCGGAGATTTCACAAAGTAAATGTCCATGATTTCTCGGGCAGGATGATCTTGCGGCGTGTAGAGAGCGTCAAAATTGAAAAACGACGTTTCCACATTCGTGCCCGTCATTTCCTTAAATCCCAAGGTGACCAATTTCTCCTTCAACTCATCGAGGAAAACCAAATAAGGATGCTTCTTGCCTGGCCAAGTCTTGGCCACGGGAGCCTCGATGTTGTATTTTTGAAAGCGAGCCCTCCGCCACTTTCCAGTCACTATGGCGTCCGGCGTCAGCTGCGTCACCTCTGCAGCGACCTTAATCTTCTTCCTGAGCAAAGACTTGCCTGCCTCAGTAATCTCAATTGTCCTATTCGTTTTCTCTTCAACATTAAGCAGTTTCCTGCCCTTCAGAAGTCGAAAAGCTTCCAACAACTCCGGCTTCAGCTCTTCCACCGTCACCACTTCTTTCTCAGATAGAAGCCTCACGAGTCTCTCATCATTTCCCTCGTCAGGTTTTCCATGCATCTTAAGCGTATTCGTCTTCGAATCCAGCGTCGCCCATTTTTTCCTTTGAATCCACCCTAAGGCTATCGGCACGACTTGTCTTTCAAGCCTGGCTTTTTCAGCGATTTTCACAAGAGGCGCTTCGCCACCTAAGCCTTCTAAGGCTACAATCGCTTGCCTCTCTGGCAAACCTTTCTTCCCATAGGCTTTGCCTTCAACATTGAGCTTAGCGATGGTTTCTTTCCTCTCATGAATCTGAACAAGGTCCCAGTCTTTCAAAGTCAACACGGCACGCATGATTGCTGCGTCCGACAGTCCGCTTTGACTTATCAGCTCTCCAGTTGAAGCTCTCCCGCCCAATTCTGTCAGCGTTGAGAGTGTCTTGAATTCATGCTTCCTGAGATCAACCATCAGACTTTCCTTCTAGACTTACGTGAATTGAAATGGGTAATCTAGTTGTTCGAGTTTTAATAAAAGTATGCATGCTCTCCGATCGTTTTTGCCAGGAACTAGGCCCTCTCAACAAAATTGGCAGGGCATCACAGATCCTCATTAGGCAAAAACCCTGAACCGTATTTATGCCTTATTCCTCAAATTTGCCTG
>CAYNQC010000116.1:0-3580 GCA_964399235.1 uncultured Candidatus Bathyarchaeia archaeon | reverse complement strand
GGACCGTTGAAAAGAAGGAGACTACCCCTGATGAATTGGCTGAGATGATGGTAGGCCGCGAAGTGATCGTCGCTCTGAAGAAGGAACACGCTGAACCTGGGAAGACGGTTCTGAAACTTCAGGGATTAAATGCGCTCAACGATCGCAAACTGCCGGCCTTAAGGGATGTCGATTTCGAAGTCCACGAATACGAAATCCTAGGCTTAGCCGGCGTCGAAGGAAACGGGCAGACTGAGCTGGTTGAGGTCTTGACCGGCGTAAGAGAACTCAAGTCGGGAGACATATTTTTCGACGGTAAACCTGTGACACATACTTCTTCTCACGAGAGAATAGGCATGGGAATTTCCTGTGTGCCAGAAGACAGGCAGAGAACCGGTTTGATAATGGATTTTTCAGTTCTGGAAAACCTGATGCTTGGTCGTCATGATAGGCCTCCGTTTGCCACAAAATGGTTCAGACTCAACCTTTCGAAGGCCACGGGTTTTGCTGACAGAGTGATTCAGGAATATTCGATCAAGACGCCTGGGACAGGCACGCTTGCCCGCCATCTGTCGGGGGGCACTCAGCAGAAAGTGATCGTGGCAAGGGAGTTCAGCAGGAAACCGAGGTTCATTATTGCCTCGCAGCCGACTCGTGGACTTGATGTCGGAGCTACCGAGTACGTGCGGGAGAAGCTTGTGGAAATGAGAGATCAGGGCTGCGCCGTGTTGCTGATATCTGCAGATCTTGATGAGATATTTGCCTTAAGTGACAGGATTGCAGTGATTTATGAAGGAAGAATCGTGGCAGTTAAAGAGGCAAAACAGACGAATGAGCTGGAACTCGGTCTTCTGATGACAGGGGGGAAGAGATGAGTCACAGAAAATTCGGCTCCACAGTTCGGCGACTACTCCTCAGGGCATGGTCGATACTTTGGGCAGGCTTCCGCGGTGCTATTCCTCAGGCGATCGCTATTCTTGCGGCTTTTCTGGTTGGAGCCATAGTGCTTTTGGCGACTGGGCATTCTCCGATCGATGCCTATAGCACCGTGCTGGTAGGAGCTTTTGGAGACAGTTACCACATCGGGCAGACTCTCACGCAGGCGACCCCGATAATTTTCACTTCGTTGGCTTTTCTCTTTGCCTTCAAATGCGGTCTTTTTAACATCGGCGCAGAGGGTCAGCTTCTGATCGGCGGGTTCGCCGCTGCTGCAGTGGGAATCTCTTTCGCGGGTCTGCCAGTGTACATTCATTTGCCCCTGGCTTTGGCTGCTGGTGCAGGCGGAGGCGCATTGTGGGGCTTCATTCCGGGGATCTTGAAGGCTAAACTTGACGCGCATGAAGTGATAACCACGATGATGTTGAGTTACGTTGCATTGTATGTGACTAGCTACATGGTTAACTACCCTTTCAAGGAGCCGGGCAGCTGGGTAGCACAGACCGTGTTTGTGGTACCATCGGCTGCACTTCCTCGCATTCTGCCGCCGACGCAACTTTCAGGTTCTATAGTCGTGGCGTTTGTCATGGTTTCGCTTACCGCCTACGTGCTGGAGCGGACGACTCTGGGCTACGAGGTGAGGGCTATTGGGCTGAACCCTTCTGCCGCCAAGAGTGGCGGAATCAATGTAAAGAGGGGGATGATCCTTGCGCTAGTCATCAGTGGCGCGTTGGCGGGGCTTGGCGGTGCAGGAGAGATATTGGGTGTGCATCGGCGTTTCATAGACGGTTTCTCTCCCGGGTATGGTTGGGACGGGTTGGCTGTGGCTTTGATCGGTGGATTGAACCCTTTCGGCGTGGTTTTGGCGTCAATCCTGTTCGGAGCCCTAAGGAGCGGAGGCATGGAAATGAACAGGGCTCTAGGTGTGCCGCTTGACGTCGTGTTCTTGGTTCAGGCGCTTGTCGTGCTTTTTGTTGCTGCTCCTCGATTGATAAGATACCTACTGAAAAGAGGTGGTTACAGATGGTGAGCGTCATTGACATAATAAATGTCGGATTGTTTGCCGCCGCTATACGGCTGGCAACGCCTGTGGCCTATGCCTCTTTGGGAGGAATTTTCTCAGAGAGAGCAGGTGTTGTCAACGTCGGATTAGAAGGCATGATGTTAATGGGGGCTTTTTCAGGCGTGGTGACGAGTTACTACACTGGTAATCCTTGGCTCGGCGTGGGAGGGGCCATCTTAGTTGGCGGTGCACTCGGTCTACTTCATGCAATCTTGACGGTGAAATTTGCCGGAAACCAAATAGTCAGTGGGACTGGGATTAACTTGTTCGCGCTGGGCTTCACGGCTTACATGTCCCAGACCATTTGGGGGTCGAGAGGAGCTTCTCAAAGCGTGCAAGGGCTCGGAGAAATTTCTTTCTCACCATTGAAAGGTATTCCATTGATCGGGGATGCTTTGAACACTATGTTGTCTTATAAGCCTCTTGTCTATGTGATGTTTGTCGTTGTTATTCTTTCATACATAGTCCTGTTTAAGACACCATTAGGTTTGCGCATAAGAGCCGTTGGCGAACATCCAGCTGCGGCAGACACCGCAGGGATCAATGTGTATAGAACCAAATACATCTGCCTCATCCTATGCGGCATGCTGGCTGGTTTGGGAGGTGTCTTTCTGTCGCTGAGTAATTTGAGCCTTTTTGTTTTAGGAATGACTGGAGGACGCGGTTTCATCGCCCTTGCGGCAATGATTCTCGGCGGATGGAAACCTCTAGGAGCGTTGGCAGCCAGTCTGCTGTTTGGTTTCACAGATGCGTTACAGATGAGACTACAGTCTCTGGGGCTGCTCCCTGCTCAAATCATATTGGCGATTCCATACATACTGACAGTTATTGTGTTGGCCGGTTTCGTGAGAAAGAGGATTCCGCCGAGCGATTACAAGCCGTACTTGAAAGAATGAGAGGAAACTGACTGCGCGTTTCAAGTTACGTCTTGATTTTTGAGGCCTGTTCTCCACGGGTGCCCCAGTTGCATTTGGGCACGTCGTGAATTATGATGTTCAAATGCTCACGGGGAACGCCGATGTCTTCAAAGGCTTTTGTTATGCCTTTGATCAGTTTTTCCTTCTGTTCTTCAGTTCTTCCTTGCCACATCTCAACGATTACTACTGGCATTGTATCACCTCGGCTTCTTTGTTGAATTGTTGAAAGCTAATAATCTTTCGAAAAATGTAAATGCGGTGGGCGTCGAGTGACGGGCATCGACAAATCGGTAGCTGCGGGGTCAGTACGTAGGCTATTTGTCTGGGGCAGCGGTGGATTTGCTTTCTAAGATCTTTGTTGCTTCAATGGCGATTCTTATTTCGGTGTTGATCGCTTTCTGAACGCGTTCGTCTAGTTCTCCTGTCTTTTCGCCTGGTTCGAATTCGCCTTTTCCTAAGCCCATCAACGGGTTGCCGTCGACTGCCAAGATAGATCCGGCTTTCAGTTTCTTGACGTTGGCAAGAGTGAAAAGGGTGGAAGATTCCATTTCGACTGACAGAACGTTGTATTTGCTCCAGAGTCTGAGGTTGTCGAGGTCGCCGTAAAAAGCGTCTGAAGTCAAGACTGGGCCGAAATGGACTTTCTGCCTCAGTTTATGCGCTGCGTCAACGAGTGCTGAGGTAA
>CAYNQC010000115.1:0-3607 GCA_964399235.1 uncultured Candidatus Bathyarchaeia archaeon | reverse complement strand
AGCACAAACTCTATGACTATCAAGACTATTATCAATGCTATGACGATGAATATCCCAGTCGAATTTCGCATGTACAAAGCAACGTGGCCCAGCCAAGGTATCCGCATAACGACTTTTCCAATCACACTTGAGGCAGGAGTCGGCGAATAAGGGCCAGGCGTAAGATTATGGTCGCCCTGAGTTATAAAAAAGATCTGCCCATTCACGACAGTCTTGCCAACCGCCCGATGAACAATCAATTCGTCTCTGTCAGTTGCACGAAATACCAAGATGTCACCAGACCCTCCAGTCTCGTTGTATGGCGCGGCATAAATGTCCGAAACGTTAACTCCTTGAATTATGATCAGATCGCCAGTATGAAGCGAGGGGCCAAATGGGTGAGACCAGCCATCACAGCCAGTGCTGCGAGGAAGATGCATGCTTCCAGAGGCAACGGCCAACATGGGGTATTCAGTGCTCAAAACCAGTCGCGAACCATACCAAAACCCGAAGACCACTGAAAGTATCAGCAGAATCATGACGACAGTCTGGAAATACTCATTCTTCCAGAGACGCGTCAACGTAGACGTTGCCAATCATTTACCTTCTGTTAAACTGAAGTTGCTGGTGAACTAGGCGAGGCATCCTTTAAAACTTAACGCTTTCAAAAATGAAAAAGAGGGAAAAGGGCAGCAGATGATACAGCGCGGCGGTTATTATCTAAATCTTTTTCTTGCCCAGCACTTCTCGGAACGGCTTATGACATTTCGGACAGTCAAAAAGCCCTATTTCAAGCTCGGTTCTCTTTCCTGATTTATCTGGGCGCCCAGCCATCTTCCACGTCTTCTTTGGTTTAGCGACTTCAGTTCCACATTTCGGACATTTAGCCATTTAATTTCCTCCAATACATTATCGTATTCATGGTTCTCTCATGACGATAGATAAATAACTTTCTATACATCAAAATCCGCCATTCTCCAGGGTCAGAACTCAAATTTTCAACATTTCAGACCCACGAACCTCACGAAACCTGTGTTAACCAAAAAAGCTGTAGAGTCTGAAATGCATGAAGCACATTAGAAAAAGCAGCCACAAAAGGCATACCAAAGCCACCCTTCGAGGTTTGTGAAGTATGCTCATCTTTCCCCTCTCTTCGTGAACGTACAATGCTCCCAGCCTATATGTTTCAGTGAGGGCAAACATAAAACGCTGACGGTGCGCTAAGAAGTTCATTTTTCACTCCCCGGCACATTGTTTCCAAATGTCTGACTTCGACCCGCCAGCACAGGTCTTCTTCTGGCAGAGTGTTTGACACGCATTAAACATAAAGCTTGGAAGTGCCATAGGTTATCCTTCTTTACTAATATCTCGACAAAAAAACGGTGGAACCAGAATGGACGAAGACATCCTCAACTATGCATTGAAATATGCAGAAAAGGGCAAAATCGAATACGGTGAAGTACGAGGTCAAAGTCAAACTGTAGAAAGAATACTGCTCAGAAACGGAAAACTGGAAGCCTACGCCGTGGCTGAGGACAGTGGCTTCTGCGTGAGAATAATGGCAAACGGCGGCATCGGTTTTGCTTCAACAAACAAGTGGTCAAGAACCGAAGCAAAACAAGCTGTCGATCTGGCACTCAAGTACGCGAAAGCTGCAAAACGAAAAGAGAAACTTACTTTTGCGAAAGAAAAGGCAACAAAGACAAAATGGACGGTGGATCAGAAAAACAAAATCGAGAACATTCCAAGCGAAGAAAAGGTTGAAGCACTCGCAGAAGTTGACAAAGCCTTGGCGTCCTGCAATGTCAAGATTGCTGCCACAATGTCGTCTTGTTCTATAGATCTCATAACAAAATACTTCGTGAACTCAGAAGGGTCACAGATATCTTCTTTTGTCCCGCAAATTGGGGCATACTTCTTCATCACTGTCATGGAACAGGGTAAGACTGAACAGGCATCCGAACAGTTTGGCTACAGCGGCGGATGGGAAGCACTCAAACAATGGAACATCAAGGCGAAAATGGTTGAAAACGCGAAAGTCTTGAAAGACGTGATAACAAAGGCACAAGCCGTCAAACCTGGAAAGATGGACCTCGTATGCGGTTCCGAAGTGACCGGTATCGCCGCCCATGAATCATGTGGACATCCCATGGAAGCTGACAGAATTCTGGGACGAGAAATGAGCCAGGCTGGAAGATCCTTCATCTTCAAAGATGGCCCCTTCTGGACGGGAACCAGAATTGGAAGCGCCGCTGTGACGATTGTTGACGACCCCACGATCGAACATAGCTATGGCTATTATCCTTTTGATGACGAAGGTGTGAAGGCGCGACGAAGGTTCCTTTACAAGGAGGGAGTCATAAACGAGTTCTTGCACAACAGAGAATCCGCCGCTAAGCTTGACACACGTAGCAATGGTTCCTCAAGATCAATGAACTACGACAGAGAGTCCATCGTCCGCATGGCGAATACCTTCGTGCTCCCAGGAGAATTGAGCGAAGAAGAACTTATCGAAGACGTCAAAAATGGCATCTACATGAAATCCTTCACTGAATGGAACATTGACGACAAACGCTTCAACCAACGCTACGTGGGAAGAGAAGCATACTTGATAGAAAACGGCGAACTCAAGGGCCCAGTAGCCAGACCAGTGATCGAGACTACGACCCAGAAGTTTTGGACATCCGTCGACGCCGTGAGTAACGAAGTGAAATTTGACTCTGCTACCTGCGGCAAAGGAGACCCGTCTCAAGGAGCCCCGGTGTACACTGGCGGTCCCTGTCTGAGGCTCAGAGGAGTGTTTGTCAAATGAGCGAAATGCTGGACAAAACCGAAGGAATAGTCAAGAAAGCAAGGAACCTTGGAGCAGACGAAATCATCGCCAAAACAACCGTTGGCAAATATCGCCAAGTCCGATTCAGCAACAACCAGGTAGATATCACCGTTGCATGGAACGATTATGTCACAGACATCGCCTTGGCATGGAAAAAACGGCTAGTCGTTACTCAGATACATGATTTCACCGAAGCTGACGAAAGCCTCAAGCAATTACTAAAACTCGCAAAGACCTCCGAAGAAAGCCCCACTTTCAATGGCTTCGCAAAAGGACACTTTCGCTACGCAAAAAGCAAGGCCGACAGAGAAATCGAAAACTTGGAAAACCCAACAGAATACGTCTTCGAAGCGGTTGAAGCAGCAAAAAAAGAGATTGGACCCAAAATCGACAGCGGAGGCATACTTTTCACCAAATTCGAAGACGTCTACCTTGCCTCTTCTGAAGGACCCACGGGCATAGACAGCAGGTCAGCAATAGAGTTCTCAATCCGAGCTTTCTCAGAAAGGGAAGCCTCAGGCCACGGGGTTGAATGCAGCTCAAGGCTGAAAGACTTCAAACCTTCAAGAGCAGGCACAAAAGCAGGCGAAATAGCAAAGTTAGCGAAGAACCCCACGATAGGCGAGGAAGGCGCATACGACACGATATTTGATCCGCTGATCTTCGGCTCTATCATTGGCATTTGGGCACCCATGGTTTCAGCATACTCGATCATGACTCAAATGTCAGTTTTCATCGACAAAATCGGCAAGAAAGTCGCACCTGAAATAGTCACCCTTAAGGATAATCCCGCGC
>CAYNQC010000114.1:0-3612 GCA_964399235.1 uncultured Candidatus Bathyarchaeia archaeon | reverse complement strand
GCTTCTTCAGGAAGATAGGAGATGATCTTGCGCACTTCTGCAGCCTGTCTGAAAACGTCCAAGTCGAAAATCTTGACAGTGCCCGATGTAGGCAGGAGCAGAGTTGACATAATGCGTAAAGCCGTTGTTTTGCCAGCACCGTTGGGTCCTATGAGACCGAAGATCTCGCCGGTGTCTACAGTGAAATTCAAACCGTCTAAGGCACGTATGTTGCCGAAGACTTTGACCACCGACTTCATATCTACAGCAGCATTCAAACACGAACACCTTCACGCCTAGAGCAACCATCAAAGATTAAAGAATTGTCTTTCTTCAGAAGAGATTCACCATCCGCCCTTTTTGCAAAACAAGACACGTGAATGATATTGGTTTCGGAAGATCCGGAGCCAGTTTCACAATCCTTTTCACTGCTCACGCTAATGTCACGGTGTTTCCTGACTCAGGGTCGTTAGGTTTTTAAGTTTCCGAAAGACGTAGGTTAACTTGTTTCATCACGTTATGTGTGATTGAGTGAGGTGGTCATTGAAATGTCTCAGAGAATGTCCAAGACTATGAGCGTGGTTTACATTGCTTTTCTACTAATTGGCTCCTACGTGCTCTTGTTCTCAACTATTCCACTTCTTTACAGAATTGCCATCGTGGCTATGTCATTCATCTTGCTGCTCTTGCTTTCATTGGCCTTGCAGACCATGGAAAACATAAAAACTAGACAAGAATGACAGCCCGCCCGAGAAGAGGCAGAATTCGATAAACTAATGGTTCAGAGCAGAGGCTCGCCTGCAATTTTGCAGGCGTGATCAACGACTTCACGCTCTTGATCATTCAGCAAGCTTCTGACTTCTCGGGCCGTCAGAACATACAACTGAAGCGCTGCCCTGCAGGTTTCCTCGAAGCTCTGACCCCCTTCTGCAAGAGCGGCACTTTGCAGTCGCGTCCAAGTTGGTCCCATCCTTTCAGAAACAAGATCCCACAGCCGGTTCTCAGTGTCATAAAGAAGTCTATGGTGCGCTGCCAAGACTCTGCCCATATAGATCGCCAGCAGAGACCGCTGCACAGAAGCCGCAGTTCTGCGGCCGACCTGCAAGTTGCCCACCAACTTGTGAACCTCTTCGGCCCATCCCGCAATTTCATCAGCAACCCATCTGTCCGTTTTCTTGCTCAATGGTTCCCACCGCCATGCATGAGATTCCTGCTTAAGCGCTTTCGCGATGCTTTTTGGATCATACACTATGAATGCGTTACGCCAAGCAGGGATGATTCCTCCGACCTGCTTGGGATCCTTGAATGCCTGACGGTCTTGTTTGGCGGTCTGCCAAGATATTGAGACCAAGAAGTTTTGATATCGTTCAAGTCTATAAGGCGGTCCCTTCCCGATCGCATGGATATCGAGGTCCGATTCACTGTAATGGTCGCCTCTTACCCAGCTGCCGAAAACAACTACGGCTTCGGCTCCCTGTTTAACAAGCCTGCGAGAGATTGCCTTGCATGTGCGCAAAGCCTCTTTGTTCATTCTTGACCTTCTCTGTGTTGCACTGGCGCGCGCTTCGACTGCCAAAGTCACTTATGAGGTGTTTGGGCGTATTTATCGATCAGTTTACGTTTGTTGATAACGTTGAGTTGCCTGAAAAGTAGTTCAAACTTGTCTTCAATTTGGTCTGCAATATTGTCGCGGATCTCTTGTGGCAGACTCATTATGTCTTTCTTGAATGGACCCAACGCTTTTTTCCGGGTCTTGTAGAGGAACTGTTCCTGGGTTTCGCCTTGTTTAGCTTCGTTTGCTGCGTTGACCTTCAGCCATTCGTAAATTCTCTGTCTCAAGTCGGCTGGAAAATGCTCTGACTCATATATCATGTTCTGAAACTCTGTTGCCAAATGTACTTCAGCAGTCTCACATTCGACAAATTTATGGAATGCTTCAGCTGGCAGAGTGGAGGCTCCATGCTGCACGGCTCCTGCTAATCCATATTCCTTGCGGGCAATCTCAGACAGAGTCTGCAGAGTCTTGAAGTCAAGGTTTATCTCTGCTATTCGACCGTCAGGCAAAACGACTCCACCGTGAGTTGTCCCGGTCTGGACCGAGATTTTGCTAATGCCCACAAATTGCCTAGGGAGCTTCTGCCTGAGGCCTGCCATGAACGCACGCATGTCTTCAGGCGTTGAGTTCTGATGCCCTATTTCGCCGATCTCGCCCCCCACGGAAACTGTGACGCCTCTTGGTTCCATGCGACGAATGAACTGCGTCAGTTTCGCACATACCTCGTAATTCAAAAGTTGTTGCCTCTCCAAATCAGGCTTCGACAGGTCAACCAGCGTTGACGAGTCAATATCGATATTGTAGAAACCAGCGTTTATTGCATCACCGATCAGAGCTTGCAGGCTTTCTATTTCCTTATCTGGATTCTCCTTAAACTTGGCTGCATTGGCTTGAAAATGGTCTCCTTGGATGAAGACGGGACCTGAATAGTCCTCTTTAATTGCTGCTGCAAGAACCATGCTGGCGTATTCCATTGGCGGCTGATTTGTGTAACCCACTTCTGACCTCGCGATTTCGAAGATGAAGGCGCCGGATTTGTATCTCTCTGCCACTCTGAATATCCTGCGAGCTAGATCGTAAGTCATGCTTCTCAGATTGATCGCAGGAACCGTGAAACCGCCGAATTCGCCTCTGCCACGTGCCATATAGAATTCATGGATGCTTGATGGTGAAATCCCCTTCATGCGTGCCATGTCGAAAATCATGCTGGCCAACTGTTTCTTTCTCGCGGAATCATCGGTCATGACCAATTCCATAACGGTCTCATCGATGTTAACCGACATTTTCCCCATCTGATTTTCACTTCCTCAAGTCAGCCTTATCCGTAAAGCCGTGTTCTCTAATTTGAAAATCAAAGTATATGTATACTTTGGTGTCTGCGCTCATATCTGAACCACAGCACCAGAGTTCAGTTCGGTTGTTCAGAAAGAAACACACGACCAAAACAGTGCATCGCCAATATTGCCACGACTACAATAAGAATCGCAGCTAGTCGTTGCTAAAATCTTAATAGGAACTTGATTTTTGATGTAAATCAGCTCATTTCAACGCATAGAGTTTGGAGAAAGCATTCAATGGTGAACGAAGATATCCTTGAAAGAATAAGAAAAGCCATCAAAGAATATGATATTGATCAGGCGAAGCACTATTCACAGGAAGCCGTAAAAGCAAAAATGGATCCGGCAGAAGTAATCAAGAATGGGCCTGCAAATGTACTCAAAGAAATCGGCGACAAATTTGCGAATGGCGAACTATTTCTGCCAGAGCTTATTGCGGCTAGCCAAGCAGGCGAAGCCAGCATTGCGGTCTTGAGCGAAGAAATCGCTCGGCGTGCCGAGTCTCGGCAGAGTTTCGGAAAATGCGTCATAGGGACCGTTTCAGGAGACGTACATAGCATAGGCAAAAGCATTGTGGCAACCATGCTTCGCGTCGCTGGCTTCGAGGTAACAGATTTGGGCGTTGACGTGCCTACAGACGTCTTCATTCAAAAAGTGAAGGAGCTCCAACCTCAAATATTGGGGCTGAGCGCATTGCTGACGACGACTATGGACGAACAGAGGACTATCATCACGAGACTG
>CAYNQC010000113.1:0-3646 GCA_964399235.1 uncultured Candidatus Bathyarchaeia archaeon | reverse complement strand
CCACACACTATTTCTATTGCATGTGCTATTACTCATAGCGAACGGTCTGCCGCCATCGAGTGGCGCCAGGGTTGATTTTTAGGTGCACAAAAGAAGCAGCGAACGTTTATTGAAACGCAAGATCCGCAGTTTAGTATTCCGTCACAGTCATCACGACTTCAAGCGAGCCGAATTTGTATGCAAGATTACTCGAGTTGAAATCGCAGGTCTGTTACATGAACCTCTCATGTTACACGACATTCCAGACGTTGAGAAAGGCGAAGTCTTGATCGATTCTCGTGGTGAGGGCAGTTTTCAGAGGAGACCGCCCGTATCATGAAACAACATTCTCATATGTATCCCCCTATAAATAGGGGTGCACAGAAGCGCATCAGCGAAGATTATCGTCGTGAATATGAAAGGCTCAGGGGCTCGATCTATGAGTACCTGCGTCACCGTGTCGATTTTGTAGGTGCAGTCGATTCTCCTCTGGTTGAGTTGGCTGCAAGACTCTTTGCTAACTGGATCTACGTAGAGGAATCACTTACGAAAGAGGGCAAGACTGCCGTTTGGAAGTATGCGGACGCTCTCGCAAAAATCCACAGCATGCTCCTCACAGTCTTGGAAGAGTTGAAGGTCACGCCTAAAATGCGTGCGAAGTTGGCTCAAGACCTAGTGGAAAGTGACGACATAACGGCGAAACTCAAGAAGCTGGTCGAAGGCAAATAGATGTGGAAACCGTTCTCAGCAAAGTCCTGTCGGATCCAGTTCTCTTCTCTGAGACTTTCTTCAATTTTCATCCGACAGAATATCAAGCCAAACTACTCCGAGACAACGGCAAACGCATCGTAGTCCGTTGGAGCCGACAGGCAGGAAAAACAACCAGCATCGCTCTAAGAGCCATATGGTATGCATTAAGCCATCCCAAAACCCTCACTTTAATCGTTGCTCCTTCTCTCCGGCAGAGCATGATCATCAGCGACAGAGTGCAAGACTTCTTGGCTACTCTGCCGCAGAAATGGCGAAACCTCTTCATCGAACGACAACAAAGAACCGTTGTCCGCTTCAGGAACGGATCCCGCATCGTTGCTCTGCCCAACAGCCCTCAACTACTCAGAGGCTACACGGCCCATCAAGTCATCTGCGATGAAGCAGCATTCTTTCGACAGGATGAACTCGTATTCTACAACGTTCTCTACCCCATGCTAGCCACGACCGACGGCGCCCTCATCGTTTCCTCAACACCGTGGAGCAAAGACAGCGTATTCTACCGCATGTCCATGGCAGAAGAATTCAGCAAACACACAATCACCTGTCAAGACGTAGTCAAAGCCGGCCTAATCAAACAGAACTTCATAGAAGAAATGAAGACACAGTTGCCTGACGAACGTTTCCAACGAGAATTCAACGCAGAATTCGTGGAAGACGTTGACGCTTGGCTGACACAAAGCTTAATCGTCAGCTGCATAGACAGCCAACTCGAACCGCTAGACTTCCACGATTCAATCTCACAAAGTGATCTTTGTGCCGGTGTTGATTTTGGCAAGCACCAAGACTACAGTGTCATTGTCATAATCCAAAGGGTTGAGAAATCGCTTCGCTTAATTCACCTGCACCGGTTCCCCTTGAAAACTGAATATGCAAGTGTCATCGGTTACGTCAAGAGTCTGCAGGACCGCTGGAAAACCATCAGAACAGTCTACGCAGACATCACCGGAGTCGGCGAATACATCGTTGAAGACATGACAAAAAGCGGCATAACAAACGTCACCGGCATAACGTTCACGGTTGCCAACAAGGAAGAAATGGCGACAATTCTGAGAGAGAAAATGCGAGCCCTAGAAGTAAAGATCCCATACACGCCAACCCAAACCGTTCATGACATTGACCTGACCGCAGAATTGAACGCGGAAAAATACGAGCTCATGAAAACGGGCCATATCAGATTCACTCATTCAGAAGGATCACATGACGACGTGTTTTGGGCAACCGCTCTCGCCGTATCCGCCGCCGTCAAACATCCTGTACTGAGAGGTCTCGTGGACTTCGGAAACCTAGGAGAAAAGAAATGACAAACCTTTCAAATCTCAAACTGAGACGAAAATGGCGATGTGAAAGGTGCGGCGAATGCTGCCGAAACCTCTTCGGCAAACGGTTCGGAGCCGCAGTCAGCAGACATGAAAAACAACGATTGGAGATCCTAGCCAAAAAACACGGAGTCAGTCTTCATCTGGAACAGCTGGCCGTCAGCCCTACCGGCACGCAAACGCTATTTCAGTTTGCAGCTCAAATCTGTCCATTTCTTGACAAATCTCGAAATTCATGCAAGATATATGATTACAGACCCTTTTTGTGTCGGGCCTACCCACTGATGCCGTATGGTGTCGGCGAATGTACAGCTCTGCACCATATGAAAGACCATTTTGAGATAATCTTGCCAGCTTCTCAGCTTCAAATGGGACAGGAATACCTCGTCAAGATTGCTCCATTGTTCAAGTCTGCGGCAAAATTCTACAACATGAACACGGGCACATGGAGCATCAACCCACATGGTATTTGAACGTTTGCGAAGGAAAAAGACCGACTCCAAACTGAAGGGCTTGGTTGCGGTCGAAGGCAAGACGAGCGGAGCCTATCTTGTGGCAAGCACGGAACAACAAAACGGGCAGGCATCCGAGACTCGTATCCGCGGAAGACTGCAGGCTGCAAAGCTCATTGAGGCATCCGTGAACCCTAGCACAAGTGCCAGAGTCAGCATTGGCTCCGTTGCCGGTCTTCAATATCCTGACGACTTCAACGACTTTCAAGATTACCTAGATGCTTACTATTACATCCCCTACGTGGCCCGTGCCGTCGACATCAAACAATCTATGATCTGGCAGATGGGCTATGACTTGGAATCGGAAGATGAAACCAGCAGAAGAAAAGTGACAGACCTGCTGACTCAGGTCCACGCTGACACCGTGATTCGTGACGGCACCCTCTTTGCCCTCCTCTTTGGAAACATGTACTGGCACATCCAAAAAGGAAAAGGAATAGCCCTCAAAGCCTTGAATCCACTGAAGATAGGAATCAAAGTTGACCGAGACCAACAGATCCAAGAATACGATTACCACGTTGGGCTTGGCAAACTCAAAACTCTGAATCCTGAAGAGGTATGCCATCTCAAGTTCAACGCCGAGCCATGGAACATCTTTGGCGTCAGCTGTCTACGAAGGGTTCTTCCGACAATCAAAGCGCTCTTGTTTATGGAAGAGAAACTACCATGGATCGCCAGACGCCGTGCAGACCCCCTGCTGATGGTACAAATCGGCAGCAAAACAAGCCCCGTTGACAAAGAAACCTTTGACAGGGTCAAGAACGGCGTCATCAACCGGAAGCCAGGCGAAGACATCTTCAACGACGGCACAATAGAACAGATTCAAGAGGTATATCAAAGTGCAAGCGTCGGCGGCCGACAGACTGTAGAGCCCATTCTGGCGCATTTCACTCGCAATCTTGTTGCAGGCCTCGGTGTGCCCGAGTCGGCATTAGGATTTGGCGGTACAACAACGATGGCAACAGCAGAGTATCAGGAAAGAATTCTGCAGAGTGAAGTTCGTGCCTATCAGAGGATTCTGAAACGCCTGCATGAGTCAAGCATCTTCTCCTTGACACAGACTTCGAA
>CAYNQC010000112.1:0-3657 GCA_964399235.1 uncultured Candidatus Bathyarchaeia archaeon | reverse complement strand
CCCATGTAGTGTTTGATGCATGCTGTCAAACCGTAGCCGCTGTGCGATTTGAGGACGGGGACGTTGATTATTTTGAGCTTATCTGAATTGTAGGTGTTTGTTGTGTTGCTCCAGATTCCAAACTTGAGGCTGATGTAAGTGCCATATTTGGTTTTGAACTTCGGATAGGAAACCTTCACATGAGTGACGGCGTTTTGCGTAGAGTTCACGACGTATCCATCCTGGAAGTCGCCTTGACTGTACTCTCCTACGCTGATTGACCTTATGTTGTCCCACAACCAGATTGAGACGTTGTTGGACGCGAACATGTCCACGACTTTCTTCATGGACTGAGAGTGGTTGAAGGCGTTGCTTTCCGAGCGATCGAGGTTTCCGCTTCCTTGACCGTTGTCCGCAACCACTATTTCCCCCATGAAGCCTTCGGGATGGTTCACTAGGCTTTTGATTATGCTCCTCAGAAGGTCGGTGTTCGTGCCGCCCCTTTGCGCCCATTGGCTGTTCACTTTTATCAACACTACGTCGTCTCTCGCTATGAACCCTGTAGGCTGGCCTAGTGTTTCATAGAAGAACAGGCTGCGATTACTCATCATCTGCAGAAGAGTGGAGAAGGCAGCGTCCATGTTTCCTTCGGAGCCTGAGGCGTTTTGAACGAGAAACAGGTCGGACGCTTCAGGAGACAAAGCGACTTGGGGCATCAAATTCAACGGCACATACGGATTGGAACTGGGGATGTATGAATAGTCAAGCGTGAGCGGAACTGCTTCGAATGCGACCAGAAGGAAAGCCACAAGGGCGACGGTTCCGACTAGGCGTGGGTCCCGAACACGGGAAAATGAGCTTCCAGAGTTGCGGAGTTCCAGCAAAGGCGCAACTAGCAAGACGAGGAAAATGTGAATGTTAGCGACGGCAGCTTTTTGGCAGGGATAGGTGATTCTTGAGGGTTTTCTGCCGGTTCTGGCGATGAGCCACACGACGCTCGTTGCCGCTATGAGAGCCATCTTCCAGAAGTGCTTCCTATTTTTCGGCATGAGAGCACAATTCCTTGAGAGATGATGATGCAAGGGCAAATAAGAAGATTGCTTGTTCAAGAGCGTGCGCGACAGAGGTCTCTGATCTTCAGAATGAAATGTCAAATGGTGATTGGACCAATAAGGATTTAAAACCACATTCTGGAAAGGTAGCCTTGAAGTTTATGAAGATTCGGCTGAGCCCTTCACGCCCTTTCGATTTGGATTTGACTCTCTGTTGCGGTCAAGCCTTCAGGTGGGAGAAGCAAAGTGATTGGTGGTACGGAGTAGTAAGGGGGAATGTTCTCAAGGTTCGTCAGACAGTGGGAGAACTCGAGTTTGAAAATGTGGACGAGGATCTTCTTGTCGATTATTTTGGGTTGGAAGATGATCTGCCGAGGATTTTTTCAGAGATAAGGAAGGACAAGCATATTGGCGCTGCGATTGACCGTTGCAAGGGTCTTCGTTTGCTGCGTCAAGAACCATGGGAATGCTTGATTTCCTTCATCTGCGCGACATACAAAAACATCGCATCAATAAGGAGAATGCTTCTGGCACTTTCAACCAAGTTTGGTGAAGAAACCCGTTTTGAAGGAAGAAGCTACTACAAGTTTCCAGGCGTCGAAAAGTTGGCTTCGGCAAGTCTGAAAGCGCTCGTCGAATGCGAGCTTGGCTACCGTGCAAGTTACGTTTCCCAAACCGCTAAGATGGTATATGACGATGTCTCGGTGCTTCAGAATCTCCGACACATGGCTTACGACGAGGCGAAAAAGACTCTGCTCGATTTTCCAGGCGTAGGTCAAAAGGTGGCGGACTGTGTTCTGCTTTTTTCATTACAGAAACCTGAGGCTTTTCCAGTTGACGTATGGGTCAGACGAGTAATGATCAGGCATTATGCACGACGCTTTCCCAAAAAGCTCATTCACAGAATCTCAAAGGATGAGTCGCTCAGTGACTCTGAATACAAGTTGTTGAACCTTTTCGGGAGACAGTATTTCGGCAAGTATGCAGGTTACGCTCAAGAATATTTGTATCATTATGAAAGAGCATGCTCCACAACGTAGGAAAGGCCATTTCACAGAACCTGCACCGAAGTCGGTTGTTTCTACGGGCATGCACTGCGAAAAACGTTTAAATCGACTTAGAAGTAGCATATTAAAGAAGTAATATTCGAGCAAGGGCCCGTAGCTCAGTCAGGTTAGAGCGCCAGGCTCATAAATGCCCATACATTGGGAGACCTGTCGGTCGCTGGTTCGAATCCGGCCGGGCCCATCATGATTTCTTCCGGCAAAGATGTATGAACGATTTCGGAATTGTGCTGTTTGCAGAGCATTCTATGTTTTCAATTTTGATGCGAGCTTTGCCACTCTTTCTCCAAGATCCCTGCATGATTCGATGTCTTTGTCTTTTGATTGGCCAACTGCTGCGGCGCCATAGTGTTTGTCGTCAGACCTGCCTTGAACGATCATTCCGTGAACCAGCATTGCCTGCAATATTGACAGTAACGTTGTCTCTGCACCTGTTGCAGTTCCGCCTGAGCTTGTGAAAGCTGCTCCGACCTTTCCGTCCAGTTTGCCATGGACTCTGACCGATTCGTCGATTAGAGACTTGAGTTTTCCGGACATTCCTCCATAATATGTCGGTGAGCCCATTACGATTGCGTCTGCGTTGACGAGATCCTTGGTTTCTGTTTGATCGGCTCTTTTTACGACTACCTTGGTGCTCTCTATTCTTTTGGCTCCTTCCGCTATTACGCTCGCCATTTTTTCGGTGTTGCCTGTTTTTGAGTCGTATACTATCAGGATTTTTGTCATTCTAACTCACGGTTGATAGTTTCTTCCCGTGCTTTTGTGTTTGTTGCTCTCGACCTCATGTTATCATTGCTTAACCAGGCCGTTTGCTCAGTAGATGTCTGAGGCTTTTCTGGATTTCCTTGATCGATAGAAAATAGGTGCGGAATTCGGGCTTGAACGGGTGAGTTTCGCTCTCCAACAGTTCGCTCAGACTGTCATAGTAGTCTTCGAATTCTTCCATGTCGTTGCTTTTGAATTTGAACAAGCAACACTCTCTTTTTCGTTCTTGCCACCGTCTGTCCCAAGCTGTTACGAGGCTTGTGTCGCCACATTTTTCGATGCTTCTCGCGACTAGTTTGTCTCTGTTCACTGTGAAAAGCACAAGAAGCTGGTTCACGTTTTTGACGATTGTCGTTAATAGAAAATCGCGTGTCGTATCGTCTGGTGCCGTCGAGTCGATGACGACGCTGTAGCCTCTTCTCAAGAGAGCGTCTCTTGTTTCAACAATGAGTGAATATATGATATATTCATCTCGGCATGGAGGTGTTTCGTTGAAGAGCATATCCCTCAATTCATCAACGTTGACTCGTGCAAACTCTGCATAATCGTTGACGAGTCGTCTTGCGAGCAGTGTTTTTCCAGATCGCGGGTAGCCACTCAGAACTACATTCCACAGCCCAGCCGTTCTCCGATTCATTTTTCGTCCCCAGCGCTTCCTCGCCGTTGTAGTCAGTCACATAGATAGCGCCATTGACGTAAAAAGAGTTAACGGGAAGAGAAGGTTAGCCGTTCATAGCTCGCACACAGGAACCGCAAGCGCTATTCTTTTGACGCATCGTCTCAGCATGCCTGCACGG
>CAYNQC010000111.1:0-3668 GCA_964399235.1 uncultured Candidatus Bathyarchaeia archaeon | reverse complement strand
TACAACAGATGGTTTGACGCGTTCAAGGCTCTCTAGAAGGTGATGATGCAACAAGGGTGTGTTGAAAAGTTGGGTGGATAGGTTTGGGGAATTACCATAAATCTTTTCATCTATCTCCTTTCTCCCATCTCCCCCTCAGATAATCTCTCCAAACCCCATAACCCAACTACAACAACACTCAGGTTGCCTCTGTTTTCATTACGGTTTTTTCAATTAGATCTGCGAGTTTTTTGACGTTCTTGCATACATCCACATACGGAATGTGCAATCTGCCTAAGCTTGGCTGTAAGGGGCCTGTTAAGGCAATTACCGGGTGGAAGGTCTTCAAATCATGCATGCCTTCTTCAGCAGAGTTGACAACAAGGATCTTGTGAATCTTTTCATCGTTCGCAACAAGTTTCCGAAATCCCTCTAGAAAAACCAAGTCGTTGCCTCTGCACTTCTGCATTATGCTCTTCAAAGTGAAGTCATTCTGTCCTGTTTTCTCGATGGTTGCTATCTCGTCAGCAGACACACCGACGACGGTTGTCGCTCCTGCCTGAGCATATCGCCAAGTGTCTTTTCCTTCCCTATCAATCGTGAAGTTTGGTTCTGGAATATGCTTCACTGCTCCAATCTTGTAACCTCTTTGGGTGAGCTCTTTGGTCAACAGTTCTATCGTCGTTGTTTTTCCCGACTTTTTTCCTCCCACGACGGCTATGACAGCTGGTTTCATGCTGGCACCCATGCTATTTCATTTCTTCTCTGAACGCTTTTTCCAGAGTGCTCTTGCTGAGATGTAGTTTGTCTGAGAGGTCTTTTACCCATCGGACATACGTTCTGAAGAGGTTTTCCAGTATTTCCCCTTTTTCTTTATCAGACAAATCTTTTTCCTCGGCTAGAAGTAATGCGAACCATTTTCCAGAGTCTGACAGTTGGTAAGTCTTGACCCATACAATGCCCCTCTCTTTTCGGGCTTTTTCCATGTGTTCTTCCAATATTCTCAGCTTTGTCAGAGACTTCAGATTCTCAATGATAGTCTTGTTTGAATAACTAAGCTTCTTCATGAGGTCTTTCTGGTAAATTTTGTTTGAAATTCCTTGTTTCAACGAAAACCTGAGGATGTCGACGGCTGCTTTCGAGCCGAAAATGGAGCTCAACACTTTTGTTTTGTCTTCTGACGGAAGGAACACGATGTAAGGATGTGAATCCTCATCCAATCCAATTCACAGTATCCTGCATTGGAAGAATCGTGCTTTAAACATTGCGTCCTTCTGCAATAGGTTTTTTAACGATCCAATCTCAGTCTATCGCGGCGATGAGAGACGGACGTCGCGAACTGGATGCCTAGAGATGGCGATACCTTCACAACCAAAGAGGGCTTCATCTTCAACGTATTCGGCTATGAGCATCCGAAGAGTCGGGTTTTCGCCTTTCTGAAATACATACCTGCAAAATTCAAAAATCTTTTCAACATCAAATATCTTGAAAACACGTGGACCTACAGACAAACTGAAGTCTTCAGAGCCGAGAAACTCTACACGGCTCAAAACTATCAGAATTTCCTCGAAACCTTCGGCACCAACTTTCCACAATACGTGTATTTCTGTCCGTTCAGATCGAAACAAGTCATCAGCGCACCCCTCGACTCAGCAAGAGACATTTACGTCCCATCAGAGTGCCTCCATCACGTTACCACACTTCGAAACAGGGATAGTCTCCAAGAGTCCACATTAGACTTGATTACGCTGCTTTCAAAGAAATCACGCATTGGCATAAGCGATTTTGGAATCCACGGCTCAATCGCATTGAACATGCATACTTCCAAATCCGACATAGACCTCGTGGTATACGGGGCCGAAAACTTTCGCAAGCTAGAAAAGACAATAGATGGTCTCGCTGAAACCGGGGCGCTCAGCTACGTTTCCAAGAATCGAATCGACGCAGCCAGAAGATACAAGGGCAAATATCAAGGCCGTTTATTCATGTACAATGCTGTTCGCAAACCTGAAGAAACCAACTCGAAATATGGTGTTTTCACATACTCTCCCATGACCTCTGTCAAATTCACCTGCAGCGTACAGAATGACACCGAAGCCACATTTCGTCCGGCAACCTATGGAATCAAAGAATACTCTCCTGCAGACGCAACGTCAGCCCTGAGCAGAGACAGAGTTCCTCAATATGTAGTTTCCATGATCGGGTGCTACCGAAATGTCGCTCGAAACGGCGGCAAGATGCGGGTCTCAGGTATGCTGGAACGCGTCGAAAACGTTGAAACAAAAAAAGTCCATCACCAAGTTGTCGTCGGAACAGGCATCAGCGAGGAAGAACGCATTTGGCCCCTCTGAGACTTCGTGATCGCGACGCGATAGTCAGCAAGGAAGGTCTGGTGTTCCGTGTTTTCGGATATTCACATCCATGCGAGTCGTTCGTGTGCGAAGCTGAGTACGCGTCTTCAGAGATCTTCCAGTCTGACAACCCGAAAGCCCTCAGAACGGGAAATGGAAAGGTCTTTTACAAATTCTACGAAGACGAAGGCTGGAAGTTCATTCAAAACAACTTTCCAAGATACATGATACCTTATGAGACTTTGAGCAGGCAAGTCGTGGGAGCTAGATGGAACGACATCTTTGAAGTGAGGATTCCCGATTTAGTGCTCCAACTTCTGATGAGAGCACCTCCCGAGGATGATCTTCTTGAGGCAATGCAAGATGTCATCAAGGTGATGTTGAAATCCTCAACTCTGCATTTTGAAGACTTTGGCGTTTTCGGCAGCCTGCTTCACGGTTTCTATCACCCAAGATTCTCTGACATCGACCTAATCATTTACGGGAGAAAAAACCTCGCCAAGCTTCGTAAAACAGTTGCCGAGCTATGCGAAACCGATTCTTCGCGGTTCAAAAACGAGTTTGAAACCGATCAGGCAATTGCCGACAAGAACTGGCGGTTCAAGAACTTGAGCCCCGAGGAATACACATGGCATCAGCGCAGAAAACTGATTTACACGCTATTTGGTGACCCGAAGAGCGGAAGAACAATAAAAACGGAGTTTGAGCCTGTCAAAGACTGGAAAGAAATTCAGAATGAATACAACCCCACAAATAGGATTGTCCAAAAGGGTTGGACCAGACTGACGGCTAGGGTGACTGACGATAGCGATGGCCCATTCATTCCTTCCGTTTATGCGATCGACCCCCTCGAAATCGTTGAAGGATCAAGAAATGCCGTTGAAGCCAAACGCGTCATCTCTTACATAGAAGAGTTTCGAGCGCAAGCATGCAGAGACGAAACTGTTGAGGTCATTGGAAACCTAGAAGAAATTGAAACCTCCGAAGGTAGTTGGCTCCAAGTAGCTCTGACCTATTGCCCTAGATATTACGAGCAAGTTCTCAAAGTCAAGAATTGAACAACTTATCTGAGTATCATGTAATCTGAAGGCATGTTACCAATTAACAGTCTGAAATAGCTTACGCTTCGTTTCAAATCTGTTACGCTTTCAACTTTTCCCCTCGCAATTATGTTGTCGCCGTTTCGGGCTTGATCACAAAATCTTCCGCGGAAAGACGCGACTTCCTTTATTGAGAAAACGCTTGGTCCATCAACGATTTCGACATTTTCAATCGCGTATCTGCATGGCGTGAAGATCGAGTCCGAATCGTCTGTCACCGTTGCCTTGATTGTGGCAT
>CAYNQC010000110.1:0-3695 GCA_964399235.1 uncultured Candidatus Bathyarchaeia archaeon | reverse complement strand
CTGGCGCGTTTCTGTTACTGAACACAAATGTATTTGACCCACAGATGTTAAGGGAATTGAGAAGTCTCAAGGGGGTCAAATACGCTCATGCCCTCTATGGTGTCCACGATATCATCGTAAGAACAGAAGCTGAAAATATGAGTAAAATCAAAGCTGTTCACGACAAAATTAGAAAGATTAAGAACATCAAGTCGACGTTGACATTGATTGCACACGAAGAATGAAAAAGGACCCTTTTCAGCTCAACCAGATTTGTTTCTTCGCATTGTTGTATCGGTTTAAGGCACGCTCTTCTGTAGCCCTTGACAAACCTTAGTGCGCGGTGATTAGACGTATTTTCGCAGTTTTGGCAGTACCATCGCTGATACTGGCTTATGTAGTTTAACTGTCTCCTGCACGTAGGGCACAAAGAAAACTCGTGAGTATCCGGTGGTGGCGGCAGAGGCTTCTTTCTTCTTTTCACCAAGTATCCTGTTGCCGTGGCTGTTGCAGCGACACCGATGACGGCGCCCATAGCAATTGCTAAATTCGACCTTCAAACCGCAACTCCAAAGTGGCTCCGCACCTTATTTGTCCCACTTGAAAAGGAAGCACTGAGAACACTTTTCCAGGAACTCCACCCCCTTCTTAGTGGTCCTGTAACTGCGTTCCGAGGTCACTTCGATCAATCCTTCTTCCAACAGTCTGCGCAGATACTTCTGAACCTGCACATATGACAACCCAACGCTGCTCATGATCAAAGTCTTACTGCATGTGCGAGAAGACGTCTTTCTAAGGATCTCAAGTACAATATCATGTCTGTCTCTGTGAACCATACGGCATCAACAAAGAAGGAACGAAACTCTCATTGATAAATCTGAAGGAAAATCCGGCAGATCTGCCTTTGGCACAAGAAACCTTTGCACTCTTCTTGACTCGTAGGCTCGTTTTTCTTAGCGCGTGTGTGCTTATTCACTCGTGTTTTCTAAACTTCAGCCTTATTATCCCAACTATGAAATTCATGCTTGGCACCTTTTGCATGTAACATTTGTAATCATTGCCAAACTTCACGATTAGGCTTTTTTCCTCCTTTAGGACATATCGATAGAACAACACGAATATTGGAGCTGCAACAATTGCGCTAAGCCAATGTTGGGAAATGAAGATAGAACCACAAATCAAAAGAATACAGCCTAGAACTTGTGGATGTCGAACAATTCCGTAGGTTCCGCTATCAACAATAGCGCGAGTATCCATCACGCTTTTTCCTTCTTGTGCCTTTGGAAAGTACAGTGATGGAGATAAGAAGAACGGCAGGCCAACAACCAAGATTATCCATCCAACGTAAAATGGAATGCTTAGACCCAAATACGGTCCGTACACGATGCCATAGATAACGCTAAGTATGATTTGTGCGAACATTAACGGAACCGCCGCGACAAATGCTTTGGGTGGCCCAAAAACGACTCGGATTGCCTGGACTGGGCATTGCGCTTCACAGTCGTAACAACATGCGCACTCTGATTCCCCAATTGGAGAAGGCTTTTTGTCTGAGGTTGGATGACCAGAAGTCCCCTTCCAACCGTAAACGTGCATTGGACAAACATCAATACATACGCCGCAGCCTTTACAAATATCCCAGTCAACGGCCACGTTAGTTCCACGTATACCAAGCTTCTCAGGCGGATCTACGGGCCCCCAAACAGCTACACCTTCTTCCTTGCCAACTCTCTTCCTTTTCTTTTGAAAATCAGGGTTGATAGGCAAACAAGACTCCCATCCCTTGTACCTGGCAATTGATTACCTATTAGACGCAGCTGTATATAATTCTCATCATAAAAGAAAACCCTACACAAAAGAGGAGGTTTGCGGTGACGTCTACACTTTGGCTCGGTTCGAAGCCATCTTCTCCAAGATGAAGGAAGCTGACGGAATCATTCTTTCCACACTGGTCTACTACGGTGCGGCTGCACCTCAACTTGTCGGTTTCCTTCAGGTTTTACAGCAAGCGCGCGCGCTTGGTTGCCTTACAAGGCACAACGATATAGGCTTTGCTTTGCAGTTTGTTGTTGGGGTAAGGTTTTATTATTGAAGCGAGGTAGGGATAAACCACAAGACATTGAAGTTGGAGCGAACGGGTTTGGAGAAAGGGTTCTTGTCTGGTTTCTCGATCTTGGGTCTCGCCATATTTATCGCAGGCTTTCTGACTGGAATGTTGGCTCTCGCTGTGTTGGGTGTTTCATCTGACCTCACGACTTTGGGACTCATGATATTTGCGCTTGGCCTTGTGGTGGGGGTCCTACTGGTTGGGCTCACATATATATTCCTGAGATGGAGAAAGAAGCAGCGTCAAACCCTTTCTGAACCAGAGTTAAAAACTAATTAGTATGTGAAACCTTTTACCACATGATCACGGCGTGGAAACATGAAAGGCAAAGTAATCATTCTAATGGGCTCGCAACGAGATTTGGAATTCTGTGGTGAAATCGCCAGACCACTCAAGACCCTCGGTATAGACTATTCATTTCGTGTAGGTTCTGCCCATAAGACACCCGAAAAAGTCATCAAAACCCTTCGTGAATATGAGAACGAGAAAATAGTTTACATCACGGTTGCAGGAAGATCAAATGCTCTCAGTGCTTTTGTCGACGCCAACACGACAAAACCCGTCCTCGCCTGTCCACCCTACTCCGACAAATTCGGCGGCGCAGACATCTACTCATCTCTGAGAGTCCCAAGCGGAGTCGCCTCTCTCGTGACACTCGAGCCTGAAGGAGCCGCGCTCGCGGCTGCAAAGATCCTTGCTGTTGAGGACAAAGAGCTTGAAAAGCGCATAAAAGATTATCAACAAGCCAAGAAGAGGGAAATTGAAAAGGCCGATGAATCGCTCAAGAAGCTGAAGTAGGGCAAGACCATGGGCAGCGTCAAAGACTTAGAAATATTGAAGCAACCAACCCGCGACGAAATGGGCATCGGACGCTTTCACTTCTCAGACAGGTATTCAGTTTTCGATTGGGGCGAAATGCCTGATCAAATAAACGGCAAAGGGGCAGCATTATGCCTTATGGGCGCCTACTGCTTCGAAAAGCTCGAAGAAAAAGGCGTCAAAACCCATTACAGAGGTCTGGTGAACGAAAACGGGCAAGTCGTAGAGCTTGAACAGCTCGCTAAGCCTGCAGACATTATGGAAATCGCCCTGGTGAACGTGTACAAGCCTACTGCGCTGGTTAAGAATGGAAAACTGCTCTACAACTACGGCGCCTACACACTAAGCCAGAGGAACTGCTTGATTCCACTTGAGATAATATACCGAAACGGGTTGCCAGAAGGCTCCAGCATATTCAAACGTTTGGAGCAGGGACAGACAAGCATAGAAGAACTTGGTTTGACGCATTACCCCAAGCCCGGGGAAAGACTTTCGAAACCCATCTTTGACGTAAGCACCAAACTCGAAGAAAAAGATCGCTATCTCCCTTGGAAAGACGCACAAGAAATCGCCAGTTTGACGGCCGAGGAACTCGAAAAAGTCAGAGAATTGCTGTTCAAAGTCAATAGGGTAATTACTCAGCTTGCGTTGAAAGCCGACTTGGAAAACGAGGATGGAAAAATTGAACTGGCTTTCAACCCTGAAAGGAAGCTCATGGTTATCGATGTTGTGGGCACGCTCGACGAATGCAGGTTCACCTATGAAGGATTGCACGTAAGCAAGGAAATAG
>CAYNQC010000109.1:0-3795 GCA_964399235.1 uncultured Candidatus Bathyarchaeia archaeon | reverse complement strand
CTAAAAACCTTTCCTATCCTTGACGTAGACTCTAGTATAACCATTTACATGTGCTTTTTGAATAGCGCTGGGAGTTCTATTCCCGCCAGTCCAGAAGCCTTTTTTCGCCTTCGATCTTCTTTATGTCTGTTAAGTCTTGTGTGACTTCAACGGTTCCTAGGTATTCTTGGTTCTTGTCTCTGACTGCAAAGTATCTGATGTGAACTAGTCTGCCGCCCATTGTGATCCAGAACTCGGCTGAATCTTTCTTACCTGTCTTGAAAGAATTCACAATCTTGCTCACTATGTGAACGCTTTTCTCTGGATGGCACTGCTGTACTTTTCTGCCGATAACAGATTTTGTGCGCACGAATATTCTCTTTTCAGCCTTATTGAAGTATTTCACGCTGTCATTCTTGTCAACGAATGATATGTCTATCGGAAGCGTGTCCAGGATGCCTTCAATCTCTTCTGCAGTAAGTGTTCCTGTCTCGAATTTCACGGCTTTGTCGCTTACAGCTGCTTCCTTGGCTTTAGGTTCTTCCGTCTCCATCTGCGCGATGGCTGCGGGCGGTGTGAAGCAGCAGTAGCCTATTTCGTCGAATTCTTTTCTGGCTTCTATCCACTCGTCAATGGTGGTCACTTGTAAGGTTGAGGGGAAGAGTATGTTGTTTTCCTTGTAGAAGTGTGAAGGAAGCAGGCTGCACAACGGCTTGGCGATTTCGCCCAAGCGCTTTTTGAAGTCCTCGAAGGTTATGGTGTTCCATTTTTCAATCAGATTGACAAAATCCTTCTTGAACTCTCGTATCTTGTCGTGTTCCATCCACATGATTGCTGGTGGCTCAGTGATCCCGTGTTTTTCGGCTATAGGAAACACAACGTTTTCCTCTCGCAGATAGTGCTTTTCTGAATCCTGAAATTCCTTCGCCATAGTTTGAAGCTCTGTCATCACGTCGCCGACATACACGGAGTCGCATGCCTCTTCCACCATGCCTATGAACTCTTCAAGTTTCTCAGCACGTTCAAGCATGATTCTGTGTTCCTCAATGAGAATGCTTATCGGATGTCCCGCAGCAAGGTGAAGCTCCTGCCCCTGAAGTTGCTCCGCGAAAACTGCCATGTGAACGTCACATAGTTTCTGAAGCTCTTCGCGAGGCATTCCCTCCTTGACGAGCTCCTGCTCAACTTTGATGATGTCTTCAGAGCTGACGCCCTTGAGGGCTTCTCCGAATTTCTCTTTGACCTCTTCCGGCGGTGCTCCTCCAGGCAATTGCTTGATTATTTCCTTCAACAGTTTCTTCTTGGCTTCGTCCATTTCGCTCATATTCTTTGCCTCCTTGCCTAAACAATAGTCTCACTGACTTCAGATATTAAAAGGATAATAGTTTCCTATCTTCTAATGTCCTTCTTTGATCTTCTTAGCCAGCGTTTTCCCAATTTCGATTATCTTGTCAGTGTCGCTTTCTGTTGGCGGACCGTTGATTTCCATGGCCCCCACTATTTCCATTTTGGTGGGTCCCAATGTTTCCTGAATGTGTTTTATGGCTCCTCCGCCCCAGCCGAAGGAGCTCAGCACGACTGCGAACTTTGCAGGTGGATGAAGAGCCTTTGCCAAGTAAGCAGCATACATTGCCAGCGGGTGCGCGCCTGCTAGCACTGTGGGCGAGCCTAGGACTATAGCACGTGAGTCAACGAGGTCTTTTGCAATGTCACCTATGTCTGCCACGGTCAGGTTGTGTTTGGAAACTTCTATTCCTTCATTGAGCAGTGTGTCTTCAATTGTTTTGACCATCTTTTCGGTGCTGTTCCACATTGTTGCATAAATCAAGACCGCCTTCTGTCTGGTTTCTCCGTTTACCCACTTTTTGTATGCATTGAGAATGTTTTCGGGATGTCTGTGAATAGGTCCGTGGCTTGGCGCGATAAGTTTGATTTCGAGGCCTTGGATTTTTTCCATGCCTTTCTGACCGTTGAAGCTGTAGGGCATCATGATTTCGCCGAAATAGCGTTGCGCAAACACGAGAAGATCTTCTATCTCGTCGTCATACAATCCCTGCGCGACGTGTGAACCGAAGAAATCGCATGGAAACAGAACCTTGTCTTCAGACAGGTAGGTAAACATCGTTTCAGGCCAGTGAAGCATCGGTGCCTCGATGAATCTCAGCGTCTTGCCTCCAAGGTCGAGTGTTTCTCCGTCTTTCACGATTTTTATTCGGTTTTCCGGCACTTTGAAGAAGACTTGGGCCATCTTTGCGCCTCGGCTTGTTGTTACAAGTTTGGCTTTGCTGTTGATCGCCATGATGTGTGGAATCGCTCCTGCGTGGTCGGGTTCGGCGTGATTCATTATTACGTAGTCGATTTCCGCGGGATCCACGACTTTTCTTATCTTTTCTTCCCATTCTTTTTCAAAACCGGGGTTGGCTGTGTCGATTATTGCCTTTTCTTCTGATCCGACTATTAGATATGAGTTGTAGGTTGTTCCTTTCGGAAGCGGAATCAGCGCGTCGAAAAGTCTTCTGTTCCAGTCTTTTATGCCTATCCAATATACATCTTTGGAGATTTCGGCAACGTTTCTCCAGTTCATTTTTTTCACCTTCAATTTGATATGACAATCGTAATAAAGTATATTTATGCCTTTCTACTATTACAACACGGAAGCAGCATCAATGTCCGTTCCCTGCGAAGTCGCAGTAAAATGTGTCTTACCTGTAGTTCGAGCCATGATTGCGCGAGAACTCACTGATTCATATGGGCTCAAGCAAGTGGATGCAGCCAAGCTTCTGCGGGTCAGCCAACCCGCGATAAGTCTGTATTCCAGAAGCATCCGTGGAAAGGCAATCGACTTGGCAGATGACGGTGAGATCAGGCGCCTAGTGTCCCATATGACGGAATCCTTGGCCAAGGGTCCCGTTCCACATCGAGATTTGATATTGATGTACTGTGCCGTCTGCAAAGCCATAAGGTCTAAAGGCCTGTTGTGTAAGCTCCACAAAGCGTTTGACCCGACTGTTGAAATTGAGAAGTGCGAACTCTGTATCCGTGACATGTCTGCACAGTGCACATGAGTTTACTGGACAAGTACAATTCTGAGCGGATTTCCAATTCCCTTGCTGAGAATTTCAAACCCAGTGTTTACGTCTTCCAGTGGAAGTCTGTGAGTTATCGAATGTGAAAGATCTATTTTTCCAGCACCCATCAGGTCGATCAGTTGTGCCATTTCTGACTTCAGATGATCATCTGCACCAATGAGTTCAATCTCCTTGCCGATGATAGTCTTGTAAGGAGAGATGACGATGTCATCCGGACCTATTCCGACCATCACCATTCTGCCACCTTTGCCGAGGCATTTCATTGCAGTCTGCATGGTTACTTTCTGACCTATGAACTCCAAGACGACATCAGCCAGTTTTCCGCCTGTCGTCTCCTCGACGCGTTTCACCGGATCGCATTTACCTCCGTTCACGACGTCGTCTGCTCCTAGTTTAATCGCCAGTTCTAGCTTTTCATCAAGTTTGTCTATGGCGATGACTTTTCCAGCGTGGAAGATTCTTGAGGCCAATTGAACCGCATGGATGCCTACTCCACCAACACCGTAAACCAACACGGTATCTCCAGCGCTGACACGTGCTCTTTTCAAGGCGTGAAACGCTGTCGACACCGCGCATCCAAGCAGGGCCCCGTGTTCAAACGGTGTCGCGTCTGGCAGCTTCAACACATTTCGAGCTGGAACCTTGACGTATTCGGCAAATCCTCCATCGACGTCTTTTCCGATCATTTTGTATTTTTCACACAGGTTTTCTTTGCCAGCCTTACAGT
>CAYNQC010000108.1:0-3834 GCA_964399235.1 uncultured Candidatus Bathyarchaeia archaeon | reverse complement strand
AGATACTCGCTCGTTGATGAACTTCTCTTCCTCAAGACCACTCACTCATCATTCATACTGCATTTATTTCGAGAAACAATGGTCAATTTCCCGCGCAACATCAAAACTCCTTCACCATCCCGTCCATAACCAAAGCCTCTCGGAACAATAGACTCACAAGCGTCCCTATAAGTGCTTGCCTTTCCATAGAAACTGTCACACGAACCCGCTTCACTCCGCCCTTCACAATCTCATTAAACGCCGCGTTTACTAGAGCCCTTTCAATGCCGCGTGACCTCTCGCCCTCCTCAGAACCCACATAAATAGAATTAACAGCCCCCGCCACTTTAGGCGTGGAGTACACTGCCTCGACATACCCAACAATTCTGCCCCCAAGCACAGCAACTAGTCTACTAAGAGTTGAAAAACGAAACAAACGCTGAAAAAACGACGTCCTCAAGTCTCCCTTGCCAAAATCATACATTCTCAACCGATTCGAATCTTCCGAACCTCTTACCAGCCCATACACCTCATCCAAATCTTCTTTCAGGAAAGACCGAACCTCAACCTCACCAGCGTCTTCTGACAGGTGCATAGAATCTGTTTCTCCCAAAAAGTACCCAACATGCTCAAACACAGTGAAACCCAGCTTGGCATACAAGTTTATGGCAGGCATGTTTGTTGAATCAACATTCAAGATCGCCCTAGCCTTCCTCCTCTGCCGCACATAATCAAGGGCATTTTCCATCAGCCTCGCAGCAACGCCTCTTCTCCTGTAATCGGGATGCACCATAACTGTCGAAATGTAGCCAGCTCGCCCCTTATCATTAACGATTGTTGTGCCAACCACTTTGCCATCAGCCTCGGCCACCAAAAACTTGATCGGCTCCTTCCCGAAAACTCGCAACAACCCAAGGAGAAATCTGCCCCCTGGTCCATACCCCCGGTTAACCATGCCCTTTAAACGATCTGGGTCAAACCCAGTAACCTCAAACTCTTTGGCAAAACACATAGGCATAAGAACCAGCAAATCGTCCAAGTCAGACCGACGAAAATCCCTGATCAAAACGCCGCCGTCTCGCCCGCCATCCGCCATCTTCACACCTCAACTTCTCCGACAGCCACATTCTTTGGCGCAACGCGCCTAAAAAACTAATGCAACGAAGACACCAAAAGGACTAACGCCTCCAGCAAGTCGAAAGGCACACAGCCACAGTACAGCACGACTATTTTACGACACACAAGTTTAATATGGCGGCTCCAAATTCAAAAAAGACGTGAACCGCCATGAAGATAAAAATCATCGTTCCCGTAGTCTCAGAATACTACAATAAAATAGTCCTAGAGGATTTCGGGAGAGTTGTCCGACCGGACACCTCGCTCAGCGTAGTAAGCCTGAAAAGAGGCCCTGAACGCATAGAAGACATCTACGATGAAACGTTCTGTGTGCCTTTTACTCTGGAAGAAGCGAAAAAAGCAGAAGAGGAAGGCTGCAACGCCGTTGTGTTCTTCTGCGCAACCGACCCAGGCTTGTCTGCCGCCAAAGAACTGCTAAACATACCCGTCGTAGGCATGCTAGAATCTTCGATGCATCTCGCCTCTCAGCTCGGCAACAAATTCTCAGTGGTGGTTCCTCTCAAGACCTCGATTAACGCCGTCATAGAAAGAGCCAGGTTGTACTTGCTCGAAGACAGACTGGCTTCGGTCAGGGAAGTTGACACAAGGGTTGCAGATCTTGAGACAAATATCGAATCTATGAAAAAGAAACTAGTCAAGGTCGGTAAAGAATGCATTCTCGATGGTGCGGATGTGTTGATATTCGGCTGTGGCGGGTTCAGAAGATTGAGCAATTGGCTACAGGATCAACTCGGGATACCCGTGATAGAACCAGGCCTCGTTGCTGTCAGGACTGCTGAAATGCTGGTTGACTTGAGGCTAGCACAGAGCAAAAAGACTTCAATGAAGCCCGTTCCCAAAAAAATTTACCTCTACGAATCATGCAAATGACCCTTCCCACAACAAAGATTGACTGCCATCAAGCATTAGCCATGCTTCGACAAAAAAGGAAAGAGCTCACTCGCCAATTGAAATTCAGTAAAATCACGCTTCACATGCTGTTCAGAATTGAGTGCACAATCAAGATAAGACTTAACTTGTCATAGTCGAACTCTACGCATGGAAAGATCGATGAAGACGGACAACAAGAAGCAACTTACGCGAGATAAGAAGGTCGCAAAGAGAGGGTTCCCTGACCCCAGGAACAACTTGAACGACCTCTCAAACACTGAATGGATGTTTTTCACCAGAAACGCATGGATCACCAGTTACCCAACCGAGCTGGGTTTTGAGCTTCGGAAAAAACAGGGAGGAAACAAGCCGCCACGATTGATGAAGGACTTGATAGAATTCTTCACGAAGAAAGGCGAGAAAGTCCTCGACCCGATGTGCGGGGTAGGCGGAACCCTGATTGGATGTGCACTTGCACAACGAAAAGGCATGGGAATAGAACTGAACAAAGAATGGATAGACATCTACGACCAAGTCTGCAAAGAAGCAGGTATCAAAAGGTTCAAGGTAACAGCAGGTGACGCACTAGAAACACTAGACACACTCCCAGAAGCATCATTCGACTTCGTCGTGATCGATCCTCCATACAGAGAAAACGTGCAATGGGACAGAACAATGTGCAATGAAACCTACGCCACCCGCATAGCCAACGTTCCAGAACGCTACTCAACAAGCGAGAAAGACCTCGGAAATATACTGAACTACTCACAATTTCTGGCAAGAATCCTGTTACTATCCAGAAAAATCAAAAAAGTCCTCAAGAAAGAAAGATACTTTGTGGTTTTCTGCAAAGACGAATACCAAAATAAAGAATTTTGTGAAAAATCTTCAGGCATGGCTGGAATAATCAAGAAAGCTGGTTTTCAATGGAAAGGCAAGATCACTTGGTACCAAGCAGGAGCCAAACTTAGACCTTACGGCGTTCCTTACAGTTATGTTCCAAACATTACTGACCAGAAGATCCTAGTGTTCAAGAACTCAACGAAAATCGGTGGTAGGCGACTCAACGGTCAAGATGGAGTCAACATGGAACAGACCGATGCTTAGCCAGACGATGGTCCCTATTTTAGCAGTCAAAAAGGATCCTAAGCACTTTTAGCGCGCATTACGCGTTCAAGAAAGGTAGAATGGGAAGATAGATGTCCATCCGACACGAGTTCAGCATGATTACAAAAGAGTTAAAGAACATGACCAAACAGAGTAACACGTTTACTCATGGTGACAACGGCGCAAAAATCTAGACTCCGCAAGTTTCTTGCAAAAACACGCAATATTCTGAAAGGCTTCTACGAAGCCCTATACGGTCTGGTCTTGCACACGTTCAAGAACATCAACCGCAGAATCAAATCCAAATTCCCACTCTACCGCATGCATGAGGAAACAACCGAACATGTTCGACACACCATCCAAGTATTCATATGGCTAATCATACCCCTTAGCCTAGCTTACCTGTTTGGAATACAATTCCTCTTCCACCAAAATCTCTGGGGCTCAATGCTCTGGGGAATAGCCGTCTACTTCTACAGCAACTTCCTCCCCGATCTTCCAGCAATCAACAGAAAAAGGAAACGTGATCCCGAAGAGACTGATCTTCCATGGTACAAAAAATACACACTTCTTCTCTTTGCACCACTGTTCGTCTGGCTACTGTTCTCCGATGTGCGACTAGACTGGAGAACCGAGGAAACATACCACAACTTCACATCCCTAACCGTCTACGCAATATTCCTCTTCGCTGTGGGACTCCTCGCGTTTGTCAGCCTACCCTTGTCAATTCCAAGTCTGCTC
>CAYNQC010000107.1:0-3872 GCA_964399235.1 uncultured Candidatus Bathyarchaeia archaeon | reverse complement strand
GAGATGGTCCAGTTTTGACAGTGTTTGCAACGCATCGTACAGCCCATTGTGAAAACGGTTCCTGAAGGCACAAGTTCAGGCTCCTCGCCCATATGCTGAAAAATGCTGGATACTTCTATTTTGGAACCACATTTGCAGTAGCCTAATTCTCCCTCACGCCTATTCACCTGACACCTGCGTGTACAAAAATGGCATGAAGAGAGAATCCGGTTGGCGATTTCTATCTTCAAATCATGGTAGGATTTTTCCGGCTTCGACATCTTGCTCAATGCTTTTTCGCCTTTATCAACGGCCTGCTCGGTCTCATAGAACTTCTGTGTTAGGCTCGCGTGCTCCTGCCAAAGATTCTCGATCGTATCATGTTCGCTGAAACTCGCCGAAAGTCTCTTGGAAATCAGGAATTTGGAAGTCTTCTCGTCACTCATTGTGGCAAAGTATCTGCTCAGGCTTTTCTTTGCCATTTCATCCTCAAAAACCGCCGCAGCGTCAGGTCGCAGTAGTTTCCACATTTTGTTTTCAGTTTGATGCAAATATAGATATGAATCAGAAGATTGAGTATGGAACCGAAGGTCCGCCTGGATGGAGTTTGCCCTTGATTGCAATGTCATGTCCACATACTGGACACCGCATGTCCTTCGTCACGTTCCAACGGGTGATCGCGAAGCTGTAGCGTTTGATTACTGTCTCGTTACAGTTTGGGCAGTAAGTACTCTCGCAAGGATGCCCAGGCACGTTCCCGATGTAGACATAGTTGAGCCCAGCTTCCTTTGCTGACATGTATGCTTTCTCAAGAGTTTCCACTGGCGTAGAAGGAATCGTCGTCAACTCGAAGTCCGGGTGGAAACGCAACAAATGAAAAGGCGTGTCTTTCCCGATCGCGTCTTTGATCCATGTTGCGAGTTCTTTTATCCGCTCAAGGGAGTCGCCTGACTTGGGTACGACTAGGTTCGTGATTTCTATGTGGATGTTGGTGCGTTTCATCTCTTTCAACGCTTCAAATATTGGGACGACTACCGGAACGGCTGAAAAAGTCTTGTAAAACTCTGGGTCTGCGCCGCCTTTGAAGTCCACGGTCGCTGCGTCCAAGTATGGCGCTATGGCTTTTACTGCATCTGGCGTCATATAGCCATTTGTTACAAACGTGTTGAAGAATCCAACTTGGCGTGCAAGCACGGATGTGTCGTAAGCATACTCGAAGAAAATCGTTGGCTCAGTATACGTGTAGCTTATTCCTTGACAACTGTTCTCTCTGGCTTTCTTGACCACCTCTTCTGGAGGAAAATGTTTGCCATTTATCCTTTTTTCCTGGCTGATGACCCAGTTGTCGCAGAACTGGCAACGGAAGTTACAGCCCACTGTTGCGACTGACATGACCATTGCACCAGGATTGAAATGGGACAACGGCTTCTTCTCAACAGGATCTATACCGGCAGAGATTGCTTTAGCGTAGTTGAGTGAGAAAAGAGTGCCACCGACGTTTTTTCTTACGAGACAAAAGCCAGTTCCCCCTTCGTTTATGCGGCATCTTCGCGCGCAAAGGTAGCAATTTACTTTTTTTCCGTCAAGTTTCTCATAAAGCATCGCTTCATGAAGCGACATCTACGTTTCACCTTCAGCTTCTGCTTAATTATTCCATTGCGCGGTATAATATCTATTCTTTCATTTCTACGCTTTTTCTTTGATTTCGAAAACCAGAGGCGGTGAGGCGGTTTTGATGCCTAATTCTATTTCCAACAAGCCTTCTAAGAGACCCGCCCAGATGTCAGATTCATTGATAAAAGGTATTTTGATGAGGATATATTTGTCTTTCAAATAGAAATCGCCGAAACCCTGCACCCGCAGGCGCTTGAAAACGTCTGTCCACTTTTCACGTTCCTGAGCGTGTATTCCCAATGTCGTTTCGATCGACACTCTCATTGCTTCTCCCATTTTTCTCCCAATTTCACGCCATTTATCTTTCGGCGTGTTTTGGATCAGAATATTTAGTAGCTCCACGTTCGCAAATGCGATACGGCTTATGCCGCAGTAATATTCACCTGGAAAACGCCAGTCGTAAATCATCATGCTTCTGTAGACATCGAGCATTTTCGAGATTAAGGGTTTTATGCCTGGTTCTTTTCCCTCACGGATCAGAGAATCGATGTAATCTCGCTCATCTCTGTCCAGAATTATTGTGGTTCTTCTTGCTGACCCTTCGCCCTTGCCTATCATTTCCTCGAGTTTTTTCTCTTTATCTTCCTGCATACCCGATATATCTCTCAGCATATTTTATATAATTTGTGCCCATGTGTCAGCATACGTAAACATATTCATGAATGCACCATGATCAAGAGCATCTTGAACCTGTCAACTGCTTTTAATGCATGCGGTTTGTGAGCAGGCATCACAATCATTTCTCCGGTCTTAACAATAGAGCACTTGCCTGCGAGAGTGACTTCTGCTTCGCCATCGACGACAAACACCAAAGCGTCAAACGGTGCTGTGTGCTCACTCAGCCCCTGGCCCTTGTCAAAAGAGAACAAGGTCACTGTGCCAGTTTTTCTGTCGATTATTGTTCGACTCACAACAGAGCCTGTATTATATTCGATTAGATCGGCCAGACTCACGGGATGACCCAGCTCTTGTTTGGAAGCTTTTCCTTTACCTTGTTTCACCTTTTCACACCCCGCACACCTGGCGCGGATACGGCTTCTAATTGCATTGATTGTGCGTATATTTCTTGCTGATTTATTTTCACCGAACGACTTTTAACAAAGTTCATGCACCTTTAGACGTGCCGATGACGAGCCTTTTTGTCTGAAAATGGTGATGTACTCTAGGGTATCTGAGGCAGAAACAAACTGTTCAGGAAATCACTTTCTTCTTGATCAGATACCACATCAACACAAGCCCTAAAAAGACGGCGCCAAACCCAACGCCACCTGAAATTATGAAACGCACCTTTAGGACGTTGTAAAGCACATAGACCATGTATGGCCCGCCGAACAACAAGATCGCCATGACAATCACCAATAGCATCTTCATGTATTTTGAGCCAATTAGATCAGTTTTGGTCTGAGGTTTCTTTTCTGTCATCCCCTAACGCCTTGCAGTGAGTTAAAATTAAGGGCTTCTCTTATAACCCTTCCTTTATCTCGTTACCCAGTGCTTTCATCAGAAATTTGAATACCGCGAAACCTGCACCGCGATCTGCCTTAAACCCAGTTGTGGCGCCCAAAAGACAAATCCCGTCTAGGCCTCGTTCTTTGGCAAGTCCCAAGAGCAAACCCGTAGCCCCAACAACTCGCCCTTTACTGTAGATTACTGCACCTTTCTCCATAAAATCCAAAGCAAGTCTTGACGAAGTGGCGGCAACATACACTTGTGCCTTCTCTTCCTTGGCGGGTGCACCTCCAAGCGTTACCAAGAAGTTGCAGCCCTTTTTCTGGATGAAATCGAGAGTTTCGCTGCAGAGTGCATAATGTGCCACAACATCATCGAAAGAAGGCTGTGTGTCACCCGTCATTATCACGAAATCATTCTTCTCCGTAGGCGCACTGTAAAACTCGTATCTTGGCAAATGGCAAATCCCTTTTGAACTCACTGATACATAATCCGGAAAGGAAGGCGAGTACAACTCCGCAAGAGGCTTGGCTCCACTGAACTTCATCAGCAAATATGCCGCGATCTTGCCAACGTTCCCGAAGCCTGGAAGACCCTGAACGAAAATGGGATTCTTAAGTTCAGGACCCGGCATCTGACGGAGAAATGGTTTGTCCATGATGACCAGCACTACGCTGAGTAGGTGAACAATGCAGGTCTAAAAGGTTTCCATTTCGCCCTCTAAATACAGCGCACAAAGGTTGAGTGTGAATATGGATGGTTGCGCCTTA
>CAYNQC010000106.1:0-3937 GCA_964399235.1 uncultured Candidatus Bathyarchaeia archaeon | reverse complement strand
AGACCCAGCATATACCAGCAGCGCGCGCCAATCCTCGCAGAAAAAGGAGGGGAAGTGGGCGAAGCCCCTCGGCAACTAAGCATTATCGATCGATCTGCTACGATAGCATTTGTAACACCAGTAGGCGTCCCATCTACCGCACTAATCTATTCAACAGGTCAGATTCCAAAAGACAAACTAATCAAGACTGGCATTTTGACTGCCATTCCAACTCTGCTAATAGCTCCAGTCGCAGTTTGGATTCTGCCAATCCCTTAGATGATCGATTCTAAAGTGGTCTTAACAAGCCAAGATCTATAGGTGCGCAAGCAATCTAGTATGTTCATCTTGTGCACTTGTAGCAGGAGACCAAGCACCGTGTTTTTTCCCACGCTACGCGCGCGCGATGCACCTGTTCTATTGTTTGTCCAACAATCCGCGCGTGCTACTTCATATTATCATACCTAAGTCCATAACAGCCTGAGCAGTGTCGAAACACCCAATACAGCTGTCATCACGGCTATGGCTGTTCTCAGCTTTCGGCTCTGAAACTTATGAACCACAAACGCTGCCAGCGGAGAGGATATAACAACACCAATCGATAAGGGGAGAGCGAGTTCCCATGAGATCGGGATCCCTGACAACACAAAAGTGAGAAAACCCGCCACGCTCACGAAGAGTTCTGAGAATGTCTGTATTGATACAGCAATTTTCTCGTCTATGCTCATCAGGATCATGCCGGTGGTGACTATTGGACCGAAACCGCTTCCGCTGATTCCCTTGTTGAATGATCCGAAGAGTCCCAACGCTACCAATTTATGCCATGAAAAGCTTGTCTTGAGTTTTCTGTTCAGCAAGAGGAAGAGCCCCAGTGCCGTTATTAGAAGCCCTATGTACACCCCTAGAATGAAATCTGATGTGCCTACTGAGACTACAGCACCAAGAAAACTGCCTACTACGCCTAGGCACCCAATTACTATTGAGATCTTGAAGTGCTGACTGCACAGGCTGAAGTCGACATTCTTAAGCCTGTGATGAAAGAATGGACTGATCAAATTGCCGAGCAGAGAGCTCAACAACAGAGCTGGAACGATCTGATGCGGGCCAAAGCCGGATATTAACAGAATGGGCGTCATCGTGAGTCCGAAGCCCATTCCGAACATGATATCCACGACTGCAGTGAGAAAAGAGGGAAAAATCAAATATAGATAGGATAGGGGAAAACTCATACAGTTGTAGCCCCAAGCCGCCTCAACGATCCAATAATCCTCTTATGTATGCTCCAATGAACATAGCAGCCAAGCCCACAAGAACAATGATGTTTCCAGTACCGAAACTTGCCACAGCTGAACCTGGGCATTGGCCTGAAAGGCCCCAACCAACACCGAAGATGATTGCCCCGATTATTACGTTTCGCGACAGAGGTGCTCGTCGAGGCTTGAATTCGCCTCCTAGAAGAGGAGTTTTAAGATACCTTGGAACCACATTAACAGCAAAGAACGTAACAACTGCTGCGCCTCCCAAAACAAATATCAGCCCTAGGTCTTTGAGTTGCAGGAAGGAAAGGACTATTTCCTGTTTGGTCATGCCACTGTAGGCTAATCCGAATCCGAAGAAGATTCCGCCTATGAGCACCGCTATGTTTTGTTTGTTCATGGAGCCACCCCGATGAGCTGAACTATGTTTGCAGTTACTATTGCTACACCCATGAATACAATGACAGCGTATAGAGAAGTTGTGGACAGTGATGCCAGACCGCTTATTCCGTGACCAGAGGTGCATCCTTGCGAAAGACGAGTTCCGAAGCCTACGAGCAGTCCACCCAATGCCAGCCTCCAGATCTGGACAGATGTCATCCAGAAGCCTGTTGGCGCAAGCGTTAGGGTGTGAATTAGTGCACCTATGACGAGGCCTATTGCCAAAAACAGTCTCCAGTTTCTCTCCTTTAGGTTGCTCTCTTTCTGGAAGTGCTTTCTTTTTGAGAACCATGAAAGCGTGGTTGTGAAGAAGCTACTCTGTGTTGCATGGAGTCCAGTTGTTATGTATATTAGGCTCACGCCGACGCCGACTACTACTCCACCTATCAAGTAAGGCTCTATGCCGAGTGGAAACATGTTGATCCTCAGTTCTTTCTAAATCGGTCTTTTCTAATAAGAGTAACGATTGAAGGCTACTTGACCAGTAGAAAGCCGGATTTGCTCCATGAATCGATCCCGCCTAGGCAGTTGTAGACCCGGTCAAATCCCGCTCTCAGTAGCACACTGGCTCCGAAGCTAGATCTGTTTCCAGTCTTACATATCACTACTATAGGAGTGTGTCGTGGGATTTTGTTTGCTTGTTTCTCAAGGTGTCCTAAGTATATGTGTTTCGAGTTTTCGATGCGTCCTTCGGTCCATTCACTCTCCCTGCGGACATCGACAACTGTGATTCTTTCTTTGGAGTCAAGCCATTTGTGCAAATCTTGGACTGTAACCAGATTAACTTTGCTTATTGGCAGCCCTTCTTTGTACCAAGCCTCTAGTCCTCCGGTTAGGTATCCTTCTATTTTGTCAAACCCTAGGCGCCGTAGATTTCGCGTGGCGAAATCCGAGGCTTCGGGGTTCTCCGCTACTAACAGAATCGGTTTGTCGTAGGTTAGAACCCATCCTGCGTTTGACAGTCTACTAGGTGGCAGGCTGAAAGACCCCGCTATGTGGGCGCCTCCAAAGGCCACAGGGGAACGCACATCCACGATAAAGGCGCCCTTTCTGGCTTTTTCATCAAACTCTGAAGGCTTCATTGCCTTAGGATCGGGCAAAGCTCCAAGTGAAGGTGGGCCTTTCAGATTGTACTCTTCCATCTTCTTGAAATATGGTGGGGTCTGGTGTTTCTCGGCAACTTTGTGTGCTACAAACTTGTCCCTGCTGAGTTTCAGCATTGGATTTGTTGCCTTCTCGATACCTATTGTGCTGATTTCTCTCTCCCTTATTTTTCCGCCGCAGACGGAGCCCGCGCCATGCGCTGGGCATACTATCACGCCGTCACCTAATGGAAGTAGCTTTAGAGTGATACTTTCGTACAGCTTCTGGCTCATTACCGGAGTCATTTTGGGACCGAGGAAATCTGTTCTGCCCACATCTCCTACGAAGAGTGTGTCGCCTGTGAACGCTGTCACAGCTTGATTCCCTGAATCAGAGTCAGAAAGTACATAACTTGTACTCTCTGGAGAGTGCCCAGGCGTGTGCAACGCCTTAATCTTGAGCGATCCAAGAGAGAATTCCTGTGCATTCGCGATTGTTTTGCCGTAGCCCCAATCCAGCCCAGGGCCGTGGAATATCGCTGCTCCCGTGGTTTTGCTTATATCTAGAGAACCTATCACATAATCCTCGTTTCTATGGGTTTCGAAAACGTATTTTATTCTGGAACCCCATTTCATAGCGATTTCGGAGTATACTTGGCAATCCCTTCTAGGGTCTATTACTGCTGCCTCATTCTTGGAGCCGACAATGTAAGAGATATGAGAGACAATTTCAGACTTTATGGCCTCAAACATCATTTTAATCAGCTCAATCTAAAAGACTAAAGAAGACTGGTTAAAGACTTTTTCCTACATGTCTGAAGATTGACTTGCTTTGGATTTCATAGACAAGCGTAGCACTGTAGCGCGCGCTCGATCTTGGTGGCAAAATCCCCTGTAGCCATTCCCTTTAGACCGATCGAAAGGTGGAATCTCAAGCTTCTTCCGAAGCAGGCACTGAGTTGCACAACCAACTTTGAATTCCCTACATTGACTAGAACAAAAGGACCAGAACTCTTCATAGGTCCTGAATCTGAGGAGAACATCAGGATCATCCAAAACGACCCAATCCTCACAGAGAAAGGAGGGGAAATGAGCGAAACCCCTCGGCTAAAAAGTATTATCTATCTCTAGAGAGTGGTAGCCCGGGAGAGATTCGAACTCTCGTCAAAGGCTCCAGAG
>CAYNQC010000105.1:0-3999 GCA_964399235.1 uncultured Candidatus Bathyarchaeia archaeon | reverse complement strand
GTTCATCTCGTCGGGAAGTACGTCGATCGTGGTCAGATCGGCAAATGCGCGCGCCAATTGGGTTGTGATCATGTCGATTTCGCCATCACTGCTCAGCGCTCGTAGTGCCGTGTAGACGCGGACGTACTCCTTGGTAAGCCGTTCGACGACAAAACCGCGTTGCCGGATCTCTTTGAGGACGGCCGTCATTCTGCGCCGCAGGCCGGGGTCCGGCTGGCCGATAGCCTCCAGCCAAGCAGCCTGCGCCTCTGTGCTGGTTCCCGCGATGTAATCCCGGCCGAATGGCGCTACCAAAGGCGTGCGCAGGCCGGGGCTGATTCTGGGCCCGGTCAGGCACTCACCCACGGTCTCCACAATGACCATGGTTCGACCCTCCCGGCGAGTCAGGGATACCTGCGTGCCGGTATCGGTGGCCAGGGCCTGGAGTTCGGCGCGATAGACCAGGGAACTGGCGGGCTTGGTCAAACTCGCCATCGCCGGACCCCACGCGTACTCCGCATTGGCCGGATCGCGGGTCACCCAGTCGTGGGCAGTGAGCGTGGTCAGGATCGCATGCCCGGTGGCCCGACTGATGTTCAGGCTGCGGCAGATCTCTGCCAGTGTGAACTGCCGGGCCGGCTCGCTGCCCAGTAGTTCGATTACCGCGATGACCCGCTCAGTAGGCGGTGACGGCGCTTGACTCTGTGGCCGCTCCAGGCTTACCTTCGATGTCACAATATCGAACGGTATGTCGAACTATCGACATATGCAAGAGGGTGGAGATGCGGCTATGGGCTCAACAGCCGAGACGATCGATCTCGACGACCTCACCTCGCCCCGGCTGAACGAGGTCCAGCGACAGGTTCTTGAATACACCGAATCGCGGCCGGTCACGCTCGATATCGACCAGATGATCGACGAGGCCGTTGCAGGTGCGGGGTCCGACGATCTCGGCGACACGACAGACTTCGCGGCGCGTCTCGGTGCCTATGTGGGGGCGGTCGAAGCCGATACGGGTCTGACCCAGCTGGGTCGCGGCACACAGCGGTCGCGCATCGTCCGGCTGCTGCGGAACCGGATCTCACTGGCCGACCTGATCAAGCGCTACCCGGAGATCGAATCGATCGAGATCGAGAAGCCCATCATCGTGGTGGGTATGCCGCGATCGGGTACCACGCATCTGGTGAATCTGCTGGCCGCCGACCGGCGCCGACGGGCCCTGCCGTACTGGGAGAGCCAGGAACCCATTCCGGCCCGCGGCCGCGGACCCGATGTGTTCGGGGTCGATCCGCGTTACGGGCGCGCACGCGCCGAACACGACGCCATGCTGGCCAACATGCCGCTAGTGGCGGCGATGCACGATCAGTTCCCTGAGGCGATCGAGGAAGAAGTCGAGCTTCTCGATCTCGACTTTGCCAGCTACATCGTGGAATGGCTTGCTCGCGTTCCGAGTTGGCGCGATACCTACCTGGCACTCGACCAGAGGAGGCACTACGCCTATATGAAGAAGGTGCTGCAGGCGCTGACCTTCTTCCGAGGTCCGCAAACCTGGGTGTTGAAGTCCCCGCAGCATTCCGAGCAATTGCCTGCCTTGATGGCAACGTTCCCCGACGCAACGGTCGCGTTCACCCATCGGGACCCGGTGGCCGTCATCCAGTCGACGGTCACGATGATGGCCTATGCGGATCGCCTGCGTCGCACCAGCATCGATCCCGAATGGCTCATCGACTATTGGACCGATCGGATTCACCGCCTGCTCAGTGCGGGCGTGCGTGACCGCGATCTAGTGCCCGCCGAGCGCAGTATCGACATCAGCTTCCACCAACTCAACGGCAACGAGATGACTGTCCTGGAATCGCTGTACGACCGAGCCGGCGTCGAGTTGACTCCCGGGGTGCGCAAGAGCTTCGAACGGTATATCGACAGCAATCCACGAGGTAAGCACGGCGCTATTCGGTATGACCTGCAACGCCATTTTGGGGTGACACCCGAGGACGTGCGGTCCCGATTCGACTTCTACTTCGATCGTTTCGATGTTCGGCCCGAAGTCGGCGTCCGGTCTAGCGATCACTGACAGGAGAACACCCATGACGGAATTCGAGCCCGTATACCTGACCCGTCCCGGCGCCGAGGCGATGGTGCCCGCGGTGCCGGACGTCATTGACGAAGTCAGTCCGGGCATCTGGTGCTCGCCCGGACTGACGAATGTCTTCATGATCCCGACCTCTGAGGGCCGAGTAATCATCAACTCCGGCATGGGATTCGAAGGCCCGGTCCACCGTGCGAATCTGGATTCCGTTGACTCATCACCGGTTCGCTACATCTTCCTGACGCAGGGTCACTACGACCACGTCGGCGGATTGGATAGCGTGCGCGATCCTGATACGAAAATCGTGGCCCAGGCCAATTGGGAGCAGTGGCGCGATGACAATGAGCGTCTGGCGCGGTACCGAGTCTCGCGCAGCGCATTCGCCTTCTCCAACACTCTCGCCACCGGCATCGCCAAGATCCAGGAACGGTTCGGCAAGAAACTGCCCGGCCAGAGCACCCCACACGCGGACATCGTCGTCGAGGACGCCTTCACACTCACTGTCGGCGAACGAAACTTCGAATTTGTCGCCACGCCCGGCGGCGAGACCAACGATTCGATGGTCGTCTGGCTGCCCGACGAGAAAATCTGTCTGTGCGGCAATGTTTTCGGAGCTCTGTTCGGACATATGCCGAACCTGGTCACCATGCGCGGCGACCGCTACCGTGATGCGCTCACCGTGATCGACTCGATCGAGCGGGTTCGTGCGCTGGAGCCCGAAGTTCTTCTCAGCGGTCACTTCTGGCCGATCACCGGCAAGGATCGAATCCAGTTCGAGCTCACCCGGCTGCGTGACGCGGTTCAGTACGTCCACGACGCGACGGTGGAGGGAATGAATGCCGGAAAGGACGTCCGCACCCTGATGCGCGAGATCACGCTTCCGGAGCATCTGGAGTTGGGACAGGGATACGGCAAGGTTCCCTGGGGTGTTCGGGCGATCTGGGAGAACTACTCGGGCTGGTTCCACCACCGATCGACCACCGAGCTATATCCGGTCGACCCGGTCGATATCAGCGCCGATCTGGTGGAACTGGCCGGTGCCGACGCACTCATTGCCCGAGCGCAGGCTCATCTCGACGCCGGCCGACCGGTGCAGGCCATCCACCTTGCGGAGAAGGTGACCGACACCGATCCCGAACATTCGGGTGCCCGGGGTGTCCTCAAGGCGGCGCACGAACGGCTGCTGGCCGATTCCACCAACTTCTGGGAGACAGCATGGCTGCGCAAGCAGATCGCGGACAACGCATGACCGCGCGGATCACCTTCGACTTCACCGGAACCCGCGCGCTGATCACCGGCGGCACTAGCGGCATCGGACATGCGACCGCCGTCCTGTTCCGCGATGCCGGCGCCGACGTCACCGTCACCGGAACCCGCGCGGGCGCAGGGGAGTACGACACTGACCTGTCCGGTATGAACTACGCGCAACTGGTCCTCACCGACCCGGCATCCATCGACGCAGTGAAAGACCGGTTCGACTCACTCGACGTGCTGATCAACAACGCCGGCGCGAATTTCCCGGGCGGACTCGACGAATCAGCACCTGACGGATTCGACGCGTCGGTGGCGCTGAATCTCAACGGCACCTACCGCTTGACGGTCGCCCTGAGACGCGCACTCAAGGCCTCCACCGCCTCGGGTGGAGCCTCGGTGGTCAACCTGTCGTCGATGTCGGCACTGCGGGCGGTGACGATGGTTCCGGGCTACAGCGCAGCCAAGGCTGGCATCATCGCGCTGACCAGAACGCTCGCCGTGAAATGGGCCAAGGAGGGCATCCGGGTGAACGTGGTCGCTCCCGGGACGATCGACACTCCGATGACGGCTCCGATGCAGGGGATTCCCGCGCTGATCGATTCAGAGATGGCGCTCATTCCCCTCGGCCGATTCGGCCGTGTCGACGAGATCGCCCCGACGATCGCATTCCTGTGCAC
>CAYNQC010000104.1:0-4003 GCA_964399235.1 uncultured Candidatus Bathyarchaeia archaeon | reverse complement strand
CTGTTGTGTTTGAAACTAAACCAGTGGCCGTTCCTGCATGAGCAAGAATTTGAGAAAAATAACTAATGCCGAGTAAGAGAAGCAGACCTATTAAAAAAACCTGAAAAACGAATTCAACTGTCTTACTTACCATAATCTAATTTTGATTTTTTTGATATATAAATTATTAAATACAGTAAAACTTAGATGAATGTATAATGTAACTTAAATTATCCTACATCACCTCCGCTGCCACCAACATATTTACAATCATCAGTTGCATAACAATTTGCTGCAGGAATAGTGCATGTATTTTCGTCCTCACAGCAACCAATTCCGCATTTAAATACATCAACGTATTTATCCTTCCATAAGCATGTTGGCAGAGAAGAAGAATCTTCTCTTATACACATAGCTGCTGTCCAACATTCAGTTCCTACACAAGGATCCCACCATCCATCAGAACTATCTCCACAACCATTTGTTGCTCCTCCGAATGAAGGACACCATTTTCCACCCCAGCAATAATTAAACTAACAAAAACAATCATTTAAACAAAAGCCAATAAAACTATTTCCCAACCCCCTTTCATAATAAAATTTAACATTAATTTGTATATAAAATAAAGACGTTCAAGAATAGTTATCAGGCATATTTGCATCTGCTAGCATCTATGTTGCATGTAGTCCCAACACAAGCAGCAACAGGATCTGTGCAGCAATTAAACCATCCAGCAATGCAAGTATAGTTTGGATCACATCCCCATTGTCCAGGCGTATAAGTGCATGCCCATGGTCTATAAGTGTCACTATATGTACATAATGGATAATCTGCTGGAAAACTATATCCGCATTTTGCATTTGCTGTGCAAGAGGTTCCTGAACCGCTACAGCCAAAATCAAGACGGCCTGTACAGGTTTTTTCGTCACACCATGAACCCACATTACAATTTAGATTATCACTACTACAGCTATACATGCAAGGTTTAACAGTAGCGTATGTACAAGCTAAGCAACCACTAGTGTCAAATGTACAATTTCCAGGTAAACCAGCAGCTATGCATGTAAGCGAACCTACTCCTCCTCCACTGCCAGTTCTATATTCTTTATCACCTTCACATTTATCAGGACAAGTTGGTGTATAACCAAGGTCTGCACATGTTTTTCCTCCTAAATCAGATCCGTCGCACTGCTCTGCAGGACCTTTTATACCATCTCCACATACATGAGGCACACAACCGCTAGTATCAAATGTACAATTATTTGGATCACTAGGAGGTTTGCATGCAAGAGTTCCTGACTTGTACCCTAAACCTGTGCATGTTTGAGGCGGTGTACCTAAATCATATCCGTCGCATTGCTCAAACCCATTCTTTGTGTTATCACCACACACAAATGGAACACAACTGCTAGTATCAAATGTGCATTGATCTGGACCAAAAGGTTTGCATCCAAGCTCTCCTGACTGATATTTTAGTGATGTGCATGTCACTCCACCTGTATCACCGCCTCCCTCATCAGTACAGCTTGTTGTCACACCACAATCACATTTTTCTGTACCATCTAGCATGTTGTTTCCACAATATGCTCCCATTGTACCCTCATCGCAAAAAGAAATAAACCCTGATATATAATTTAACTCCTCAAGATTATCATCACTGTCTATATTTTGTGTCGCGTTATCAAGTCTTATTGCTATTCTTATTCTTAATTGACGTTTACAGACATTATCATCTCCGCAATTGAATCTTATAGAACGAGTACGATCTTGAACGCTGCCAGATTTAATAATATCATCATAGTCTGAGCTCCAGCACTCCCTGTTTTTATCAATAGTCACATCTCTCGTTATATCCCAATGGGGTTGAGCAAAAAAGTAATTTTTTCCTTTCATATTCAGGTAAAAGCCTTCATTTATGGCATTTAAAATAGTCGAAACATCATAATCTCCGTCTAAATCTACATCATAATAATTCCAATAATAAACTTTTTTTGAAAAAGTTATATCCAAATAACCTATTGGAAGATGTAGAGTAGCAACCATTTCCTCAGCAGAGCCAGAAAGATCTGTTATATAATATGGACGAAATTCGAATTTTAAGCTTGCTAGCTCAAAGTCCTTAAACAAATTAAAAATGCTTGTTGTGCTATTTTCTATAGATTTAGCTATTGCTGGCCTAGGGCAAAAATAGACGTTGAACGTGCAATCTCCATTTTTTGCTTGTGCATCACCAACATAAATTTTTAATCTTCCTGCTCCATTGTATGCATTGTCAAATGCAGTGGCATTCGTAATATAATCACGTGGTGGAAATGAAAAAGAAGTAAAGTGATGAGAATAATCCCCATTTTTTATGTAAAGGTAATCAGGTGAATAAAATAGATTTACAGCATCAGAAGCATGATTAAGGTCTTCCTTAAACCCAACATAGTCTCCAAATAAAGAACTATACGAAAAAGTCTTATAAAAGCAACCATCAAAACTTAACCCTGCTGCATCAGTTATCCCGCCATAATCATCTCTGCCAACTGGGGAGTTTGTGTTTATTTGCACAAAATTACAAACCTTTTGTTTTAAACCATTAGCAATTTCTGTTTCAAGTATTTCATCATTGCAATTGCCTATGAAAGGAAATGGCACACTGCTAATAAGGTCAGAACCATATGCTATCTCATCAACCTTATATGGTCTCCCAGTCATCACAGCGTATTTCAAAGCGTTCTTCAATTTTTTACATAAATCGCTATTGTAATTATCGTATTGGTCTATATCAACAGGTCTTAAATCTAACAAATACGTTGAATAATCAAACGTAGTTGTTGAACTTGAGAACATCGGCGGAGTAGACGTACTTGGTTTTTCTGAAGCAAATACCCTTCTTATTGGCTCTAGGAAAATAAGGAATAAACTAATTGCCAATACAAGGAGGAATATTTCTAGCATAAAAGCTGTTATGCCTTTCATATTTTTTATTTGAGAAGGCGAATATAAATATCAAACTGGTGAAAACTTAGTTGTGTCAATTATAAAGCCAGACGCAGAAATTAAAACAATTAGAATTGCTATTATTAAAATGATTATAACCACGAGCATATCAAGATGAATCCCTTTCATACTTACCCTCTATAAATATAATATAATAATTTTTATATAATTCTGCTCATTTAACAAGCTGGACCACCATGAAATATACAACTGCAGCTGCCAGGATCCCAAGTTTCACATTTATCGCAGGTAGCAGGAACGCCACACTCACCATAAACACAGTTGTATCCACAATTGATTCTAGAATCAACACATCTGTCTTCTTTCCATTGATTAATTTTATAGCCTGAGCATTTTGGACATGAACTACATGGAATATCTGCAAGTATACAAACATAGCCTGCTGGATAGTCTGAACATTGAGGCGGTGGCAAGATTTGTGATGTAGAGCTACAAAATGTCACAGGATCAAAAACTAACTTAGCTGATATTGAGGTTTGAAATGCTATTTTTTTAATTCCTAAAACCATTCTTATTTTATTGTTATCAGCTGTAAATCCTCGATTGAATAAAATATAGTTAGTAGGATCGAGTGGTCTCCAGTATGCCCGAGGATCGTTCAGCTCATATTCACTTCTCCAACATCCTGAATCAAAATTTATAGTAGCATCGTCTGAGAATACAAGTGGAGAATAACTGAAATAAATATTTTTTAATTTTGGAAAGGAATCTAATAAATATTTCATTGCTCCTTTATCACTGTAGTAGATTTTATTCCACTCCCACATCCCAGCATCAACAGCATCAACCAAAGCTTCCTTGTTCTGATAAGTGCCTGAGAAGCTAAACTCATACATGTGAGGATAATAACCATAAATATTTACTGGTATAGTGTTGTAAGGAACTCCATAATAAATTGTTTCATTGAAATAAAGTTCTCTTTCATTTAAATATTGGATTTTTTTGAAGACCTTAACAGGTGTCTCCTCAGTGTTATTTGCTATGGCATTCTGACCGCAAACATAAAGGCTGTAAGAGC
>CAYNQC010000103.1:0-4007 GCA_964399235.1 uncultured Candidatus Bathyarchaeia archaeon | reverse complement strand
CGTCTAGGGTTTCGTTTGCGTTGATAGCTTCCTGGATGGCTACGTATCCCAATCCCGTGTTCATGTTGTGAACTGGAAACGAGCTCCAAGGATGCATCAGTGGATAACGATCTTGATTATCAGCACCAATAACGTATGGCGTATCGCCTATTCCGTCACCGTTGGCATCTAAACCAGCATAATCACTCCAGTAGTTACCCCCTGAAGGATAGTCGACATCCCAGCTGGAATTGCTTCCATACTTTTCAATGTGAACTTGAACACTGTTATTGATGAAGTTGTTGTGATAAATTGAAAGATTTATGGAATGTTCTATGTAGATTCCCATATCGTTATTCCAAATTGTGTTGCGTCTGACTATATTGTAGTGCGAACTATCTGTGAAAGCGATGCCATAGGTATTATTCCAAATCATATTTCCTTCGATATTGTTTGACGGGCCCCACTCAAAGAGAATTGCGCATGTATTATTCCTAATGCTACATTCCTTGACCAAGCAATACATATGGTTAAGATGAATGCCAAAATTCCCGTTTCTCACCGTAAATCCCGTCAAGATGATATTATTAGCGTCGAGACCAACCACATAAGATTCGCTGGGCGACTTGGCTCCATCTATAATAGTAGTGTTTGTTTCCTCTCCGACAAGCTCCAAAGACTTGTTAACATGCACGCTTTCGTAGTATACTCCCGTTTTTACGTACACGGTGTCTCCAGGATTTGCTGCGTTTATGGCTTCCTGGATCGTGGGAAAGTCGTCAGGGACAACGACCTTTCCTGCTTTGACTGGTTGAATGTTAAGTGCCAGTGTTAGCATGCTTGTTAACAGCAATATGAACATGACTGCGGAAAATACTCTCTTCTGCAATCCCCTTTCCCCAATTTACATAGGTGTAATTGCTAGATATGACTTGTGAAAAAATCTTCTATTTCACTTCGATTGGTCTAGAGGTCACGATTGAAACGTTAGCGGGCGTTAATAATGGCGCGCGCTGGGTTTGTTCTAGGGTTTCGTGACCTCTGCTTTTTCAGCGTTGATTCCGTGCCAGATTATTTTGTATCCAAAGGTTTCGAGTGACTTGGCTGCGTCTGATACTCCTTCTGTTTCAATGAGTCTTATGGCGTCGGACAGGTGCAGTCGGCCTGTTAGGCTTAGTTGTTCTTCGATTCTCTTTCTGATTTGTTCAAGCTTGTCTTTTCTCACTAAGCCGTTGGGCATCACTGTGTAACCTTCTGGCGGCTTCTCGGCCAGTGCCTCCTTTACGGCATCGGTAGACACGCCGATTCTGGCGGCAAACTCTTCATAGTTGACAACTGCTTCTGTGAATTTCACGGGAAGGTTCTTCAGAAAATCTTTTTGTGCTGATTGGACTCCTAGGAATGCTTGTTCCAAGTAGCGGAGAACCGGGGCCAGCGGGATTTTGTCGTGGTAGTAAATGATGTTTATAGATGCGGTTTTCTCGAGGTCTGCGAGTTTTTCGCAGGCTAGGTTTTCGTTGACGGCCACGAGCATGTTTGCATCGACCTTTTTCAGTTTCTCAATTTTGCGCAGCAGATATTCAAGTGTCCAGAACCCGACGATTTCAATGTACACTTTGACGCCTTCCTTCTCAACGGAAAAGTCGGGTATTATCACCTGTTTTCCCGCTGGAACGGGTTCTGGTTCTCTTTTCAGCTGCCATCCTGTTTTCAGGGCTTGGAACTGCTCAGCGAAATCCTGTTCAACGACGCTGTCGTAAGAGACTGTTTGCTGCGGAGGACTCTTGAGCATTGTGCGGTGTTTCCAGCTTTCGAGTTTGAAGTTGCATATCTCGTTTGTGTATCTCCACAGGATCTTTGCTTCCACGGTCCACTCTTGGTTTGCGACGATCGTGGAAAGGAGCTTGGCTGTTGCTGTTCCATACCTCCTGGTCAGTTTGAACAGGCTGGCTGGTCCGTCTATTTTCACCCAGAACTTGCCTTCCTGATAGACCTCGTAGATTAGTCCCAGCCTCTTCACTGCGTAGAATATTCTCTGCCAGTTGCCAGATGCCGTGAACCTCAGCTCTGTCGAGTCGAAAAGGAGTGTTTGTGTCAGGCTGAAGTTGTACTCTTTGAGCAGTTCGTCCGGCGTTGGAGGGGCGAATTCTTCGAGGACCAGTTCGCTGTCGAGGTCACCGTAGAGGAATTCTTCAACAGTCTGAGGAGTTACCTTCATTTCTGAGGCTACTGTTTCGATTATCCTTTTTCTCCGTTCCTCATTAGTCGCGAGTCCCAGCTTTCCTGTTGCTTGAAAGATTCTTTGTCTCAGTTCTACGGGGTTGATTTGGTCGTTGCACTTGAACCTGCTTTTTCTATCCAGGAGATGGGCGAGACCTCTGACGAAGCGGTATTCGTATCCTTCGTCCTCAAGTTGGCTGGCGAACGCTTTCAGAACGCTTTTCTTTTCACCTACGTGGTTCTTGTAAGCCTTGATCAGGCTGTTTGCGACTTCCAGGCTGTTTTCGGTCGCTCTTGCGTATCTTGGCCATATGTTGCCTTTTCTCTTCCACACGGCGAGGAGTTCGCTTGGAAGCACCGTTTATTCCTCCGTGTTCTTTTTGTGTCGTCGCCTGCGGCTTATTCCCACTTCGACGGTTTCTTTGGACACAATTTCGACAAGCCTAGCTTTTTTGCCTTCTACTTTTCTCAGGATTCTTCCCAGTCTCTGGATGTATTCTCTTGTGCTTCCTGTTCCGCTCAGTATGTAGCCTGCTGAAGCGTCTGGGACGTCTACGCCTTCGTCCAGGACTTGAGACGTGACTATGGCTTTGTATTCGCCTTTTCGAAAGTTCTCCAGGATTTCTCGTCTCTCCTCCCTGGGTGTTTGGTAGGTGATAGCAGGTATCAGAAATCTACGGCTGATCGTGTAGACGAGGTCGTTGTGCAGCGTGAATATCAATGCTTTCTCGTTTCTGTTGGTTTCAAGCTGTCGTGCCAAGAGACGCAGTTTCGCGGCCGAGTTCAGGGCAATTTTCAGCGCGCGGTTTCTGGACAGAAGGGCTTCTCGGGCGCCGCGGTCTCTGCCAGTGAACATGATGAACCTTTGGAAGTCCCCGGGGCTTCTGAGGATGATTCCTTTCTCTTTCAAGTAGAGTCTGAAGGTTGCCATCTCACTCTCGTAGACTCGTTGCTCTTCAGGGGTCAGTTCAACGAGCATTTTCTCGTAGGTGTACGGTGAAAGGTGTTCTCCAGCCAACTCTTCAACGCCAACGGTGTAAACTGGGTCCCCGACCAGCCGTGGCAAGAGTGAGTGTCTTTCGTCGCTTCTCTCGTACGTGGCCGTCAAACCCATGCGGTACGGTGCGATGTACATTTCGGCGATTTGCATGTAACTCGGAGAAGCCAAATGGTGGACCTCATCGAAAACAATAAGCATGAACTTGTTGCCAAGTGTTTCTGCATGGAGGTACGCCGAGTCATAAGTTGACACAGTTATCATTTTGACGGTAAATTCGCCTCCACCGATGGCTCCGGCTTTCGTGTTCAGATGCTCTGCGACTCGGTTTCGCCACTGGTCTATGAGATCTAAGGTTGGGACAACGATGAAAGTCTGGGTTTTCATAAGGCTTATGGCCTTCAATGCCACGAATGTCTTGCCCGCGGCCGTGGGCAGGACCAGGATTCCCCGCATGTTGGCGTGGCGCCACCTGTCCAAGGCCTCTTTCTGGTAAGGTCGCAGCTCCACTGTTGAGTTCAGCTGCTCAACCGGGGGAAGACTTGGAACATCATCTTGAAACGCAAGCTTGCTTTCCCTCAGGTAGGCCAGCACGTCCCAGTAATGAATGGCTTTGATTCTGTAACACTCGACTCTGGGGTCCCACTTACCGTATGGGGTTCCAACCTCTCCGCGCAGCAGAATTGTGCCCTTGTCAAACCACAGGCGAATCATGAGCAGACAATGAATCTTTCCCAGCTGAACTTTAAATTTTGCCCTCCATGAGACATCTCCCGCACAATCCCCTTTTTTCCTTCAACAGCGCGCGCTA
>CAYNQC010000102.1:0-4022 GCA_964399235.1 uncultured Candidatus Bathyarchaeia archaeon | reverse complement strand
GAATAGTACCCGTTTCTGAGCCCGTTGCAACTCAAGAGTATTATCGCTGTATTTTCAAATCTGCCGCTGATCACCTCTTTCACGAACTTCGGTGTAATTCCAAGATACATCTTGTTCAGGTCAGAGTCGCCGGTTACATTGCACAAGGTAAGTTGGTCGTTGTCCAGATACTCATCGTAATTTTGTGAACCGTACCTCTCTGTCGTAGAAATCGCCACATACTTTGACTCTTGATCTAGGGCTGAGTGGGCTCTCCATACAATCAGCTTGTAGTTCTTTGACCCCAGCTCCTTGTATTGCTCGACAGTAGCGTTGTCTGAGTAGTAGTCCACAAGCGGGAATCTGCTCTGCAGAAATGCCAGTGTCGTGGCGACGAAGGATCGGTTTTCAAAACGGATACTCTGGGCCAGCTTTGCGCTGCCTAGTTGATCGATCATTGCGGCTCTTGGTTGGCTTGTTTGATTCAGGGTGGTGAAATAGAAATAGACTGTTGGAACAAGCACTATCAGAGCCGCGACGGTAACATACATTAGTCTTTTTTTGTTCGAAGAGAAACGAGCGGTGATGTTAGGCTCTTTTGCCATTAGTTCAAAGCACCAAATGTAGCATTCTTCGTTGGTGGAAATATAGAAAATGTGAGGGTTATTTCCTTTTTCTTTTGAAAGCCACGAGCGCGCCGCTGAACAAGCTGAGCAGGAACATGTAGGCGGGCAAATAGCTGTTTGGTGTCTGTTTATGAATTGGCACTGAGTAGCCTCCGACTGCAGTTGCAACGACTATCACTTCAGCAGTTCCTGAAGTGGTGATCTTGCTGTTTGCGTCAGTCACTTTCACGTAGACAAAGTATATGCCGTTGGTCGTTGCGGTAAACGTCCAAGTGCTCGAGGTTGCGCCCGACACGGGAGCCCCGTTTAGATACCACTGATACAGGTAAGGAGCCGTTCCTCCAGTCACTGTCGATGTGAAGCTCACTGACTGTCCTGGAGAAATTGAAGACGACATGGGATTTATCGAGACTGAAGGCGGTTGAGGTTGCGCCGCGAAGAAGGCTTTGAGAGCGTGGTTCATGTTCATTGTCACCGAGTATGGATTGTTAGAAGCGCTTATGTTTGTGCCGTCAAGTTCCCAGTGGTCAAGCACGTAACCTGACGCAGGGTTAGCTGTGACCGGTACTGTCTGACCCGATGAGTAGTTATAGACGCCTGGCGCCGGACTTGTGGTTCCTCCTGGAGTGGTTGTTATTGTGAGTTGATAGGCTATAATTGCACTGTATCGAGCCTGAGCATTGTAGGACGCGTTCATGACAAGAGTCAGCGATTGGACGCCTGCTCCTTGTGGTACAGCATTAACAGTCCAATATTGAAAACTATAGCTTGGGACTGCGGGGGCTGTGAGCCCTACGCCTGCGGACTCGTTGTACCAGGCTTCACCTGGAATCGTGGCGATTCCTGGTGGGTCGGTGTTCACCGTCAAGTAGTATTGTGTGCGGTAGTTTCCAGTTATGTTGCCGTAATTTGCGGTCATTATTAGCTCGGTTTGCATTGTTGAAAGTCCCACGGTAGAAATCCACGTGTAGCGTTTGCCGTTCGGGGTGACCACGAGCGGTGACTTGAAGTCGAAGTCGTGGGCGGTGCCGTTATCCCAGTAGAAAATGGCTGGAAGAGAGCTATAGTTGTAGTCTATTCCATCTATTGTCACTATCGTTCCTGTGAAGTCGGAACCGACGCCTGTCTGGTTGAAAGTCACTAGGTATTGTGTGACGTAGGTGGCCGTGACGGTTTTGTTTTCATCCATCATGACAGTCGTGGGTGACCTCGCAGGGTCAGCGATTTCGCTCATGTTTGTGGTCTCCCATCCGTCGAATCTGTATCGCGAGAAGCCTGGAACAATGTCTACGAAGGCCGGTGTGGATATTGTCGCGTTGATCCCGGCATCGTACCAGCCTTGGCCGGAGGGAGAAGCGACGCCCGGCGGATCTGAAACAAGCGTAAGGTAGAACTGTGTCTTGTAGTTTCCGACTATGTTTCCTGATGCAGCGACAGTAAGGTTGCCGCTCTGCAAGGTGGATAGACCTGTGGTTGAAACCCAGAGAAATTGTTCAGAGCTCGGATATAGCAACAGCGGCGATGCAAATGCGAACGTGTGATTTGAGTTTGCGTCCCACCAGAATGAGACAGGCAGGTCTATCAATCCATAGTTGACTCCGTCAACAGTGACTACGTTGCCTGTGAATGCACTGTTGATTCCGGTTTGATCAAAAAATACCTGATACTTGATTTCACTCGAGTAGTTGCCTGTCACGTTTCCTGAACCTGTGACCGTCAAATTTCCGGTTTGAAGTGCGGTCAACCCGGTTGTGGAATACCAGTTGTATTTCTTTCCTGGGTTCACAACGAGTGGTGAGAGGAATGAGAATGTATGTGTCGACCCTTCGTCCCATATAAATGAGACAGGAAGTCCGCTCAATGGATATCCGGTTCCATCTACTGTGACAACCGTTCCACTGAAATCTGAGCCGACTCCCGACTGGGTGAATGTGATCGTGTATTTCGTTGGTTCTAACTTGGCGTAGTTCCCTGTAACGTTGACAGGTCCAGTGACTGTTATTGGCGATGCCGGTCCTGTAACGCTGTTCAGACCGTATTGTTTTCCTGGAACGGTACTGTTGACTGTTGGACTGTAATAATAGGTGAATGATGAGCCAGCGTCCACCCATGTGGAATTGGGGAGCATTGTAAAGGTTTTTGAGCTGCCGTTGACGGTGACAACAGTTCCCGTTGCATCTGAGGCGAGGCCGTTCTGATCGAAAACCACCAAGTATTGCGGACTGTAGTGGGCTGTTGCAGTGTGATTGGCTAGCATTGAGACTGTTATCGGGTTGACTCCGGCGCCTTGAGATACGCCGTCTATGTCCCAATAGTTGAATTTGTAGCGAGAGTTGCTGGTGACGTTCGCGTAACTTGGAGCCGTCAACACAACGTTGGTGCCCGTGTTGTACCATCCTTCTCCTGGAATGGTAGTCAACCCCGCGGGATTGGTGTTGACCGTCAGATAGTACTGAACGGGCGGCGGCGGGCATAGAATGCCCACGATGATAGGATGAGATTGGGTTGGGGCAACGCCGTGCCCGTGGATGTCGCTGACTTTTATGACATATGATGAAGCAGAGGGATCCCAGTAGGCTCGATGGCATGGTAGGTAATCGTGTGATTCTATTGCGCCATCCTTGTAGGAGTATACTCTTGTGGTTTCATTTGGCCAGTAGGCGGTGTATCCGCCCCATTCAAACTTGAAGAAAACAGTCCAGCAGGATGGGTGAAGATCAAAACCTATGTTGCTTGCATTGTGAAGAAGGATTCCTGCGGTAAACCCAGGGTTCCTATAGCGTTCTCCGTTTGTGTTTGCAAGGTCTGGTTGGGTCATGTTGTCATATTTGATCTCAGCATCAGACGGTCCGACAGGAGCCTGTTGCCATGAACCGCTATGCTTGTAATAAACGGTCACTTTGACGTTGGGGAACGCCACAAGGGTTCCGAGAAAAACCACTCTGAAGAAGACCACTGTGCTTATCTCTACAACGGCGCATGCAGAATTGACAGCTCCGTTGTTATCTTTGACCGTCAGTTCTACAGTGTATCTTCCGTCGATGAGGTATGAATGTCCCGTTATTGGGTTAAATGATGATGATTTAGTCCCATCTCCGAAGTCCCAGGAGTAAGAAGTAATGGTTCCATCAGGATCATAACTTGCAGAAGCGTCAAAAGATATGATTTCCCCCGGCATCGGGGCTGTTGGAGAATACGCTAAATATGCCCTTGGATTCTGGTTGCCGACGGTTTCGCTTCTTGCAGACATTGTACAAAGGAAAGACATTGCAAGTATAGCAATAGCTACACCTGTAAGCAACTGCTTCTTCACAGTCTCCCCTTCTCCTCCGTCAGTAGTATGAGTCTTTTGAAAACCATTTAAGCGTTTTGGAACTATCTTCTATACGAGCTTCTTTGTTTCAGACGATACCGGAG
>CAYNQC010000101.1:0-4041 GCA_964399235.1 uncultured Candidatus Bathyarchaeia archaeon | reverse complement strand
CGCGGCCTACGGATTAAGAGTCCGCCGCTCTAACCTTACTGAGCTACGGGCCCGCGTTTTTTCTCTCGGGAAGAGAACATGGTTTAGTGGATATAGAGCTTGCGGTTTCATGCGGTATGCCTGTGGGGTTTCTGTCTTGCGACATGAACGCAGACCTATGGTATGGACTGTTCAACATGAATTATGACTTGAAAACAGCGAAAAACACCCTACCCCTCTCCCCCTAGGTTTTTTCCGTTCAAGGTAACGTGTGCGAGGCTTGATGAAGGCTTTCAGGCAGGGCTTGCGGTGCATTTTTGCAGGTTTTCATGTTGAAGTTGCGCGTGCTGAGGCGCTGGCGTGTCTGTTTCTTTGTTGGCGGCGTGGTCTAGTTGCGGGGTGCTTGCATGGGTAGCAGTGTTTGTTTAGGATTGCCACGCGTTGCAGTAGGGGCATTCTTCGGAAGCCATGGGAATCTGCTTTCCACAGTTCATGCATTGTTACAGAAAGCCGCCTGTTTTCGGTGTTAGAGTTTTGTTCACGCGATGTAGCATAGGTGCTAGTTGGTTCGTGATTTTTGGCATGAGGGGTTTTGCTGGAACAGAGCATAGGGCTGCTGTGAAGATTCCGCAGGCTAGAATGGCGATGCCGTCTTGAAGTTGGGATGACACCTGCACGTCGCTGATCTGAACTGCTGAATAAAATGGGATCGTGGCGTCGAGGTCTCCATAGTTTGGGCTTTCGAGTTCGACATCCAGGCTCACGCCGACGGCATAGCCTTTGTCCAGTCGGTCACGCCACTCTGGTTGGTCAGCACCCCAGAAAATGTAGAATGGAGCGTTATGAAAAGCAACTGCGCCGTCTGTTCCATTTTGCGAAGCTGTTGCTTTTTCTGACACGTAGATAGCGCGAAAGTCTTTGCCATTAGGAAAAAGGAGAAGAGAAAACCATACAGTCAAGTTTGCTTGTATGCTTTTGTCCGTAAAGACTTGGATATCATACAGGTCATAGGAGACCCAAGCGCTTCCCACGGGGTAGGTCACTTCTAGCAGGCTTTGTTCGAAGCTGCGTCTATAACCGGGCTTGCCAGAAGTTGTCCAGCCGTAAGTCAATGTGGTTTCCACGTTGTTGGGTGTTAAGTAAGAGTAATGGTGGGTTCCGCCTGCGGGGACGCTTGCAATCCAGAGAGCAACAGCCACTATGACAAGTATGAGGATTACTGCAAGAACGTAGAATATGCGTCTGAGTCGTCGCGATGCATATTCTACTTTGGACTGCAGCATAAGGATGGTTGCGAGGCCAGCGAAGAAGAGTGAAAAATACATCCAAAAAAGAAAAAAATCATTGCTTTTTGAGACAACTTGCAGCCACACAAATACAAGAATCAGCAGAGGCGAAAAAATGAGGGCCCAACCTACGCCTTTTTGCAATTACGTACCCAGTTGTTAGTTGCATTATGAGTCTAATTAATCTGTTGCAAAGCGAGCTGAGGGAAGAAAGTGGGATGTGACGCGTTTTGTTGAAATCGAATAGCACGCGAAGTGAGCAAAGTTTTAAGTCTCAACTTTCATTTCCCGATGTAAAGGGTGGCGAAAAGCGTGGGCGAACTGGTATTCATCGGCCTTGGTTTGCATGATCACTTGGGGATTAGTCTTCGAGCGTTAGAGGAAGTGAGAACCGCAGACCAAGTCTTCATTGAGCTCTACACGAGTCTTTTGCCGGCGTTTTCCATAGAAAAACTTGCCGAGCTAGCTGGAAAGAAGCTTCGAAACATAGTTAGAAAGGATCTTGAAGAAGAGAACGGAGAAGTAGTTCTTGAAGCGGCGAAGACGGGGAAAGCTGTTTTGCTTGTGCCTGGAGATCCGCTGATCGCGACTACCCATGTTGCCTTGCGAATTGCGGCTGAGAAAAGGGCGATAAGAACCCGCGTGGTGCATGGAGCGTCTATAGTTTCAGCGGCGATCGGTTTGTCAGGGTTGCATAATTACAAGTTTGGACGAAGCGTGACTATTCCTTTTCCAGATGATATTCCTTCTTTGACTCCTTACCAAGTTATCGGTCAGAACAAGAAACTGGGTCTTCACACCCTGTGCTTCCTGGATATTAAGACGGAGGAAAAACGTTATCTCACGATCAACAAGGCTCTGGGGCAACTTTGCAAAATTGAAGCTCAGAAGAAGGACGGGGCAGTAACCGAAAACTCAGTAGCTGTCGGTGTGGCACGAGCAGGAAGCAACAATCCGGTCGTTAAAGCGGACTTTGTGGGAGAGCTTTTGAAACATGATTTCGGTGAACCGCCCCACACGCTTCTTTTTATTGGAAAGCTTCATTTCATGGAGGCTGAGGCGCTAATAACGTTGGCAGATGCACCTGAAAAGTTGAGAGAGTTGTCGGAATGAGTTTGGAAAGGCTTGTTTCAAAATACATAAGTTCGGCAGAGCAGGTTCTTCAAGAAATGCAGGTGGCCAAAGCATCAGTCAGCGTGGATGTTGAGCGAACGAAACAGGTTTGTGAGTGGGTCAAGGACTACCTTGAAGATGCAAGATATTACAGGGAAAAGAAGAAATTCGAGGTCAGTCTAACCTCTGTCGCATATTGCGAAGGCTTGCTTGATGCATTGAGACTGTTGGGAGCAGTGAATTTTGAATGGCCAACGAAGATGAAGCAAAAAAGAAAGGTAAAGTAGTCCTTGCATCAGGCGTTTTTGACCTGCTCCACCTAGGACACGTCCGCTTCTTAGAAGAAGCAAAAAAGGCGGGCGGAGTCAACGCCAAACTTGTGGTTGTGGTGGCAACAGACGTCACTGTGGAAGAGAAGAAGGGAAAGAAACCAGTAATGCCTGAATACCAACGTTGCGCGCTTGTCGCCTCGCTGAAGGTAGTTGATCAAGCCATGCTGGGATACAAGGATTTTGACATGGGCAAGGTGCTTGAAAAGATCAAACCAGACGTTGTCGCGGTTGGCCATGACAGCCACGCCAGCGGACTCGAACAGGCGGTAAGAAAGTTTGTGAAGGAAAAAGGATTGAAGATACGAGTCGCGAAAATAGGCAAGTTCAGTTCAGACGAATTGGACAGCTCCTCAAAGATCAAACAGAGAATTGTAGAGCAGCTCAAAAGTTGAACGCAGATGTTTAAGACCTCGAAAAACTACATGCCCACATACATACTCATTGCAGTAAACGTCGCAGTCTACGCGTGGACATCTCTTTTGAGCGGAAATGTGCTGGAGATGAATGACTATGCCCTTATGCAGTATGGACAGTATAACCCCTTGGTTCTCAATGGAGAAGTATGGCGATTGTTCACCGCCATGTTTGTCCACGCAAACATTGCACACATCGTGGGCAACATGCTTTTTCTTTTCATATACGGCACAAGAGCCGAACACATGTTCGACCTCAAAGAGTATCTAGCTATATACTTACTAAGCGGGCTGACAGGAGGTGCCCTCACATTGCTGTCTGGACCGGACACACTGTCCATTGGGGCTTCGGGCGCGATATTCGGCATGCTAGGTGCCACGATTATTTATGCGAGACGCGCGATCCGTCAATCGATAATGAGCGCCTTGATGTTTGCCATCTTTTTGTTCTTGTTCAATTTGGGTCCAAACGTCAATTATCTGGCGCATCTCGGCGGTTTAGCCATTGGGTTGCTGATCGGCTACGTGCTTGGGTCAACCCGCAAGCCTCAGCAAACCGTAACTTACCAACATGATTACCCATACGGATACGGTCGATAGGGCAAAACTGCGATCAGCTGTTGAACGCTCGAGAAACTAGGGCAGAGTCAATACTTCGACTTTGGCTTTGTGCCCATCTTTAAGGTCTAGATGCTTCCTCAGTTGAAAAGGAGCGATTATCTCCAGCACTGAAGCGTCATAGTGGCTCCTCAAGGCCGAGATCAAGGCGCCTTTGACTTTGTTTTCGATGATCACGGGATAACATTTCACGGGTCCGAAGGTTCGGTCTTCATTTTTGAAACCTCCGATCTCCACAGCCGGATAGGCTTCAAGCTCGTTTCGAGCCTTGATGTCATAATCGGTTGTGAGTTTCAAGTT
>CAYNQC010000100.1:0-4048 GCA_964399235.1 uncultured Candidatus Bathyarchaeia archaeon | reverse complement strand
TCAAATCAAGGTAACGCAGTTTAGTTTCTAAATTCTAAATTTCTAAGCTGAGGAGAGAAAGAGAATTTCTAAGATTTTTCTTGGTTAGAGTTTAGAAATTAGAAAATCCATGAATTTTTTCTGTAAATACTAAATACATAGAGGTCGGCTGGTTATGTACAACGAGGTAATGAAAAAATTGAGTGAATGCCCAAACCTTCAAACTAACTTGAAAGACTGTTCTTGCACGTATTCGTGTGATTTGAAAGGTAGATGTTGTGAATGTCTGAGAAATCATAGAGCTAACAATGAACTTCCAGCCTGCTACTTTCCGCCAGAGGTCGAGAAGACCTATGATAGATCAATAAGAAAATTCTTGGCAACCCACAAACGCGGCTAAAGTCTCATCACCCCAAGCTTCACACCCAGTCTTTTCAAAGCTAGCACACTCTTCAAAATTGCCAATATCATTGCACCGATCAAATCTCTTACAATTTAGACAAACAATCACTCTTTCCCTTTTCAACTTGCGTGCTACTCTCTCCGCGCGCGGCGTGAACACCACGCCGTCGAGATGATAGATATCAGGAATTCGGAGAAGGAAAAGGCGCTAACACGAATACAGAGACTATTTGATGCGAATTGATTTGGCGCACGTTAGTTCAATTAGACGGTATGTTTTCTCCTGTAGACTAAGGCTGCCACTAGGATTGTCAACATACATAGCGGCAGAACAAGCAACGATGGGAACTCGGGTACTACAAATGGCAACGATAAGATGATTTGCATGTTTTCTGTTACGTTGACCGTTGTACTGTTTAAGTGATCTTCGTATGTTGCTTTGATCGTACAGTTTCCAGTCGGGTACTCTCCTGTGTCGTTCATCATTCTCTCGACCAGAGCCAATTTTGCCCACCCGTCTAAACCAGTCATCTCAGACTCTGCTAGTGTTGCATTTTGATAGCTAACAGTCACATTTGCTGACGGAACATCGTCCGCGTTTGAGTCAACGACATGGACGTTGACGTGCCATGCGATACGGACAGTGGCTGAGTCATCTATTCCCGATATGTAGTGGTAAGTTGAGTTGATGAGCAAAATGACTGCGTTGTGCCGGGCATACAAGCCAGACATGATTGAGGAATCGTATACACGTAGAAAAGTAGTGCCAAAGGCACTGAAGTCACCGATGGTTGAATCCGCGACAGTTGCCGTTGAGGCTCCATAGAAGCCAAATCTCCAAGAGCTGACAATTGTATCAATCAATGTAACATTAGGAACGGTGCCTGCAGGCAGAATGTCAACCGTGCAGTTGGATATGAAATTCCAGTGACTGAAAAGACCTGGCTTCAGCTTGGAAATCGTACAATTTACCGAATAAGGTGCGATATTCAGACTGCCGACTGTTGAGTTGGAAAAAGACAATGCAGAAGAATCGTAGGTCATCGTGGATCCTATCGTCGAGTTTAGGACGTTTATTGTGGATGAGACGTAGGACCACAGTGTGTATTCTATCGTTGAATTATGAACATTCATGATTGAGTTATCGTGCTGGAACGTTGAAGTTTTTTGGAGTACAGAATCTGAGATGTCTGCCGTGCTGTTCTGTTTGAGGTATAATGGTAACTCGTGTTTGGAAGTTAGAGCCATGTTTGACGCCGTTAACCGTGGGTTTCCGTTTAGGGGGTTTCTTAGAGTGACGTTAAACTGTCTATCCCTGGTTTGCGTGAAATTTACAACGCCGTTTCTCAGGATCAACGTCGCATTTTCTTCAACCATTATGCTTCCGTTAAAGTTGAAGTCCCCGTCGATTACAGTTACGTTGTTTCCTGAGAGAATCAGGTCCCCTTGGTATGTGGGTGGCGCCGGAGTCAATTCATACTCCACATATGGCTGTTTGTTTATGTCCCCGTATTCAGTTGTCCAGAAGACCCAGTAGTCGTTTCGGTCGTCGCTGTCGGTGTTTGTGCTCATCTTCAGCATGAATGTGCTCCATGGTCTTCCGTTGTCTATGTCGTCTTGCACCGCGGCCTCGACATCTATTGAAACGTAACCTATGTTCGGCGTGCCACCGTTGCCGATCAATACGCCAGAGTCATTGCCGATCGACGACGCAAACAGGTCTGAAGCGTCAAGAGCACCGTAATCATCTATGTGAATGACCTGGCAATCTCCGAGGCCGATATTGGTCAAGGGGTCAACCGCGTCTGTGATGTTGTCGTGAAGGCTCCTTGCCACATAAAGGTTCAGTATCGCAGAAATCAGGGTTCCTGAGACGTCGGACAAATTGAACTTGACAAAGCATGCTGCGTAAGCATTGGTGTTCCAGTCTCCCAGACTCATTTGAGGAAAAATCGAATAGACACGACTATCACTATCGACATAGCCATCACTCACGTCGTCATACAAAATAGCGGATGAAGCTCTCACACGCTCAACATATCTTCCGCACATAAACGAAAAGGACCCAAGCAACAAGAAAACAAGAGCAACAAATGCGAGTCTTCTCATAACACATCAATCGACCCAAGCCACTATAATCCAGTATTCATCTTGTTTCAGTTTTATGGCTTGTGTAGAAATCTTCGATTCAGTTCTACACGTCCATTATCTTTTGAAAAATCCTTATAATAGAAAACAAATAAGAAAAAATCCAAAGAAAAACCTCATTGACGTGCACTGCGAATGCACACGCGCGACACTTCTCAGGGTCCTTCTTTTCCTGGATGAAGAGGAGAAATGCTTTTAAGCATGCATTGGTTTTCATGATGAAATATTCCATATGTCATATTGGAGTTGAGTTGATGCCCCTCCTAGATGTCGTCCTTAGTAGAAGAAGCGTCAGACGCTATGAGCCGAAGGAGATTCCAAGAGATGTTCTAGACCAGATTCTTGAGGCTGGTAGACAGGCGCCGTCAGCGGCAAACAAACAGCCATGGCACTTCATTGTTTTGACTGATTCCGAGATCAAGAAGGAATTGTCGAAAGGCTTGTTTAACAGATTCATCAAGGACGCCCCAGTCACAATTGTGGGATGTGCCCACAAGGATCTAATCGCAGGGAAATGGTCAGTTGTCAGCACCACTATTGCTCTGCAAAACATGGTTGTTGCTGCTTGGGCTATGGGTGTGGGTTCTTGCTGGATTGGGGACTTCAATGAAGAAAAAGTTAAGAGGTTACTGAGCATCTCTGAAAGCTGGAAAATTGTAGCCCTTGTTTCATTTGGATATCCCGCGGAGAAACCGCAGCCAAGAAAGAAGAAGCCTGTTGAAGAAATAGTGGGCTTCAACAAGTTTTGAGAAGCTTGGACTCTGAGTAAGCAACGTGCACCTAGTGCGCACGACGAGCCTACCTCTTTCAAACCTCCTAGTTCTCGGCGTGCGCAAAAACTTAATTGCCTATTCTGATTACTTGAGTATGGTGATTGTGTTGAGCACGGGTAGTACTAAGAAGAAACCGATGACTAAGAAAGAAAGAGAAGAGAAAAGAAGAAAGCACAAGGAAAAACAGTTGAAGAAGTAGTATGGAATTGATGTCATACTATTCAAGTGCTGCGTGCTAAAAGACAATATTCATGAGAGAGCGCTCCTCTGCTTCACGGTGAGAACATTGAAACTTTTTTCCTATAGTCCTCATATTCTTTCCCAAATTCCTTGATCAACTCTTTCTCTTCTTTTCTTGAGATAAGGTATACGAGCAAAGCCATTAGTGGAGTGGAGAGCAGAGAATACGAGGCTGATAATAGAAAGGAAATGCCTACATGCGCCAACAATCCACCCAGATATTGTGGATGTCTAGCAATGGAATAGACCCCTGAAGTAATGATTTTCTCTGTCCTGTGCGTTTCAGCAACTCTTATAGTAGTTTCTTTCACACCCTCAATTCCGAGCCAGGCACCAATGAAGAAGAAGGGAATGAAGATCATTAGGTGAGCAATCTGGATCGTGAAGCTGGCAACAGGAACTGTAACAGCTAGATTCGGAAAAACCGGAACAACAAATCTGGATTGAGGCGAAAACCAAAGCCCGGCCCAAAAGAGGAAGAAACCCCATCCTGAGATGAGACTGTA
>CAYNQC010000099.1:0-4083 GCA_964399235.1 uncultured Candidatus Bathyarchaeia archaeon | reverse complement strand
CCCATTTTTAAATTCCATTCTCAAGAAAGTCTGCAAAAAAGTGCTTCTAACCCGCAGTTTGCCCTAATTATTGTTTGAATTTCTCAGTTTCACGAAACATGCGCAGGGTTGCCTAATATTCTGAAAAACAAACGTCAACGAAGACATCTATACATGTTTCCTAGACATTGAGTGTCTTTGCGTTCTTCTGTGCAGAAAATGCTGCCATACAGGTCTAGCTGAATTCCTTGATAATTTTGTCCGTGGTCATTATTCTCGCGTTGTAAACGTTTTTCAAATACGCGAGCCCTTGTACAAAGTCTTCTTCAGTGAAGGCCTCAACTCCATCTTCGGCGATTATGATCTTGTATCCTCTGAAGAAGGCATCGGCAGCTGTGTGTCTCACACACATGTTTGTATGCAGGCCAGTAAGTACGATCGTTTTGACGCCTTCGCCTTTGTAGAGGCTTCGCAGCAACATGTCTAAACCTGTTTCGTAGAAACCGCTGTAAGTCCTTTTTTCAACCATGTAGTCTTTCTTTGTTGGTTCCAATTCAGGGATTACTTCAGCGCCTTTGGTGCCTTTTATTGCGTGTTTTCCCCATTTGGCTACTACTTCCTCGTCCACTGGGAGATGCGCATCGTTGCTGTAAATGACTGGCACTCCATGTTGGCGAGCGGCTAGGACAAGTTTCTTGATGTTTGGAATTATGTGCTGTGCTCTTTCACATTTCAACTTTCCTGTGACAAAGTCGTTGAGCATATCGATTACCACTATGGCTTTTCTGTCCAATTCATTCTACTCCAAGAAGAATGTGAATGAAAGTTGGCAAAAAAATAGTTTGCGGTAAACCCCGTCTGAAGTGTTGATATTGCGTCCCGCGCTCAGCCACCACTCACAACTGGCATCAGAGTCACACGATCGCCGTTCTTGAGTTTTGTTTCAACACCCTGCAACTGATTAAGCAGGAAACCGTTAACGGTCGCGATGAAATTCGCCTTCAAATCAGAACTGCCTGACTCGTAAACAGCTTTTCTAAAAGGATCGCCATACCTTTTTGACAGCAACATAAGCAAATCTCTGATCGAGGAATCGTCGTCTATCTCGATTTCCTCCTGCTTTTTATTGCCCATTACATTCTTGATATGCCCGAGATATTCCATTTCGATCTTCAACTTCAGGCACCGTTTGTTCGACACAATTCTAGAGCCATCGTCGTTATTAAATCGTTTCAGCCTCAGGTCGGGCTACCGTAATGCTTCAACGTGGCGGAAGCAAGTATATCAGGAACTGAATTCGTGTTCTTCGAGGCCTTCCTGATTCTGCGAAGTGGAAGTCGGTCGATAATTCTTTTATGCGTGCCAAGCAGCTTACTGTCTTGGTGCTTTCGCTGATGTTTAGCAAGGAGAGATTGCGGGAACTTCAACAACAAAAGGAGAATTGGGAGAACGCAACTGTTGTGAAGAGTTTTGACAAGTTGCCCGAGAAGGGCACGTTCTCTACTAGCTCAGGCATTCCTGTTGACAGACTTTACACACCGCTGGACATTGCCAATGTCGACTATCTCACAGACCTGGGATTCCCAGGCGAATATCCACTTGTGCGAGGCGTCTATACAACGATGTATCGCGCCCGTCTTTGGACCGTGCGTCAATATGCTGGTTTTGGCACTGCTGAACAGACGAATAAACGCTTCAAGTACTTGCTTGATCGTGGACAGACGGGTCTGAGCGTTGCTTTTGATTTTCCAACACAAGTCGGCTACGATTGCGACCATCCTTTGTCGCTCGGCGAAGTTGGAAAAGTCGGTGTCAGCGCGAGCACGTTAAAGGACATGGAAATTCTGTTTAACGGAATTCCTCTTGACAAAGTAACCACGTCAATGACGATTAACGCCCCCGCAAACGTTCTGCTGGCTATGTATATTGCAGTCGGACAGAAGCAAGGTATAAAGCAGTCCAGTCTGGGAGGCACCGTGCAAAATGACGTGTTGAAAGAATATGTTGCGCGAGGCATGTACATATTTCCACCCGGACCCTCGATGCGCATGATAACAGACATATTTGTCTACTGCAGCCAAAACATGCCCCAGTGGAACACCATAAGCATAAGTGGCTACCACATACGGGAAGCCGGTGCAACTGCAGTTCAGGAAGTTGCCTTCACATTTGCAAACGCAATTGCCTACGTGAAGGCGGCGATCGACCGAGGTTTAGACGTGGACAAGTTTGCGGGAAGACTGTCCTTCTTCTTCGCTGCGCACAACAACTTCTTGGAGGAAATCGCCAAGTTCCGAGCCGCTCGGAGACTCTGGGCAAAGATCATGCGAGAACGCTTCAAAGCCAAGAATCCCAGCTCATGGATGTTGCGTTTTCACACCCAAACTTCAGGAGTTGCACTTACAGCTCAGCAACCGTACAACAACATCGTTCGCGTGGCCTTGCAGGCCCTATCAGCTGTGCTAGGCGGAACCCAGTCTTTACACACAAATTCCTTTGACGAAGCCTATGCATTGCCAAGCGAGCAGGCGGTCGCTGTTGCCCTGAGAACACAGCAAATAATCGCCTGTGAAAGTGAAGTGGTTGACACAGTAGATCCGCTTGCTGGTTCATATTATATTGAGTATTTGACAAATGAAATTGAGGAGAGGGCGCAGAAATACATTGAACAGATCGATGACATGAATGGGGCGGTTGCTGCTATTGAAAAAGGCTTCATGCAACGTGAAATCACTGAAAGCGCATATCGTTTTCAAAAGGAAGTTGAGGCAAAGAAACGAGTTGTCGTTGGAGTGAATGACTATGTCGGCGAAGAGAAAGTTCCCATCAAAACGTTGCAGGTCGATCCAGCTGTGGAGAAGACTCTTGTCGACCGGTTAAGTGAGATAAAGCGACGGAGAAATCAATCGAAGGTGAATGAAGCATTGGACAAGTTACGCGGTGCTGCTGAAACGGAAAACGAGAGTTTGATGCCCTCCATAATCTGTGCAGTCAAAGAGTATGCGACTCTGGGGGAGATTTGCGGCGCCCTTCGCGAAGTCTTTGGTGAATATCAGCCACTTTCGATTTTCTAGCCGATCACGAAAAGCGGGTCTCCTTCGCTGACTGATGAGCCGTCAGATACATAGACTTCCTTAACAGCGCCAGCCTTTGACGATGCGATTTCGTTCTCCATCTTCATCGCTTCCATCACACACAACACTTGACTACCTTTAACCTGGTCTCCTTTCTTGACCTTGACAGATACTATTTTGCCAGTCATGGGTGCAGTTACGGTTCCTTCAGCAATCTGCCTGTTAGAAGGTGCTTTTCTTGCCTGCGCGGTCATGACTGGCTCAAAATTTGTCAGCGTCACCCTCTTTGTTGGAATTCTGACCTCGGTCTTGAACACCACTTCATCGACTTTTACTAAGAGTTCTTTTTTCACATCAGTTGTGGGGAGTTCGACCTCGTAGGTTTTGCCGTCTACTTTCACCGTGAACGGTTTTAGGAAGTCATCCTTGCTAGATATCAGCTCAACAGATCGCGTTTTGCCGTCCGTTTCAATGGTAAAGGAGTTTTCTGAATCTCTCGTCAGTCCGATTTTCCTGAGTTTACCATCGACAAAAACTTCGTATTCTGGCAAAATCATGCACCATATTCATTGTGGTTCTGGCGAGCGGCAAGCACCCAGTAGGATTCTGATTTCTTGGCTCTTGGTAATGTGAGCGCCTTGACACCTGACAGACTTCGCAGATAGTTCACTGCAGCTACTGAAAGAGCTGCTACTTCTTCAAGTTCCGCGAGCCTGTGCGATGGTATTCCGGTTTTGGCTTCTTCATGTTTCATTTTTCTTTTCTTGAAAAATTCCATAGCAGTCTGCGGAAAAAGCACATAGGTTATCTCGTCTTCCTCAGACTCAATATAGGGTTTCACTTCTTCCGGAATCTTACCTAGAGCCGGTGCAAGAAGATCGGCTGGGCGACAAGTGATGGGTTTTTCATCGCCAATGATTTTCTTCTTGATTTTCTCATCTATTGGCGCAGGCGGTTTGCCATATAATCCCTTTACATAGTCTTTGATCTCTTTCGGCACGATGCTGTAACGTTGGCCTGAGATAACATT
>CAYNQC010000098.1:0-4211 GCA_964399235.1 uncultured Candidatus Bathyarchaeia archaeon | reverse complement strand
GTGTTCTTCGGGTCAAAGGGGGAGGGCAGGGCAAGGATGATGTTCGCATGCCCGAGGGATCATATCGACCGGTGCATGGACCTGATCGAAAAAAACATAAAATAGAAACCCAGACAGAGCATATCTGCCTTGAGCTAGATCATGCTAGTCAAAACCGCATGAGCAGCATTAGGGATGAGCCATCGCACACGTATGGTTCAAAATCGTCGCCCGGCAAATTTCCTTACGCATGGTAGGAGTATCCTGCCTTCCCACCACAGGCATCCACCATTGAAGTATTTTTCTCGCATAGTAGAAGTTCGTCCATTACATCCACCCTCTGCGTAATAGCAGAGGGTGGAACCCTCAGTAGGAGTTTCGGTTTCGACCTGTAATCTATATCGTTTCTGGAGCTCCAAGAAATCAACATAAGTATCGTTATCGAAAGCGAGCAGGTGGTCCTCTTGACCAGCGATTAGCAACTCAAGTCATAACGTTGCTTAAAACAGAAAAGGCTGAGCAGCGCATTACTTAGCCTCCAAGACATATCGGTTGTTTTGACTTAAGGTGGGGTGATAAAGCCCGTTATTACGGATACTACAGTAACCTTTGCCGGGGTAGACGGAAGAAAGCCGATCAAGATAGGTTGGTGCCCTGTATCCTGCAGCCCGAGGAATCATGCAAAGGATACCGCAAGAACTGGGCAAGGCTGATCCAGAAGATATATGAGGTGGACCCTCTTACCTGTCCCAAGTGCCATGGGCCGATGGCCATCATTTCATTCATCGAGGCCGAGGACGTCATAGAAAAGATCCTCAAGCACCTCGGCCTTTGGGAGGCAAAACCCCGGCCACCACCCCCGACGGCCAAAGCACAGCCCCTATTGACCGAGCCCTATATCGATTATTCAGTGTCGCAGCTCCCTGCTTCGGATAACGGCTTTTATGTAGACCCCCCTTCATGTGACGAGCTGGAGAGTCAGGACTGCTCCGCTGAACTGCCCGCCTGAGTCAGAAACCGACATCCGGCCCGGAGGCAGATCTCTGTCTCCTTTCGCCCAAGAGTCGCTCTCCCCGGGAAGGATCGGCCACTAATCACCTCCCGGAGTTGCAGGACCATACCACCCGGCTTCCCGGCCGTCCACCGGAAAACCCCGCCCCCAATAGGATGTGCCGTGTTTCCGCTTGACACACAAGGCCAGATTCCAGCATACTCCGCCACCACTGAAGCAAGTTCTTATCACCTCACCCAGACCAAGGTTGCTCACGCCGCTGCTGCAAGAAAACCGCTACGCGAGATTTTCACTTCTTCGAGCAGACGGTTCATGGTCACAATCCCCAGCAGGTAGCGCCCCGGTGCCGATCATCGACTGATGACGGCACCGGATGGACTACCGCTACTCGGCCAGCATCCAGCTCCTCCAAACGTTGCCGGCACGTTCAGCCTTCTTGGCGTCGTTCGCATGTCCTATCGACAGGCAACCCCGAACCCGACCGCCGTCGCCGAGTCTACATGTCGAAACGACCCAGGCTCATCACCTTGTTCCAAGCCGCGGCGAAGTCCTTGGCGAACTTCTCCTTGGCATCATCGGCCGCGTAGACCTCGGCGATGGCGCGGAGCTGTTCGTTGTGGCCGAACACCAGGTCTACCTCGGTGCCCGTCCATTTGGCCTTGCCGGTCTTGCGGTCGACGGCCTCGAATTGGTCTCCCACCTTCTTCCACTCGACGCCCATGTCCAGGAGGTTGACGAAGAAATCGTTGGTCAGGGCGCCGGGCTTCTCAGTGAACACACCGTCTTTGGAGCCGCCATAGTTGGCGTTCAGCACGCGCAGGCCACCGACGAGCACCGCCATCTCCGGAGCGGTCAAGGTCAGCAACGCGGCACGGTCTACGAGCAACGCCGCCGGCGACCGTTTCTGCTGCTCGCCGAGATAGTTGCGGAATCCGTCGGCTTTCGGTTCGAGGACGTCAAACGATGCCGCGTCCGACATCTCTGCCGTCGCGTCGGTCCGTCCAGGCTTGAAGGGCACCTTGACCTCAACACCTGCGTCCTTCGCTGCTTTCTCCACTGCCGCGACCCCACCGAGCACGATGAGATCGGCAAGCGAGACCTTCATACCGCCGGGCTGCGCCTTGTTGAACTCTGCTCGGACCTTCTCGAGAGTCTCGAGGGCTTTTGCCAGCTCGGCTGGTTGGTTGGCCTTCCAGTCCTTTTGCGGCGCGAGGCGGATCCGCGCACCGTTGGCGCCGCCGCGCATGTCCGTGTCGCGGTACGTCGATGCCGAAGCCCATGCGGTGGATACCAGTTGGGGAACCGTCAAGCCCGAGGCGAGGATCTTGCCCTTGAGGGCCGCGATCTCTTTCTCCCCGATGAGCTTGTGGTCAACCGCCGGTACTGGGTCTTGCCACAGCTGCGGCTGGGGAACCTCTGAACCGAGCAAGCGAGAATGCGGACCCAGGTCCCGGTGTGTCAACTTGTACCATGCTTTGGCGAACGCCAGATTGAACTCCTCCGGATTGTCGAGGAAGCGCTTCGAGATCTTGCGGTACTCGGGGTCTTTGATTAAGGAGAGGTCCGTGGTGAGCATCACTGGTAGGTGCTTCTTTGACGGATCGTGGGCGTCCGGGACCAGCGGATTAATGCCCTTGGGGACCCACTGATGGGCTCCCGCCGGACTCTTGGTCAGCTCCCACTCGAAATTGAACAGGTTGTTGAAGTATTCGTGCGACCATTGGATCGGCGTGGACGTCCACGCGCCCTCCAAACCACTGGTGACGGTATCGACGCCCATACCCTTGCCGCATCGGCTCTTCCAGCCCAGACCTTGCTCGGTGATGGGGGCGCCCGCGGGCTCGGGGCCGACACAGTCCTTTGGATTGTGGGCCCCGTGCATCTTGCCCAGCGTGTGACCTCCCGCGATGAGCGCGACGGTCTCTTCGTCGTTCATGGCCATGCGGCCAAAAGAGACCCTGATATGCTCGGCCGCGGCGATCGGGTCGGGGTTGCCGTTGGGGCCCTCCGGGTTGACATAGATCAGACCCATTTGGGTGGAGCCGACCGTCTTGTCGACCATCTCCTTGCCTTCAAAACGCTTGTCCCCCAGCCACTCGGTTTCGGAGCCCCAATAGAAATCATCAGGTTCGTAGACGTCCTCACGACCACCCCCAAACCCAAAGGTCTTGAAGCCCATCGATTCGAAGGCCACGTTGCCGGCGAGAATCATCAGGTCGGCCCAGGAAAGGCTGCGGCCGTATTTCTTTTTGATGGGCCACAGCAGGCGGCGCGCCTTGTCGAGGTTGGCATTGTCAGGCCAACTGCTCAGCGGTGGGAATCGGATCGTACCTGATGCTGAGCCACCGCGACCATCGCTGATCCGGTAGGTTCCGGCGCTGTGCCAGGCCAACCGAATCATCAAGCCACCATAGTGCCCCCAATCCGCAGGCCACCAGTCCTGAGACGTAGTCAGTACCTTCTCGATATCCTTCTTGACCGCCTTCAGATCCAGCTTGGAGAACTCGTGCGCATAGTTGAATCCCTCGCCCATCGGATTGGACTTGGGGTTGTTCTGGTACAGGATCCGCAAATCGAGCATCTCCGGCCACCAGTCGTGGATCTTGTAGTGTCCGCCCTTCCTGTCGGGCGTGGCCGTACCTGCGTGGCCCGTGGCAGCGGGTTTCCCCTCCTTTGATGGGGCAGCGCAGCTGCTCGTGCCGACCGCCCAACTAGCGGCAAGAGCAACGGTCATGGTCAAGAGGCTTCTTTTCAGGTTCCTGGTCATGGTCTCTCCTTTCTCTTGGCTTTGTACGTCTTGCTGTCTTGTGACGGGCTGAACCGCCCCGGGTTCTCCAGAGCCTCGGTTGGTTGAGTCACGCCGCCTCCTCAGACGCTGCGTGATCTAGGTAGTAGGCATTCTCATACTCCACTGGGGTTGTCCATCCGATCGGCTCGAGCAGTCTCCTGTTGTTGCACCAGTCGACCCACTCGAGCGTCGCGTATTGTACGAACTCGCCAACCATCCTACTCGGCCTGACCCGTCTTGACCAAGCCCTTCGGGTATCCGGTCGTCTTCTCGGGGAGTTGGCTGACGTACTCATGCGGCAAGAGCAGCTCCTCGCCGCGGATGGCGGCGTAAGCCATGGCGCGGAGATAGGCCTTCGGCTCGACGCCCGCGAGCTTCGCTGAGCCAAGCAGGCTGTAGAACAACGCTGCCACCTCCAAACCTCGCTCTGAC
>CAYNQC010000097.1:0-4250 GCA_964399235.1 uncultured Candidatus Bathyarchaeia archaeon | reverse complement strand
CCTCAAATTTGCCTGAAAAACTTGGGCAATCATGACTCGCACAAGACTTAATATGTTTTCTTGAGATTGTATAGAAAGCTGAAGCGGTCAGGCGGCAACAAAATTGACTGATGAAGACAAGAACGAAATGATCGTTACTCCTTGGGAAGTAAAGGGCAAGGTTGACTATGAACGCCTAATACGCGAGTTCGGAACCCAACATCTGACAGACGAACTCATACAGAGACTGGGCAAGTACACAGGCGACATGCACCTGCAGCTTCGAAGAAAGCTTTTCTTTTCCCACCGAGACTTGGATGCTGTCCTTGACCTATACGACAAAGAAACCAAGTTTGTTCTCTACACGGGTCGAGGTCCGTCGGGACCAGTTCACATCGGACATCTCGTTCCATGGATGTTCACGAAATACCTGCAAGATGCTTTTAACACAAGGTTCTACTTCCAGATGACCGATGACGAAAAGTTTGTGATCGATGACGAACGCGCATTGCCTGAAACCACGAAACTAGCTCATGAAAACGCCTTAGACCTCATTGCGCTGGGTTTCAAACCATCAAACACCTTCATTATTTACGATGTTGAAGACATAGACTTACTATATGACATCGCATTGGAGGTCGCCAAACGCATAACATATTCCACTGCAAGAGCCACCTTCGGGTTCCAAGACAGCACAAACTTGGGCTGGATATTCTACCCAGCCGTTCAAGCAGCACCGTGTTTCATACACAAGAAACTAACGGGCGAAAACGTTCCTGCTCTAATACCTGCAGCCATTGATCAGGATCCCTACTGGAGGATCACACGTGACATAGCCCAGAAACTTGGGTACCATAAACCGGCACAGATTCACAATCGTTTCCTCCCGGGTCTAGGAGTCGGAGGAAAAATGAATGCTTCTGAACCTGAAACAGCCATATTCACCACGGACCCGCCTGAACTTGTGAAACAGAAAATCTGGAGGGCTTTTACAGGCGGAAAAGGAACGGTGGCGGAGCAAAGAAAGGAAGGGGCCAATCCAAACATATGCACGATATTCCAATACTTCCTTTACCTCTTCGAGCAGGATGATAAGAAACTCGCCGATAGAGAAAAACAATGTAAAGCTGGCGAAACGCTTTGTGGAGACTGCAAGAAAGAGCTGGCCGAAAGAGTCAACAAGTTTCTCGCTGAACATCAGAAAAAGCGTGAAAAGGCGAGAAACATTGTGGACAAGTTCCACATCAAGAGATGAATAGCTAAACCCTCGTGCTGCAAACATGCTACCGGCTTCTGTGTAAGTGCGCCAAGCTTTAAGTGTTGATAGACGCGTATTTTCATGTTGCAGTTCAGAGTGAAGTGGGGCATTTATGACTGAAACAGACAAAGAGGCTTACGAAAAACTCCGGTTGTCAGGCAAAATTCTGCGTGAGACGCGTGAAGAGATGAAAAGCTTTGTACGCGAAAATATGCCGATAATAGAGATCTGTGAGAAAGCGGAGACGTTGATAAGGAAAAAAGGTGCAACGCCGGCTTTTCCCTGCAATGTTTCAGTCAATGAGGTGGCTGCGCATTACACGTCGCCGCCTGATGATGAGACAAGGATACCTGAGAATTCCGTGGTCAAGGTTGACATTGGTGCTCATGTCGACGGTTACCTTACTGACACGGCTGTTACGGTCTGTTTCAACCCTGAATACGATGGGCTTGTCGACGCTGCCGAACGCGCTTTGAAGGTTGCAGTGGAGAATATAGGGCCAGAGATGTCTACTTCGAAACTTGGGTCGATCGTAGAGACTACCATTAAGTCGCGGGGGTTCAAGCCTATTTCAAATCTTACTGGTCATCAGGTTGGTCGTTATGTTGTTCACACAGGCACATCTCTGCCGAATGTTTCACAGCTTTCTTTTTCTAAGATCAAGCTGGGCGGCGTATATGCGATTGAACCGTTCGTGACTTTGCCGAAGGCTGCCGGACGCGTTGAAAATGGGGAGAAAGTTACGATTTTCCGTTTTCTCAAGTCGAGATCGACGGCAAATCTGCATGCAAAGAAGCTTTTGAAATATGTTGAAGAGAACTTCAAGACGCTGCCTTTTGCTGAACGTTGGTTGCAGAATGCTGTACCGCTGGAGCATCATAGAGAGGCGTTTCGCGAATTGTTGAGGTCCAAGTCGTTGATGCAGTATCCGATTTTTGTTGAGGCAAGCGGGAAAATGGTCGCTCAGGCGGAGCATACAGTTTTAATTGTTGAAGATGGTTGTGTTGTGTTGACTTAGACTGAGGCTTTCTGTTTTTCTTTGTCTTTGACTTCTCTGTAGATTGCTGTTATGAGCATTTTTTCGTTGCATTTCTGGCAGTTGTCGCCTTCTTTGAAGATGTAGTCTCCTCTTTGGAATTCTCTGACGTTTTTGAAGCCACATTTCTTGCATTCGATTGTTGTGGTTACAGGGGGCACGACGATTCTTAGTTTTGAGAGGCGTCTTCGTGTTTGGAATAAGACGTAAGTGGATACTGCGACTCCTAGGAAACCGAGCAGAAAGAGCATCCATGCTGCCTCTGCATTCTGATCAAGTATGTTAGCTGCGAATATGAGTGCTGCGAAAGATAATGCCAGTGTTGCGAATACTACAAGCAGTATGAATGTTGAGATTCTGGTTGTTGGGGCTGTTGCTCTAGTTTCGCTCATTTTGTTTGTCTCCTATTGTCCGATTCCGATTGTGTTGCCTATGCCGGCTATTATTATTTTGTCGCCTTCTTTTGTTCTCTCTTGGACAACTTGTTTTATCCTTTCAATTACGCTGTCGATCGAGTCGAAGATTTCTTTTCGCAGGGGTGAGACAGCGTCGCCCACGTCCTCTTTTACTACGAGGGCGTTTATGGGTATGTGATATTTCAGGAGTGCTTCTTCAATTTTGAATTGGTCGACGCCTGGTCCGCCTATGGCTGCGCCGACGCCTTCTGCTACTTCGCCCAGGTCTTCGCCTTCGAGTTTGAGGGCGGCGTCGATCATGACTATCATTGCGATCTTTCCTTTGTTTCGGTCGACGACTTCTTTTATTGCGTCGCCGGGTTTGCCTACGTTTCCTCCGGGTCCTTCGGCTTTGATTACGAAGGCTGCGCGTCCTTCGAATGGAACAGTTGCCACCACACAGTCCTTTTCTATTTTTGCGGTTTCGTAGCCGTGCATGAGTTTGGCTGCTACGAGTGCGCCTGCGCCGTCGCCTATTGGTTGGCCGTAGGCGAATGCTTTGAGTGCGCTGGCGTAGGCTTCTGCTTCCTTCATGATTAGGGGTAGGATCATTTGTATTTGCATTATGATATAGAGGCTGAGGGTTTTCTTGCCCAGCAGATAGAAGTGTCTTATGACTTTGTAGATGAAGTTGAGGGCCATTGCGGCTTCAAGGGTGTTTTCCAGATTGTTTGCTTGGGTTTCGTCTGCTGAGGGGGCCATCAGTTTGACTTCGTCTTTGAATCGTGCGTCTCTTATGTCTAGTATGTGTTCGAGTTTCCAGACTATGCCTGCGGGGTCAAGGCTCTGTGGGGCTATTGTGAAGTATTCCACGAACCTGTCAACGCGGCTGGTGGGGTCGGTTTGTGGTTTACCGATTTCTTTTATTGTTTCTATGGCGATTTTGCGTCCTTCTTCTTTCAGGTATTTTAGTTTGTACAGTGAGCTTTCCACTTCTCTGATCATTATGTAGGTCTGGATTCTTTGTCCGTAGAAGATGAATACGACGAATATGACGTAGAAGAGGACGTTGAGGATCCAGCTTATGCTGCTGTCACCAAGGGGTCCTTGGCTTATGTTGTTTTGTAACTGTGATATTGCCGCGGTTATGGTCACAAACTCACCTTTCGGAACACACTATAGACGGGTAGTTATAAGTTTTGGGTAATTTTCCTCCAAATGCGGGGGTCGAATGTGTTGAGTTGGAGTGGGGTTACCAGCTTTCCCGGGTTCACATGGCCGAAGACCACAGTACAGCCGGAAACGGAACGCGGTTTAACTTCTGAGTTCGGTATGGGATCAGGTGGGACCCGCGCCCTATGGCCGGCGAACCCCAGACTACACGGCGACTTTGTGCTGATAAGCTTATCGCTCCTTTGCGGCGGGTTTTTGCTGTGCGTTTGGTTTGCATTGTTTTTCTGGTGCGCAATAATACATATATTTGGAGTGTGTCATGTCTTTCTAGCGCGTGTGGGGTCGTAGTCTAGGCAGGTATGACGACGGGCTCCAGAAAGACCCAACTACAATACCGAGGTACGCTAGG
>CAYNQC010000096.1:0-4256 GCA_964399235.1 uncultured Candidatus Bathyarchaeia archaeon | reverse complement strand
CGCGTTCAGCAAAAGTGGAATTACCTTTCATCTGTAAACTTTAACCTTCTGAGTTCATAAGCGGCGAAAGCCGGCGGGCCGGGTCGGACCAAGCTACTCGCTCGATGGGCCAACAACAACCCGCTTAAGCCGCGCGTTAAGCGTCGGCTCGGAGCGGTGGTTCGACTACGGTTTCGATTCTCCAGGTTCTGGCTTGTTGGTCATACGTTGCCATTCCACCCCGAGACAAAAAGAGATCCTCGACGTTAGCGAAGGCTCCGCCTCTTGTTCCCAGAAAAACCGCAAACAGGGCACAGTGGCCAACAACGACTGTCTGCCCGAGAGACATGAGTGATTGGGCAGTCCTGAGCCGGCTCTGAACTTCCTCGAATGACTCCCCACCCAGAAATCGTGTGTTCTTGTGCTCGACTTACCAATTGTCCATAACCGCGTGGAACTGGGCAAGCAATTCATGATCTTGTTCGCTCTCACCTTCCAGTATCCCCACGTCAACCTCCAGCAGGCAATTGTCAGTGCGAAATTCGACCCCCAGCCCGCTAGAGAGTATCCCAGCAGACTCAAAGGCGCGTTTTGAAGGACTGGAAAATATCTGGTTGATGCCTTTCGCACTGTAATAAGGGATTAGATTCTGTATCTGCCTTCGACCCAGTTGTGTAAGCCCTGGATCAAGTCTCCTACAAGTGAAGATCTTGGTTAAATTGTTCGCACTCTCGCCGTAGCGCTGAAGATAGATCATGTCAATGCTCTTAGGCCGAACGGGCTGGCTGGGGGTGCGGCGCGCTTCCTGCCGCATCCCCAGCCAGCCAGATATTTTTTTTGGTAAACCGTGGGTTTGACTCGCTTCAACTGACTAAGGTAAGCTATCGAGGACTCGTGGTCAGCACCTGAACACCCTCCTGCGTAAGATGCACAGTATCTTCGAGTTTAACTGTCAGGCCACCTGGCACCATCATGTGCATTTCGATTGCCAATACCATTCCCGACTCTATCAGAACATTTCCCTGCCGAACAAGGAGAGGAGGTTCATTCAATTCCAAGCCGATTCCATGTCCAACGAAATAGGCGTTTGCCTGGGATTCAAAACCCATAAAAGCCTGCCCAAGCTCCAGTTCCATTGCCCGACCTTCGGCCAGCGCGAAAGCGTCACCGGTTGTCATACGCGGGGACAGGCTATTGATCAGAAAATCAGATACTTTTCGAAGACGGCAAAAGAGGTCCAAGGCTCCTTCCGGGATTTGGCCGACTGCATACATACGGCTCTGGTCAGCATGGTAACCGTCCACGCAAGCCGGTATATCTACAAGTACCAGATCCCCCGGCTCCATAATGCGATGGGATGGGCCAGCCGGAACTGCGCTGCTGAGCCCAATGCCCGTGATCGTGTACACCGTCCCGCTTTTCTGGCGAAGGTTTGGCCCCGAAGCCAGCGGACCCCGGCCCATTACAAAGTCTGGAAACCGCATAAAGAAAATGCCCTCATGTCCGGCAAGGCGCTGAGCATTTTCCACATTTGCAGCCAGTTCCAACTCACTCATGCCTGCTCTCAGACAGGAGACTGTTGCCATATGGCCCGCATGTAACGCACAACAGGCCTTTTTAATGCTCTCTATTTCTTTCGGATCTTTGATCATACGCTGGTTCAGTATGTCACCGGAGACGTCCACCAATTCCCGCTCGCCCAAAGCTCGACTCAGCCGGCGTGATTGAAGGACAGTAAGCACGTCTAGTTCAGTACCCACCTTTTCTCGGGCTCCATCGCCCGGGAACATTTGTTGACAGATCGCCTCAATATTGGTCTCCGACACGATCCGCTCAGCTTCCAGGCCGCACTCACGGCGTGCGAACTCATATCCCTTTCGCACAAATAGCATGTGATTATTTGGTAACACTACGAAGTAAGAAGGCTGAGCAGTGCCGGTGTAGTAAAAAATGTCACGGGACTGGAAGAGAATAGCTCCTGCTAATCCACGGCCTCGCAGAACTTCCTGCAATTGATTGACGCGTCTCTCATAAACCAAAGAGTACCCCCACGATGTTTTGCCGCAGGTAAATGAGAATTCGTGTTAGGTCGGACCAAGCTACAAGGATGTAGATGTCTTCGAGCCTTAAACCTTGATTCTCATGTCCCAAAATGCCCAAACCCATCCTTCCCCTCGGCCTAGGAGTTCATTCTTAGAACTGTTTCCCACTGAATACCATCCCTTCCCTTGGTCCGACCCGCACCGGCAGCGCCGATTGGGTCCAATTCAGTCAATTGACGAATTCAGAAAGTACTTCCTTCAGTATTTCATCAAGCTCTCGAATGTTCTCCAATACCTCATCCGGCGCTGTCCCCTGTTTACATATATTTCTGATGATTAGAAGAAGTGTGGGCATTCGTCTCAAGTTTCGAACAATTTCCCAACTCATCGCTTCATCAATATGAAATATGGCGCGATCCCAGCCTTCAAAACCCGCCGCATCAACCACGGAAGTCCTTAGCAAAGTCCAGGCGCCTTGAAGGTCGGACAAGATTGTCTTTTCGTATCCTGTTGATTCTTGTACAAACGACATAGTTTCATCCTGTTACTTGGGGAACACTGTGATTAAGTGGGCGGCAAACCAGCGGAACGGGGTTTCCGATCCATCTTTGACCGTCTATCCGCATACCGAATCTGTTTTACAATCTCCCCTAAGATTCGGTCGAATCGCTTAGACGACAATGACGTTGCTGGATATTCCACGCCTGCCTGCCGTGCTGTCTTGCTCTTGTTGAACAATTCAATGACTTCCTTCTTTGTCCAGTGCTTCTTAAAGGTAAGGGGAGATACAATCATGTGTTCGATATCCACAACCCAGCCTTCGGCGGTTGCGTCTATGAGCGGTATTTGTTCTCCCATTGGTAGCTCCATTGTATTGAGCTGCTCGTACAGTTTCCTCGAAGTCTCAGCACCAACAAGCACTCCTTTGACGTCACATATGACCGGAAACTTTGGCCGCCGAAAGAAGAATCGAATCATCCTTTGTCCTTTTTATCAATTTCCGACCGCACAGCACCGGTTTCAGGTAGCCGAGCTCCGGGCCGGGTCCCGGGTCTCGTCGCACCAAGCTACGTTGTTCATGCGCAAAAGTTATCATCCACAAACTGGGTGATCTTGGGGCACACAGTTCCAGTTTCATGCGCCAAAATGCCCCTGTAGGGTAGCGCTCCAAATGCAGCTAATCGGATACCCCGTTCTTAGAATCCCCATTTTGAGGGCAAAAACATCATTCTAAGCATCAAAACAGGGTGTTACTTGCATCAATATTTCAGGATTTCAGGAAGATGCCTTGGTCCGACCCGCCGCGGCGAGCCTCGGTCCGACCCGCCGCGACCGCCGCGATCCGCACTTATCGTTTCCGCATCGTAAGGGGCGACTTCTCCACAGCAGATCGTGCGTGTGACCTTTTCGCCTTCCGCTCGTTCTCCCCAAATTCGTGCAATGCGTCGCGCTTCTTCGACATGTGTCGTGTTGATGAGGATGATTGAATTCTTGAGCCTGTTCTGGAAACAGACACGCATCTCAATTACTTTTCGCATTGCGATCATTTCATTCTTTCCGAATTCCGAACAGGGATTATGCAGTCTGTATAATACCGCAAACACAGAATGCTTCTTTCTGCATAAGAAGTTACAGCTTTTTCTTAATCTACACTAAAAGCTCAATTATCTCAAACCATTGCCGATTATTCGCCCATATGCCGTTCCGGTTTATACTGTATAAGACAGCCTATAGCCCATCTACGGGGCTTCTGACGCCATGTCCTCCTTTGTTCAAAACATGGGTATAGATCATTGATGGGTGGCGAAGGCAATAGGTCTGCTCAGTGCGTCGACTGTAGTGGCGGGAGCGAAGAGCTTCGCGCAGTCGGTCCATCAACTTCGGCCTTGCAGAGCCGATTGATGAGGTACCGGGTTCCCCTTCGCCTGTTTTGCTCGTGCGCGTGCGGACATTCGCGTCCTGCATAGCCGTCTCCTAATCGATGCGTCAAAAGCTTCTCTGGATTTCATCCTTGACCCTTGGTAGGATATTTGCGGGACGAAACCCATTGTGGAGGAAACAGAATGAAAGTGATCAAGATCGGTGGCGGTTCTCTAAAGGGTAGAAAAAATAGTCTAGGACGTGGCGCTTGTGGGCATTGTAGGCGAGGGTCTTCTCCGTCGCAAGGGCATTGCCGCGCAGTGTTTCACAGCGGTTGCGGACCGAAGCGTTAACGTTGAAATGATCTCTTTCGGA
>CAYNQC010000095.1:0-4447 GCA_964399235.1 uncultured Candidatus Bathyarchaeia archaeon | reverse complement strand
CGCCTGAAAGCTCTGCCAAGCCGCTCCTTGACCGAAGCCACCATGATCGGAAAAACAATCGTGGCATCACCTATGACCATCGTCTTATCTGCCTGACCCTTCAGCTTCCCCCAACTCACCGTTTCCTCAAGCGTCGACCCGGAAAGCCCACCTGTCTCCGGACGATCCATCGTTATGACAACGGCATAGTCAATTCCTGACTTCGTTGCCAAGGCTGCAGACTGAATCGTGTTCCTCGGAACTCCACCGCCGATAACGATCATTCCATTCTTCGAACTGCCACGGCAAATACTGATTATCTCAGGCACATCTTTGAAGGCGTCAACAACCAACGTATTCTTAAACTGCCTCCGACTCGCATGCAAATTGTAGATATAGCCAAACTCTGAATCGCGCACTGCCGGAATGAAGATGGGAGCCTTCGATTCGTAAGCAGCACGTAAGATTGAATCAGGATCTTTAAGCCGCCGACCAAGCTCCCAAGCAAAATCTCTCGAAGACAGAGTCTTCCCTTTGTTCTCGTCAGCTATCTGATCATAGAGTCTAACGAGTTCCATATCAAGCTTGATGAAATCTTCCTCCGGGACAAAGACATCGTATATCCGGTAAGTATGATACTTGTATAGCATGTAGTCATCGACGGTCCAATGTCCTTTGTAGTGACGACCGCCCAAGGCCTCTATCGCATCATGAACCATATTTGCGCCCGTTGTTACCAATACGTCGATAAGGTTCTCACGCAACAGGTCCGAAACAAGCTGGCGCAGTCCCGCCGGGATCATCGCGCCTGCAAGAGCCAAAAACACAGTGCAATCGTCTTCACGCACCATGCGCTCGTAAATGTTACAGGCAGTCGCAACTCTTCCAGCCCCAAACGAACCTGAATTTCCAAACTGCCGAACAAGCTCGTCCACAGTCAGTTTCCCCTTGATCCTAATATGCTCCACTGGTTCTCTGAGGATTTCTTTTCGCTGCAACAAAATTCACACTCAGAACTTCACTCTTTGGCAGACTAAGAACAAATAATTTTCTATGCCCTCAATCGTCTGCCAGGCACGAAGAACAAACCATCTCGCACTATATTGGCGAAAATACCTCTACTTAACAACAAGAACAGGACAGGGCGCATTTTTTGCAACGCCTTCACTTACGCTGCCCATCAGAATCTCCCTTATCCTGTGTATGCCTTTTGCACCTACAACTACCAGACTGAACTGCCCCTCCCTCGCCAATTTAACAATCTCCTGCGCACTATTACCTTCCCTCAACACCGTCTCAACTTCAAGCCCTCCGGCCTCGACACTTCGCTTTCCTTCCGCCAAAATTTCCCTGCCAACATCACGTGCGGCATCAACCATCTTGGCAACTTCCGCAGAGGTCGCTACTGGAACTCCAGCAGGCGTAACAGTGGTCGGCTCAGGAACAATCACAGGAGTGACCGTGACAGAGTAAACGTGAAGAAGCACTATCTGACTGCTGAACTTTTTGGCTATCTCGATCGCCGTCTCCAAAGCTCTCCGCGAGTGTTCTGAACCGTCCAGTGGAACCAGAATCGTTTCAAACACTGATTTGCTTCCCTACAGTAACTAGTGTCAGCTGTTAGATACAACTTTCCCCCGAGCAAATGAGCGGCGAAGGGGCTTCACACCATTCGACAGGTTTACTACAAAAGGGCGAAATTTATCGATTTAACTCTTCCTTTAGTGTCCACGATGACCTCGAACCTTTCGGCCCACGGATGTCCTTCTAAGTCAATCGGACACGTGCCTCGAATCACCCAGATATCCTTGTTCTGTTCAACTGTAGAAACATCCACCCTGTCGGTACTCTTCCTTTGCTTGAGAAATTCAACTGCAATCTGTTTGGCTGATTCGACTGTTATACCCTTATCCTTCAATAAACAGCCTCCGAATATTCGTCACTTATCTGGTAGATGACATAAAAAGGGTTATGAACCGCTAATCTTTACTTGAAATAAACGCCAAATGATCCGCCATGAATGAAAAGAAAAGAATAATCCTCCACGTTGACATGGATCATTTCTACACGGCTGTTGAAGAACGACTCCGACCTGAACTCAAAGGCAAGCCTGTCATTGTCGGCGCAGACCCAAAGGAAGGAAAGGGCAGAGGAGTCGTAAGTACCAGCAACTACGAGGCCAGAAAATTCGGAGTCCGCTCGGCTATGCCCATTTCTAGAGCTTGGAAACTCTGTCCTCAGGGCATATTCCTGCCAATTAACATGGAATTATATGAGAGGGTCTCGAATGAAATAATGAACATCTTACGTGAATATGCAGGCAAGTTCGAACAATGGGGAATTGATGAAGCGTTTCTTGACGTAACTAGCAAGGTCAAAGACTATGCAGAAGCTGAAACTTTGGCACTGAAGCTGAAGAAAGAGATCCTTCAGCGAGAAGAGTTGACCTGTTCTATCGGTATCGGACCCAACAAGACGATTGCCAAAATCGCGAGCGACATCCAGAAACCCAATGGATTAACCATCGTGAAAGAGGATGAAGCTGAAACGTTTCTTGCTCCTCTCCCCGTGCGAAAGTTACCATGGGTTGGGCGAAAGACCGAACATGTACTTGAAAACATGGGCGTTGGAACCATTGGTGAACTTGCAGATTGTGACACCGCGATTTTATCCGAGAAATTCGGCGTAGCGGGCACTCAGCTCTATTTGATGGCTCACGGTGTGGACAGAAGTGAAGTTGAAGAAAAAGGGGAAGTAAAATCAATCGGGCGGGACATCACTTTTCAGGAAGACACGACAGATACTATTTTCATCTTAAAGACGCTGGATGATTTGGCTGAAAATGTTTACAACGAGATTCTGAGGCAGCGGCTCTGCTTCAAAACGGTGACGATCCGGGTTCGATACGAGAATTTTGAGACTCACATGCACGGCAAGACCTTGCCCTTCATTACTGACCGTTTGCGGGATATCACAAAGACAGGTCAAGAGTTGATGCGACCATATTTGAAGCCTGATCGGAAGATTAGACTCGTTGGAATCAGGGTTTCCAACTTTGTTTCAGACATTAGGCAGAAGAAGCTAGTTTGAATTGCCTCCGGTTGAGAACAGGGAAGAATGCTTTTTGGTGAGAACGGTTATTAGTATGAATTTGCGAAATTGTTAGGGTTTAGGACCTAAGGGAAAGTAACATGCCACACAACTCAGGCGTCAAAATTGTTCTCACGGCTTCCGCGACAGAGATGAGCGATTTCCTCAATAATCCCTTTGTCGCCTTTGCCGGCGGTTTTGCCAAGGGTCCTGTGCCATTGTGGTTTCTGAGAAGAGCGCTGTATCCTCCGGCTCGGCAGAGTGGTGAGGATGGGAGAGCCCGGACGGCGCCTTATGGTTTGAGAAAGGTTGAAGCCTTGCTTCTAGAGAACGGTTTCGACGAATCAGACGTAGCGGTGGTTCACCCAAGAGACTTTGACGATTTTATCGGTCCAAACACAAAGGTCGTGGGCATTTCTTCTATGGACCCCACGGGAATGGCCTATGTCAGCAAGACTTATTCCTCGATCTTGGGCGGCGGAGAGCCCCTGAACGCAATCGAGTTCAGAAAGCTCGTGAAACATAGAAGCATAAGAAGGTACAGGCCTGTGGTTGTTGTCGGGGGTTTTGGGTCTTGGCAGCTGGAAAGGAAGAAAGTGGCCGAAGGCTATGGCGTGGATTGTGTCGTGATAGGAGAAGGGGAAACAGTTGTCGATGAAGTGTTTAGAAAGGCGGTGAACGGCGAACCGGTTCCGCCGGTGGTTCGTGCTCTGAATAGCGCTGACACCGAACGTGTGCCGCTCATTCGCCATGCAGCGATTCATGGATGTGTGGAAGTCTCCCGGGGTTGCGGTCGTAACTGCCAGTTTTGTACGCCTACTATGCAGAAGAGGCGTGAGGTTTCTCTGCAGAAAATAGTAAAGGAGGTAGCAGTGAACACGAGAGAGGGCAGCTCGCGCGTTACGCTGGTGACGGAGGACCTTTTCCTTTATGGCATGAAAGACCCACGTTTTGTGCCCAACCGGGAAGCCATCGTTAGATTGGTGAAGAGAGTCGCCTCGGTCCCTGGCGTAACGGGGGTCCAACCGTCTCATACTTCTCTGGCTCCTGTGGTTGCAGATCCTAAAATGGTGAAAGAAGTTGCGGAGATTCTGATTGAACGCAACTGGTATTTTCACGGTGCGAAGCCTATTGTGACTTCTGAGGTGGGCTTAGAGACTGGCAGTGTTAGGCTCATGCGTAAATATATGGCTGGCAAGATGCTTCCTTTTGCTCCTGAAGCTTGGAAAGAGATCGCCACCCAGTCTTTTGGGATTATGAACGATGTTGACTGGTATCCTTTGGCTACGTTAATTATCGGTTTGCCCGATGAGCAGGAGAGTGACGTTCTGGAGACGCTTGAGCTGATGGACGATTTGCATGATTGCAGCGCATTTTA
>CAYNQC010000094.1:0-4489 GCA_964399235.1 uncultured Candidatus Bathyarchaeia archaeon | reverse complement strand
AGCACATGTAAATGGTTATACTAGAGTCTACGTCAAGGATAGGAAAGGTTTTTAGTTAAGTAGTCGTATGAGAGACTGCAAAAGATTAGGATACACTGTGAGGAATGAATGAATGTCCGTATTTGCAGCACCAGGTGCATATGACCGTGCGATTACTGTTTTCTCACCAGATGGTCGGCTTTTTCAAGTTGAATACGCAATGGAACTGGTTAACCGCGGAGCCACAATATTGGCTATACGATGCCCAGGGGGAGTTGTTATTGGCGCAGAAGAAACCATTGATCCCCTTGAAGAATCAGAATACTCATGGAAAATCTTCAAAATAGATGATCACGTCGGCGCAGCCATAGTAGGCTTAAGCTCAGACGCGCGCATTCTCATAGACCAAGCAAGGATTCATGCACAGTCAAACAAACTGACGTATGATGAACCCATAGACACAGAAGTCGTTACCAAGAGGATATGTGACGTCAAACAGCTTTACACGCAGCATGCGGGTGTGAGACCCTTCGGAGTCTCCATGATTTTCGCCGGAGTAGACAAGTCAGGAAGCCGCGTCTTCGGAACCCACCCGAGCGGAACCTACAGAGGATACAAAGCCAGAACAGAAGGCGCCGGAAGAGATACGGTGTTCAACATACTCAAAGAAGAGTACAAAGAAGAAATAGGACTCAAAGACTGCACAAAACTTGTCGTCAAGTGCCTAGTCAAAGCCTTGGAAGCAAGACAGCTGCCTCCGAGACTCAAAATAGCAGTAATTCCGACAGACACAAAGAAAATGGAGATTCTAAGCGACGAGAAAGTCGAGGGCATAATGAAGGATCTCGGCGTGGGCAAGTGACACCTCGATGAGCGATAAGTACACCGTTGCACGAATGACAAAAGACAACGAACACTTTGAGGTTCTTGTCAAACCGCAAAAAGCCCTAGACTACCGCATGGGCAAGACCATGGGAATGACCGAGGTTTTGGTAGCAGAAACCATTTTTTCAGACGCCAACAAGGGCACCAAAGCGTCAGAAGAAAACTTGCGCAAAGCCTTCGGAACAACAGACGCACTGAAAATAGCAGAAGCCATACTGACCCAGGGAACACTTCAACTGACTACAGAACAACGGAGAAAAATGACCGAAGACAAAAGGAAACAGATAATCGACTTCATAGCAAGACAAAGCGTCGACCCCAAAACAAACCTTCCACATCCACCGACACGAATAGAAAACGCAATGGAACAAATACGCTATTCTATAGATCCTTTCAGACCTGTTGAAGAACAGGCAAAGGAAATAATCAAAGCTTTACGAATCATTCTGCCGTTGAAAATGGAACAAATATCATTAGGCGTTTCGATACCAGCGGCTTATTCAGCAAAGGCCTATGGTTCTATCAAAGGCTTCGGAACAATCAGACGAGAAGAATGGCGCGCAGACGGTTCATGGTACGGCGTTCTTGAAATGCCTGCAGGATCCTACGCCCCGTTCCTAGACAAGCTTGGCGAAGTAACCAAGGGAACCGGGGAAGCCAAGATAGTTTAAAAAAAAATGTTTTATGAACGAAAAGGTGTAAGAAAATGCCAATACTTCTAGAAAAAAGACAACTTGTGACTCCTGGAGACTTAATCGCTGAAGGCGAATACATCGCCGGAGAAAACACGTTCTCTGAAAAAGGCAAAATCTATGCAGCACGCGTCGGCATAGTCGAATACGAAACCAAAAAAATCGACGTAGTGGCCCTGAAAGCCTTCTACGTTCCAAGAACCGGAGACATAATTATAGGAACAATAATAGAAGTCGGGTTCAACGGCTGGACAGTAGACATAAACTCGCCATACATAGCTCTCTTAAGAGCATCAGACGTTCTTAGCAGACCGTTCAAACCGCAGAAAGACGATTTGCCCCAGGTTCTTGACGCAGGAGACCTCGTAGTGGCCAAAGTAGCCTCTTATGACAGAACACATGATCCGCAGCTGACTGTTGCGGAGCCCGGATTAGGCAAGATCACCCGCGGACAAATAATCAAGATCACCCCGACAAAAATCCCGCGCGTGATCGGAAGAAAAGGCTCAATGATCTCAATGATAAAACAGGAAACTGGATGTAACATCATTCTGGGGCTCAACGGAGTCGTTTTGATAACGGGAAAAACCCTGGAAGATGAAGAGTTGGCGACGAGAGCCATCCTCAAGATAGAACAGGAGTCCCACACCAGCGGCCTCACAGACCGCGTAACCCAGATGCTTAAAGAAGAAAAAGCGAAAGAGGAGGAAAACAAAAAATGAACGATAAACCTGAAAAGTTAATTGACAAAAAAGGCCTCAGACTGGACGGAAGAAAACCAGAGGAACTGAGACCGGTAAAACTGGAAGTAGGCGTCATACCAAATGCCGACGGTTCAGCCTATGTTGAGCATGGAAAAAACAAGATTCTGGCAGCCGTCTACGGCCCAAGAGAAGTGCACCCGAAACATCTGTCTCTCCAAGACAGGGCAGTTCTAAAATGCCGCTATCACATGGCACCGTTCTCTGTTCAAGAACGCAAATCACCTGCACCTTCAAGAAGAGAAGTTGAACTTTCAAAAGTGATAAAAGAGTCTCTTGAACCCGCCGTCTTCTTGGAATATTATCCCCGAACAATGGTCGACGTTTTCGTCGAAGTGCTTCAGGCTGATGGGGGAACAAGATGTGCAAGTATAACAGCCGCAGCCCTAGCTCTGGCGGATTCGGGTATTCCAATGAGAGACTTGGTCGTTGCGTGCGCAGCGGGCAAAGTAGACGATACAATAGTGCTTGACCTCATGGACACCGAAGACAAACTAGGCGCAGCAGACGTCCCAGTAGCGCTGATGCCCAACCTGAACGCCATAACCCTGCTGCAGATGGACGGAATATTGACACATGAAGAATTCGAAAGCGCCGTCAACCTAGCATTGGAAGGATGCAGGAAAATCTACACCATGCAAAAAGAGGCGTTGAAGACGAAGTATGTAAGCGTGAGCGAAGAAAACAAAGAGGAGGCTGAAGAATAATGGTATCAGTAGTCACCCGTGTGAAACAGAAACAGATCGCACAGTTGATCGAAGAAGGCAAGCGGCTTGACGGCAGGGATCTGACGGACTACCGGCAAATGAAGATCGAACAAGGCATAATCGAACGAGCCGAAGGCTCGGCAAGAGTGTTGCTCGGAAAAACAGAGGTAGTAGTCGGCGTCAAGATAGAGATGGGTAAACCATTCCCAGACACCCCGAACGAAGGCGTCTTAACAGTCAATGCCGAACTGACACCGATCGCTTCACCGGCTTTCGAACCAGGACCACCTGGCGAGGATTCAATAGAATTGGCAAGGATCGTTGACCGAGGAATCAGGGAGTCAAAATGCATCGACACCTCCAAACTGGTTATCGAACCAGGAAAACAGGTGTTCGTGGTGTTCGTCGACATCTACGCGCTAAATCATGACGGAAACCTCATAGACGCCGCGGCATTAGCCGCCGTAAGTGCTTTGCTCAACACCAAAATGTCCAACTACGAAATCAAAGAAGGCGAAGTGAAAATCAAACCAGGTTACGAACAGCTCCCAATGAAAAAACACCCCATAACAGTCACGACCGCCAAGATTGGAAACAAGCTCGTCGTGGACCCGAATCTAGAAGAGGAAGAGGTAATGGACGCAAGAATCTCGTTCGCATTCGACGACGACAACAACATATGCGCAATACAGAAGGGCGGCAGAGGATATTTTGAGCCGCAACAAGTTATAGAAGCAGCAAAAATAGCCCAAACCAAAGCCAAAGAACTGCGGAAGAAACTGAACTGGTGAAGACCGTAATGGTGAAGATGAAGAAAGTCGGTCCGACTCGAGGTCTAGGACCCCGCTACGGCTCCTCCGTCAGAAAACGCTACATCAAAGTCATGGCTGAAATGAAGAAACCGCACAAGTGTCCCCAATGCGGCTTTCCAAGAGTCAAAAGAGAAAGCGTTGGCGTTTGGAAATGCAGAAAATGCGGTCTCAAATACACAGGCGGAGCCTACACGCCGGTCACAAAGCTCGGAGTAATAGCCAAACGTTCAGCCAAAGGACTACCAACAGAGGAAGCAGTCAAAGCGGAAGAAAAGCAGACGGCAGAAGAGGAAGAAGAAACCGCCTAAACTCCATCCCTTTTTTGATAGATTTAAACGTGTCTTTTCATTGGTCTGAACAAAATTCGGAGCCACAAAGGTGAAAGCAACCGCAACCTTGCGGTTAAGTTTCGAATCAAAAGAGCAATCGCAAATCGTCCTCACTTCCCTGAAACCTGAAACACAGACCCCCTCAACTCAACGCGCAAGAATCACCTTAAGAAAACATGGCAAATTCATTGTTCTGACAGCCGAAACCAGAGACACCGTCGCACTGCGCGCATCTCTGAACGCTTACTTGAGATGGATCAACGCCGTGTTAAACGTGCTCGAAGTCTTGAAAGCACACTGACGGACGGCAATACTGCCTAAAAA
>CAYNQC010000093.1:0-4802 GCA_964399235.1 uncultured Candidatus Bathyarchaeia archaeon | reverse complement strand
TCAATCACGCTCACGTCCACCTCGTAGTCCATCACATCCACCAGGTAGGCCAGGGCGTCGGGATGGTTGTCGGAGGAGATCGCGCCATAGTCCAGGAGTTCGCGCACCAACTTTTCGCAACGTTGCCGGTGAAGTTCGATCATTTCGTTCTCGAACAAGGGGAGTAACTTACTGATGCGTTCGAGTTTGGGGCGGTTGCCGTGTTTCAGGGGCACGGGTTTGATCGGTACCTGGCGCTTGCGCAACTCCTTTTCGACCCATTCGTGAAGCACGTATTGTAGGGCGGCGTCCTCGATGCCCAGGGTGACTTCGGCGCCAGACTTGAGGTGAAGCACCGCCTCGTCAATCAATTCTTCTACGAACTTCTGAGTCTTGATCCCCTTCTGGCCCTTCGACCGCAGTACGCGCAGTTTCATTCGGCTATCCCGTGGTTTGCCCACCACGCAGATCACCGATTCATCCGAATGCGTGGTGCGGCCGAGGGCGGGGTCTACGAGAATCCATACGTGCGCATAGGGCACCTCGCCGTCGTAGTAGTGGATCATGTCCTCGGTGAACTTGAGGTCCTCATCCGCGAGTGCTTTCAAGTTGTATTGGCAACTGAAAAATGCCCGGCCCTTCTCGCGTTTGATCTGACGCAACTCCTCGATATCGAAAAGGGCCGGGAAATAGGAGTGCGCGTCGGGATCGTCGCAGTCGCATTCCTCGTCGTGCGAATTGTAGGTGGCTACCCTGCGGTAATTCGGGAAACCTTGATCCTCGCACCAGTTATAGAAGTCGTCCCGGGTCCATATTGTGCCGACGATGATGCGCAGACCCTTGGGTTTGAGCACCGAGCGGCAGTTGCGGAAACGCTGGATGACTTTTGCGATTTGTTCGGGGGTGCCGGTGTTCTCGATGTCGTGTATGTCGTCAAACACCATCAGATCGCAGTGCGAGCCGGTAATTCCGCCCATGATCGAGTCGACCTTGATGGTGTAGCCGGCTACGACCTTCGTGCGTTTTACGGTGATAGAATCTTCTCCCCATTTGGGGGCCTGTTTCTTCGGAGATTCCCACAGAATCTCCGGGAACAGGGTCACGAGCTGCGGATTGGTCAGGTGGTCCTTGATTTCGGTCAAGATTTCCACCGCACGGCCCCAGCCGTAGCTCAGGACGCGGATCGTGATGTTGGGGTTGATCAGAACTTGCTGGATCACCCAGGCGATGGTCAGTACCGAGGTCTTCAGATGCCCACGGGGCATCAGAAAAACGATGGGGCCCGGGTAACGCGCTTCTTTTTGCACCAGACCCTTGATCTTGTCGGCCAGGGAGAGTTGCGCGGACCACTTCCGGCAGTCCTGCAGGTACTCGGTGAGCCGTTTCACCATGTCTCCGTGAACGGTGTCATCTAGGTCGTTGTAGCCGAGGTATTTCCGGGCGAAGTAAAGTAGATCAGTGCGGCAGCGTTCGCGTTCGGCTTCGGTGGCGTCCGCAGGGACGAGAGCGAGCTCGGGGGCCTCCTCGATTACCCGGGCGGAATGGACAGCTCTTTGTGCCAGTGTCCCCGGGCGCTTAAACGGCAAGGTCGGCCCCCGTTACGGGTTCCACGAGCCCGGAAGCCTCGTCCTCAATCGGAGGGTGCTTGCGTTTGCGAGGTCGCAGTAGTTTTTCCTCTTGATTTGTCGGCTCGACTGCGTAGCACCTTGGAGGACGAGGCTTCCTGACCCGTTTCCCGGCCGCACTTCCCTGCAGAATCAACCGATTTGCCATGTACGTGGCAAATGCGCCTACAACGGCGCCCGCCAGAAAGGTCGCGGTCAGCAGAACCAGGAAAGCGAAGCTCATGCTGCCGATTTATTCAGCATTTGCCGAGAAATGTCAAGGAGTGCGGAAAAGTAGACAGGGGGGGGCCTGGGGCTACCCCCTCCTGCCCTACTCGGTCAGGTCTTCGCGGACGCCCCCGTCTCGCTCCTTCTGCGCCAGTCTATTTTCCTCAACGGCCCCGCGGATCAGTTCTCCCACGAAATGCCCGAAGCTGTAGTATTTCTTGTACTCCAACCTTCTGAGTGCCTGGGCTTCTCGAAACGTCTTCAGGTCGATGGCCACCGCCACAAGATGTATTTCGTTCCCCTTGGGGGGTACGGTGCGGGGCTGGTATTTCATGCGTCCTCGGGTTCCGGGGAGGTCTCCTCCTCCGCAACCGGGAAGGGAACAATCAGGGGTGACCGCTGCGGCACCACCAGTTTGTTCGGTGGTACTTTGGGCACGTTGGCGAGGGCCGCCAGCCGTTGGAGTTGTACGTATTCGGCGCTGATAACCACCTTGACCAGCCGGTGCAGCGGGAAGAAGTGCAGTTCTCCGCTCGCTTCGTGGACGATAAACAGGGTTTCGGTGGTGTTGTGGCCGGTGGCCCGGAAATGCTGGCCGTTGACCATAATGCCGTAGGTGGGCGGGGCAGCGGGTTGCTGAATCTCGCTCACGATGCACCTCCCGCATCAGCCGCCAACGGTTCTCCCAGCGTCCCGTCGTCCTCAACGTGGGCATCCGTCATTTCGACCAGCTTCTCGGCCTCTTTCAATTCCTCGGCCGTCAGCATTTCGAGTTCTACGATGCCCCACTGCAGGGTGCCGCTACTCGGGTGCCCCGCCATGGCCTTGCGGGCCATCGCCTCCGTGGTGTATCCGCGAACGATTTCCACGGTGGTTTCGTTCGCCATGCAGAGCAAAAAGATTTTCATAGTTCATCCTCCCCTTGAAGATGGTTGACGCGACCGGCGATCTTGCGGGTGTCGACGGCCTCGTGTTGATATCGTTTCTGAGCGAACCACCTCGCCGCCCGCTTCTCGGAGTGTCCGCTCAAGATCCAATCCCTCATTTCCATATCGAAACCCTCGGCTGCCAGCACTTCGTTGATGTAGAAGTCACGCAGGGCCGGGGTCCTGCCTCGCAGTTCCTCGTCGGTGATCCAGCAAATCAGTACCATGGCCCCTCCCCCTAGTAAAGCGCGATCATCTTCTGGTGCCCGAGCATGACCTTCGGATGGGCCCAAATGCCGTAGCCCAGCTCCTTGGCGCGCAGGCACCACTGCACATCCTCCCCGTACACGATTGCCTTTCCCTCCCAGTCCACAGAAAGCATCGTGAAGGGCGGATACCCCATTTTCTCGAACACGCCGCGGCGGATCAGGAGAAAGGCGAAGCCCGCGAAACCCACTTCAAAGGGAACGTCTGCGGGGATGTTTTGCTGGTTCAGGTAGCCTAGAAAGCCATCGGGTTTGAACCAACCCACGCCCACATTCGCCTTGGTGTCGATGGGCACCAATCCCGAGATAATGTCCTTGTCCGCGTCGAGCAAGAGCTGCACGTCCTGCGGCTCGAAAATCGTATCGGAGTCGATCCACATGCAGAAATCGTAGTTTACCCCGTGAAAAATCTGCCTTCCGACGGCAAGATTGCGCACCGAGGTTACGTTGGAGGAAACCGCCAGGCACGTATTCACCTCGCAGTCGGGCTTCTGCACGAAATGCAGGAAGGTCTTGTTCCAGGAACTCAGGAAACCATCGGTGAAATTGTTTCCCGGGAGCACGAACACGAGATTCAATCGTCGCCTTCCCCCATAAGATCTATCTGGCGGGCACGAGCCCAGCGAAGTACGGCGAGAGCGGCATTCTCCAGGGCATCAGTCGACCACCATGCGATACGATTCGGCAACGTAACGATATCCAACCGCAGATTGTTACAGCGCTTAAGCAGTTTTTGGAACATCTTCTGCCTCCACCAATGTCTGGATGTTGTAGTCGGGTTGGTTGCTACCCGGTAGTTTTCGGTCGTTGGACCAGACCGTGAGCGGGATTTTGGCGCCCTTCTGCAGTTCGAGATTCCCGGCGTAGTATTCCCGATCACTCTTGTCTTTTTTCGTCCACAAGGCCCCCACGTTTCGCCACACCTTTGCCATGTCCTCTCCTTTCAATTCACTTGATCCACGTACAGGTACGCCGTGGTCTTCCCGCCATCCGGCAGGTTCACCGGCAACCCAATCCTTGGCGCACGCCGTGTCATAAGGCTTTCGGCTACCGCCAGGGCGATGCGCCGTAGCCACGCATCATCCATCCTCCCCAGGGCAATCAGATTTTCCCCCGTTCGTGCAGGCTGATGTTGATAGCCTGGGCCTGCCGCGTGGCGGCGTCCTTGCTATCGAATCCCCCGCCGTCCACGGGTGTCCCCTTTTTGTTCTTCACCAGCCCTCCATCGGGGTCGACTACCCTCCACTTCTTGCCTTGCTTCTCTACATGTGCCGGCATCTTGCCCTCCTCCTATTCAGCCCTTTCCGCCGCGGCGCCGGTTCTTGAGGGTCTGCCGACGCGCCTTGCGCTGATCGAAGTTGAAGCGCTCGCGGCCGTTGATATCCCAGGACCGCGAGAGCATCCGCATGGTAGTCCCCAAGTCGGCGGACAGCGCCACGCTGAGCGCGGCCAACAGGCCATAGGGTTTCATCGGGCGCCGAACGAGTCCTGTTTTCATCCCCCCACCTTCTCGCCCCGGTTGGCCGCAAGTTGCTGCATCGCCACCTCGAAGCGCTTGGATACCTTGCGCTCGGTGTCCAGGCGCTCCTCGGCTACTCCAAGGTCGAAACGGGCCTGGGCAAGCGCGTGTCTCTGTTCCTGCGGGCGGTCCCTGAGCCCCTGGTTGTGGCCCCGACTGTAGCCAATCCACATCGCCAGCGCCCCCCACAGGGAAAAGACCGCCCCCATGAGCAGCCACGGCGCCATGCGCAGCAGGTCCACAATCAGTACCCGCGTCATGCGTCCTCCCACAGGTTGAT
>CAYNQC010000092.1:0-4864 GCA_964399235.1 uncultured Candidatus Bathyarchaeia archaeon | reverse complement strand
TTTTCTTTGAGCGATAGAAAATTTTAAATAACGCTCCTTGTGAAGACTCGAATAATCATTCTCGACGGTGTATGTGATGAGAATTGGTTCGAAATTGATTTTGATGTTAGGTATCATTGTCTCGACAATGACAATTGTTGGAATGGTCAAAGTTCAAGGAGCCGAAGAAATGACGACCTATTTCGATTCTCAAATTCCTGGCATCAGGATTCAAGTATTTGCCACGTCTCAGACTCAACCGACAGGAAACGCAACAGTCGTGTTGAACCTGATCAGTGAGACTAATGTTCACGTGGACCATTTCAACCTGCAACTCTTTGGGTTCCTAAACGGAACCACCAAACTGTCGTTAAGAAATGTGACCGACAACGACTTCACTCTGAATAACGCTTCGAAGCAATATGCTTTGACTGTTGATATACCGAGCCAAGTTTGGGGGGTGCTCTACGGTGAAGCTGGGCTCACGTACTCCACAACGCTGGGTGGCATGGACCTGACATTTCGTGACATCATTACCGGTTTCACATTGACAAAGATTGAAAACACTCTCCTGGAGAACCTTCAAACGCAATTGAAAACTCTGAATACAAGCTATAATCAACTGACCGAAATGTACACCAATCTTAATGGCGACTTCGAGCAACTCAATAATACATACTGGGAGCTTCAGGCAAACTACACATCCCTGACAGGGAACCTAGGAGAATTAGATAACACGCGACGTCTATCGACAATCCTGGGTGTCACAACCGCGTTCTTCGTGGCAACTACAATCTACCTTGTGGTGCGCAAACCGAAAGAAATCTGGTGAGGCCCAGCAAATGCGGCTTCACTGAGTGCCAAAGTGCTATTTCTTGTGCAAGTTCTGCGCGGCGACGAAGCTCAAACCGTTCCTTGTTAACGCCTCTGCTGTTCTGTTTACCGCATCGTGCTTATCCATGTAGTTGAGCAGGAGCATCGGCATCAACCCTTTCGCTTCAATGTCCTTTTTCGGCATGAAGTAATCCAATATATCTGATGGATGGACCCTTTTGATCTCCGTCGCAGGAATTCCTCCTTCATGCTTGGCACTAATGTTCGTGACATGATCGGCAAGTTTGACCAGTTCAACTGTTCGGTCATAAGGCTGCCTGACGATGCTCTTGTAAGCCTCTGTGATGTGGTGCTCTATGCGAACTGCGTTTTCAAAGTCGAGGGCATTGCGTATATAGGCAACCAATTCGATCGTGTCGTTACTTACAGAATTTGAAAGGTTGAAGCCAATCAGCGGAGTTGAACCGTCTTCGGGACTGAAAAGCTTCGCGGTCATCAGGGTCCACAAAATAGAATATGGGTTGTCGTTACCTAGGAAAACTGAAATCTTGAACTCGATATCTATTCCAAGTTTGCGCAACCAATAGCCGAGCAGCACCGTGCCGGAGTTGGTGTTCAAAACCTGAGGCAGGCCATATTCCGTATAGTAATGCAGAAACTCATCAACCCACTTCAAAGAATACTCGTTCGGCACTCCAACGCCTCCAAAATAGCCCGTGATGGTTTCTGCGCCTCCCAAGTGAACGTTAATCGGTTTGCCGTCAGGTCCAGGCAGAGTGCCTTTGGTGTCCAGAGTCTGAACGTAAGATGCACCGATGATGGGCATGGCCGCGGCAAACGCTAATACGTCATCATCTTCAACCTGCTCCTTCATAGAGCGAACGCGAATGTAACGTGCAGGCATCAATTCCTGATTCTTTATTGCTTTCTTCGCTTCCTCAATGAGCCACGGGAAAAAGTTGAAGGCGCTAATTTCCAGCGTCACGGCGAATGACTCGTCAAACTCTGCTGAATCAGCCTTCTTTCCAAGCACGTTTCGTCTATACTCTGAGATGCTGATGAATTCATCCTTGTCACGTTGCTTCATCAACCATTCGAGGTCCTTGAGGAAAGGAGATTTCTTCCTCTCAAGCCTTGCCATGAGATTTTCAACCTTGCGGGCGTCCATGGCCCTGCGGTTGATCTCGTCGACACCGCCATATTTGTCAACAATATTGAGCAAAGCGTCAACGAGAGGATTGTTCTTTGCCCCCAGAAACCTGTTCACTTCCTCAAGGTTTTGTTCCTGAATCTTTAACTTGCTTCGCAACTCGACCATAACGATCACTCTTCCAACTTGGCTATCTGTTCGTTCCCAGTCGATTTAAGCATTTTCGAACATTACCTCGCCCTTTTCGACAGCTCAAATAATATAAGACCGACGGGGCACTAGAACCGTGGAGACTAACAATGTTCAAACCCGAAGGCATTTTTCCAGCTTTGGTGACACCTTTTACTGATGACGGCAAAGCCGTCGACGAAGAAAGGCTTCGTGCCCTGGTTAACCACTGCTTGGAACAGGGTGTTCACGGCGTCGTTCCCTGCGGAACGACAGGTGAATTCACAAACCTGACGATAGAAGAAAGAAAACGTGTGATCAAAATCGTCGTCGACGAAGTCAAAGGGCGTGTTCCAGTCATAGCTGGAACAGGAGCCAGCGGAACCGACGAGGCGGTCGAGATGACGAAATACGCAAAGGACGCAGGCGCAACTGCCGCCCTGATAGTCACACCATTCTACTTGAAGCCGGCTGATCGAGGAATCTATGAACATTTTTATACAATAACCAACGAAGTCGATCTCCCGGTGATCCTCTACAATATACCTCAGTGCACCGGTCTTGAGCTACCTTGGCAAATGGTTGAGGATCTAGCCCAACTCCCAAACATCGTGGCCATAAAAGACAGCAGCGGACAACTGAAATACATTCTTGCAGTTCTCGAAAAAGTGAGAGACAAGATAAACGTCCTCTGCGGACACGACGAAGTTCTTGTCGCTGGCTTGGCCGCAGGCTGCTCAGGCGCCATCTTGGCAAGTGCAAACATAATTCCCGACATTTGGATCCAACTTTACAATCACATAAAGAAAGGCGAGGTTCAGCAAGCACGCGAATTGCAGTACAAAGTTCAAAAAATAGCGAGAATCATAGTCGGAAGCGGAGCGGTAGGCGTCAAAGAAGCCTTGAACATGATGAAAATCAAAGTAGGTCCCGTGAGAAAACCTCTAAGTGTAGGTGGCGAACTCACTTATGAAGCCCGAGAAGAACTCCGCCTCGACCTGGAAAAGATAGGGAAGATCAAGCCAAAAACGATCACCTTCGAAATAGCTGAAAAGCCTATGGAAGAACGGTTTATGGCAATTGACATAACGCCCGAGATCATAAAAGGGTTCAAGATCCGCATAGGCGAGGCCTTAGCTGGCCAAGGCGCGGAAGTCGCACACATCGACCTGCTGATTGGCAGTAAGGATGGACCTGTTGCCGAAGCCTTTGCGAAAGCCAAGGCGACACCGGCAGCTGGGCACGAGCCGCTCTTGGCAATACTGGAACCAAACCTGGCAGTCAAACCTGAAACGCTTATCGTGCCAACGGTCACAATTACGAGCATGCGTCAGGCAAGCATGGTCTATGGACCCGCACAGACTGCAGTAGCCAAGGCCGTAGTCGACAGTGTTGCAGACGGAACAATTCCGAAAACGGATATTGAACAGCTCCTGATAATCGCAAACGTTTTTGTTCACCCGACGGCAGTCGATCGACAGAGAGTCTACATCAACAACTACAAGGCCATGCGACATGGAATCCGCAAAGCAATCGAGGGCAGACCGAACATAGACGAACTCTTGGAAAACAAAGACCGATCAAAACACCCATTCAAATATACGCCATAGTGAAAAGAAGTTGACAGATCATACGATAGACATTGGAGACTACGTCCTCCTAAGCCTCAGCCAACGGAAAACCTACTTGATCAAAATGGAACAAGGCAAAAGCTTTCACACTCACAAAGGCTTCATAAAACTCGACGACCTCATAGGAAAAGAATATGGGTCAGTTATCGAGAGCAGCTTAGCTTTCAAATTCGTCGCCCTGAAACCTCAACTGCGAGACTACATCATGAAGTGCGCAAGACAAACGCAGATAATGTACCCCAAAGACATCTCGCTCATCGTAATGTTCAGCGGAATAGGTCCCGGAAGCCGCGTGGTTGAGGCTGGAACAGGAACAGGCGCAATGACAACGGCGTTGGCGCACTACGTGAAGCCTGACGGCAAAATCTACAGCTATGAAATCAGAGAGGAATTTCAGAGAACAGCTGAAAAAAACCTCCAAAAAGCAGGCTTAATCGATGCCGTCTTGCTGAAAAATAAAGATGTAACGATGGGAATCGATGAAGAAGACGTCGACGCGGTAATCCTGGATTTGGCGGTTCCATGGCTGGTAATTCCACATGCTTACAAGGCGTTGAAACCAAGTGCAACCATAGTCTCCTTCAGCCCCACGATAGACCAAGTTGTCAAAACTGTCGAGGCACTAAATGAGAACAACTTCACTGACATCGAGACTGTGGAATGCCTCATGCGAGGAATGCAGGTGGAAAGAGGAAGAACGCGCCCCCAGACATTGATGACGGCTCATTCTGGATACATAACAGATGCAAGAAAGCGCTTGCCAGGACCACAGACGCATGCTTCTGAGCTGAAGCAAGTTCTAAACCCCCCCCAACTTCGATAGAGTATTGTTCTAGAATCTTCCTTCACAACCAATAAATTCCCAAATTTCTCGTATAATGTGCGTAGAACTGATAGTGAAAAGCCATTAGGGGAAGGAAGAAGCGGGGTTACGCACTCCTTCGGGGAGTGCGTGATCCATAATTACAGTTTTTATCGCGCCCTTGCGTATCACACGAGACATTGATCTCCTGGCTGGAAGTAATTGCTCCTGCGATTTCACCTATTACCTTGGCGCTCGAGAGAACTTTTTATTAAGTGAGTGCCGTCCGTGTAACTCTGA
>CAYNQC010000091.1:0-4879 GCA_964399235.1 uncultured Candidatus Bathyarchaeia archaeon | reverse complement strand
CAAGCGCGAAACGCAAGGCTTTATAAAGGGTATTTAAGCAAATGAGCAATAAGAAGTGAAACCCATGCCCAAAAGCAAAGCCATAATAAAGATCGAAAACGTCGTCGCCTCCGCCACCCTCAACCAAAAAGTCGACCTAAACGCCGTTGTCAAAAGCTATCCAGGCGTCGAATACCGACCCGAACAATTCCCAGGCCTCGTCTTCAGACTCAAAAGACCCAAAACCGCCACACTCATCTTCAACTCAGGAAAAATGGTCTGCACAGGCGCAAAATCCGAAAAAGAATCCCGCCGAGCAGTAATGAAAGTAACAAAAGAACTCAAAAAAGGCGGAATCATAATAATAAGCAAACCCGAACTAAAAATACAAAACATCGTCGCCTCAGCAAGCCTCGGAGGCATGATAGACCTCGAAAAAGCCGCATACACACTCAGCAAAACAATGTACGAACCAGAACAATTCCCAGGCCTAATATACAGAATGGACGAACCCAAAGTCGTCATACTACTATTCGCAAGCGGCAAACTCGTCTGCACCGGCGCCAAGAAAGAACAAGACGTCTTTGACGCAGTTTATAAACTCCACAAGATCCTAGAAGAACAAGCCCTAATATTCTACGAATAAACCACGTACCCGACTTTTTGATACTACTTATTCTTTCTTAACCTGCCTCAAAATAGTCTTCAACTGAACCTCATCAATCGTCCCTAACTCATGCAACGCACTCGCAATGTCCGTTATACTCAACAACGCATGAAGACAAACACCATTCTTCCCAAGCTTCTCCCTCCCACCTTCCTGCCTATCAATCAGCACAACACAATCAGTAACCACCCCGCCCTCAGCCACAATCGCCTTCGCAGCCTTTACAAGAGAAAGCCCCGTAGTAACCAAATCATCAAGCAGCAAAACACGGTTCCCAGGAGCAATAACCCCCTCTATCCGCCTCTCCCTGCCATGATGACGAGCACCACCACGAACATACAAAAACGGCTTCCTCAGGCTCAAAGCCACAACAGACGCAAAAGGAATCCCCGAAACAGGAATCCCCGCAATCCTGTCCACATTATCTAAACCAACTTCACTCTTGATGAACCTAACATAGCAATCGCAGACTCTCTGAAAGGAATCAGGGAAACTCGGAACAATCCTAAGATCAATGTAATACGGACTCATCTTCCCGCTCGTCAGCTTAAACGCACCAAACTTCAAAGCCCCAATACGATCAAGAACCTTAGCAACCTCAATCTTCAAACCCTCATTCTTCTTTTCCAACGGCAACCCCATCACGCCTTCTTAGAAACCTGATAAATCTTACCCGTCTCAGGAATCAAACACGTAATCCTAGGCAACTCCTTCTTAAGCAGCTCAGCAAACCTCTTCTGATCCCCAACCGAACCCGTATGATAAGGCGCAGCAACCTTCGGCTTCGTCAACCTCGCAATATCCACTGCCGCCTCAGGCGACGCACCAGGAGCGATCCCAACCGTGCAGAAAACCAAATCCAACTTCTCCCTCTCACCAATCGCCACCATCTCGGGAAAAGGCAGACTGTCCGCCGTGTGAAACACCTTCACACCATCCTCACTCGTGATAACAAAGCTCACAGGCGTCGCCGCCGGCGGATGATTACTCTTCTCAACCTTCACAGAAACTTCACCGATCTTCATTTCAGAACCAGGTTGAACCTCATGCAGCTTGTCAGGAGGAATCACATTTTTCAACCTCCTCGCAGACGTCGGGTCCGCAACCACCATACACTGCGTCAACTTATGAAGCTCCGCCAGAAGAGGCTGATCCAAATGATCATAATGCTCATGAGACACCAAAACCGCATCAATAGTCTTGAAATCCCGAGGCTTAACATCAACCGGATCCACAACAATCGTCTTAGACGGCGTCTTAATCGTGACTCCAGCGTACTTGTTAAACCAGACAAAATAAATCTCACTCTTCGAAGGAGTTCTACTTATCGACATGCTTGATTCCTCAACCTCTGATAATTAGCACGCTTGCATCTTAAGAACTTATTCCAACATCAAAACTCGACAACACACCAATCACTTCCTCCATCAAACGCCCGCACTAGACAAGACTTAATAATTCTGGCCAAGTGTCTCACTATTCAAGTGAAGGCAAATGGTCGACGCTTGGCTACCCTACGGAAAATCAGAAGTCTGCGTCAGAGTCCCAACACGAAATTTCCTAGGCTCCATAGAGCCCAAGGAGAAACCCAGAGCACAAGACCCACAAGCCGAAATAGAAAGAGCCCTCAAAGAACCACTAGGCTCAAAAAAACTAGGCGAAATCGTAAAACCAGAAAGCAAAGTGGCAATAGTCGTAGACGACGTGACAAGACCAGCCCCAAGTCAATTAATGGTCCCTTTACTTCTTGACGAACTCAACGCTGCAGGAGCAAAAGACGAAAACATCACGATCATTTTTGCATGCGGAGCACACCGACCTGTCACTCACGACGAAGCCCTCAAACTCCTAGGCGAAACAATACCTAACCGCATAAAAACTACGAACCACGATTCCAAGGCCAAAGACCTTGTCGACATAGGAACAACCCGCAAATTCGGCACAAAAGTCCTGCTGAACCGCACCTTCATGGAAGCAGACGTGCGCATTCTCACAGGAGACATATGCCTCCACTATTTCGCCGGATACGGCGGCGGAAGAAAAAGCATTGTCCCCGGAATCTCCGGCGAAGAAACAATTAAGCACAACCACACTCTACTCCTTGATCCACATTCAAAGACCGGCATTCTCGACGAGAACCCAGTCCACGAAGACATGGTCGAAGCCGCCAAAATGGTTCGAGTAGATTTCGCACTCAACGTCGTCATCAACACCAAGCATGACGTTGTTAAGGCTTTTGCAGGCGACCTAGATCACGTGTTCTACGAAGGAGTCAGACTCGTCGACGAAATGTACCGCGTTCAAGTCGACCGCCGCGCAGACATCGTCGTAGTCAGCCCGGGTGGAAACCCCGCAGATCTCAATCTTTTCCAAGCCTACAAGGCCGTTGACAACGCCTTGGAAGTGGTCAAACGCGGCGGAATCATAGTGCTCGTCGCCGAACTTCCGGATGGTCACGGGAACCAAGATTTCTATGACTGGATGGTCAAATACGGCGACCTAAAGATCATAGAACGAGAAATCAAGCACAACTTTCTCATCGGCGGATCGAAGGCGTACTATTATCTAAAAGCGCTGCAGAAGGCCCAGATAATCCTAGTTTCATCCATGCCTGACTATTATGCCACTTCAGTTTTCAAACTGAAGACTGCGAGAGCCGTAAACGATGCTCTGAATCAAGCGTTCAATATTGCAGGAAAGAACGCGAGAGTATGGACTATGCCCTATGGAAACTACACTTTGCCAGAAATACGTGTGTTGGCGGAGGAGGAGCAGCCTGGTGAAAGTGTTAAAACCCCCCAAACTTAATGACGGTGACACCATAGGCGTAATTGCGCCTTCCCATCCAGTTCAACGTTTTCAAACGATGTATGATCGGGGCATACGAAATCTGAAAGCCTTTGGCTTCCAAGTCAAAGAAGGCAAGACAGTGAAACTTTCACGATGGGATTACATGGCAGGAACTAGCCTTCAAAGAGCCGAAGACATAAACGACATGTTTGTAGACGGAGAAGTGAAAGCCATAATATGTGCCATGGGCGGGCAAGTCGCGATTCAGACTCTCCGCTATCTAGATTATGCCTCAATAAAGAGTAATCCAAAAATATTTTCTGGCATGAGCGACATCACAACCTTTCACACGGCCTTCCTGGCCAAGACAGGTCTCAGCTGCCTACATCAGACGGACATAGTCTTCGGTTTCGGAGCAGACATGAAGAGCAGCGAAGCTCTGTATGAAACGGGTCTCTTCTTCAAAGTTACAAAGAACACATCTCCGCTTGGACCGTTGCCAAAATTCACGAAATGGGAAGTCTGGCGAGAAGGCAAAGCACAGGCCAGACTCTTTGGCGGAAACATACCCTCGTTGCAGACGTTGCTCGCGACTTCATACTTCCCTGAAATTGACGAACCAATAGTATTCTTCTGGGAATGCACAGCAAAACCGCTTGACAAAATAGACCAAGACCTGACCCAGTTGAGGGAAACTGGCCTGTTTGAGAAGACCAGAGGCATGCTGATTGGCAAGATCCGAGGTGAAGAGCCAGACTCTCCAGGCAAAGTCCGCGACATGACCGGTGAAGTCAAGAAAGTGATCTTAGACGCAGCTAGAGAATATGATTTTCCGATAATCGCAAACATGGATTTCGGCCACTACACCCCCAACGTTCCACTTCCTGTCGGATTAAGGGTTGGCTTGGATACAACTGGAACGAAAGTCTGGATAGACGAACCATACGTGAAATAGCATCAACTTGGGAAAAGTGTTTAAGCTACCTCGAAGTCTAGGCTCTGACACTGAACGAGGAAAAAAGAATTGCAGGACACCTACAAACTACGCAAATTCACCATGAACGACCTGCCAAGCGTCACCCAGATCAATCAAACATGTCTCCCGGAAAACTATACAGACATCTTTTTCGTCGATCTTTTCCGTCGCCACCCTGAAACCTTTCTCACCGCTCAAGTGGAAGAAAAAATCGTTGGCTACATCATGTGCCGGGTCGAAGTAGGCCTTTCAAGCATAGGTCTGAGCGGTCTTGTGAAGAAAGGGCACATCGTTTCCGTTGCCGTTCTACCGGAACACAGACGAAAAGGCATAGGACAAACTCTCGTAATTCAAGCCATGGAGGGCATGCGAAAGTACAACGCAAAACAATGCTACCTAGAAGTCAGAGTCACCAACCAAGAAGCAGTAACCCTGTACAAGAAACTCGGATTCGACGTCGCCCGCAC
>CAYNQC010000090.1:0-5237 GCA_964399235.1 uncultured Candidatus Bathyarchaeia archaeon | reverse complement strand
CGCGCTAAATCAGCGCCCGCTTGTTTCTATTTGTCCTTTTTCGGCTTCAGATCCTATGTGAACATTTCATTTCGTAAGTTGAGCCTGAACCAGTTTGGGCATGGAGACGGGCAGCACTGACAAAATGTGTCTCAAGTTGCGGGATCGCAGATGTCTGAAACTGGACTGTGTGAATTTGTGCACACGGCGACGTAACACTTCAGATGGCTATTTTCAATCGCTTCAATTTTCATGTCGGCTCTTGTTAAGGTTCCTTTGAATACTGGCTTAGTGAAAATTCTCTTTAGACCGGTGACAATGAAGACAGAGTCTTTCTTGCCGACGCGTTTGATCTCCCTCAATGTTTTGTTTCTGTCGGGCGTATTTTGCAGGACTGTTATTGCAAAGACATGATTGTAGACGTTGTCTCGGAAGGGCATGTTGTCCACGTCGGCTTGGACGAGGTGCGCGTCTAGTCTTTCATCGAAGGCGCGTCGTTTCGCTTGCAGAAGGGTTTTCTTTGAGATGTCCAGACCGACGAGAGTTCCTGCTTTTTGTGCGACATGGCTGAAGAGTATACCGGTTCCGCATCCTGCGTCGAGAACTAGTCCAAGCTGTTTTGTCTTGATGTTTCTCATTGCCGCTCGGATTTTGTCTTCTTGTTCCTCAGCATATCGCATATCGTACATTTCTGCCGTTAGATCGTACCGGTGCCGTACTCTGCGCTTCTTCAGCCAACCGCTCATTCGGATCCTTCAGAAATCTTATGAAGGATAGATGTCTTCTAAAGCTATTGGGACGGGGTGGAGGTGCCGCACTCGAAACCTTTGACAGTTTTGACGAATCCACGTATCGAAGAGGCTGAAAAAGTAGTCAGAGACGCGATTCTGCATGGCAAAACGCTGCTTTTGGTTGGTTTGTGTCGGGTTCACTATGTTGGCAGGGCAAGGTCGAAGTTGGAGCCGGGAGAACGCATCGTCATTGTTAAGGCAGACGGCTCGTTGCTTGTTCATCGTTCCGTAGGTTATGAACCCGTAAACTGGATGCCGGGTGGCGATGTGGTCTTCAACGTTCAAGTCAAGGATGGGATGCTGGAGGTTCGCGCTTTGAGAAAGAAGCCCGTGGAAACGGTCACAGTTTTCTTTGAGGAGATCCAGCTCGTTTGTTCTCTTTCTCTCACTGATTCGGGGGATTTTTCACTCTATGCAAGCGAGGAGGACATGCAAAGAGCTATTCTTGCGAGGCCTGATCTTTTGGAAGAGGGTTTCAGGCCGATAAGCTATGAGAAGAAGGTTGAGCCTGGTTTCGTTGATGTTTACGGTGAAGATAAGGATGGGAATTTGGTTGTCGTAGAAATCAAGCGGAAGACGGCTGGTAAGGAAGCGGTTTTTCAGCTTGCAAGGTACATCGAAGCGATAAAGTCTAAGTCGAACAGGAAGATGAGGGGTTTGCTTGTGGCGCCGAGCCTCGGCAAAGGCGTTCAGAGGACTCTTGAGACTCTTGGTCTTGGTTACAAGTATTTGGATCCGAAGAAGTGCTCAGAGACGCTTTCGCGGCGCAAAACGGCGAAGTTGGCAGAGTTCTTTGAGGAAAAATAAATTAGCAGGCTTGACTTTCTGAAGTGAACGCTGATGGATATGAACATGTGGAAGGACATTCCGTCAGGCGATAAGCCTCCGACTTTTTTGAATGCAGTGATTGAGGTCGTGAGCGGATCAAGGGACAAGTATGAATTTCGCTCTGAGTGGGAGGCGTTCGTTTTGGACAGGGTCATTCCTTCTTCCGTTGTTTTTCCTGTTGAGTATGGCTTTGTTCCTCAGACTTGGGCTGAGGATGATGATCCGCTTGGCATCATGGTTTTGAGTTATGAACCGTTGGAGGTTGGTTGCATAGTGAAAGTGAGGGTCATTGGCATGTTGGTTGTTGAGGATGAGAAGGGGGAGGATGCGAAGACACTGTTTGTTCCGGTTAATGATGCGCGGTTTGATGGGTATCTTGATATTTCGGATGTGCATCCGCATCGGCTGAGGGAGATTCAGGAGTTTTTTTGAGACGTATAAGAGGCTTGAACCGAGGAAATGGGCGAAGTTCAAGGATTGGAGAGGAGTTGACGGTGCAGCGGCAATTGTGACTTCGGCTATGGAGAAGTACAAGAAAATGGCTGAGCTGTACAAGAAGTAGCAGTCCTTGTTGTTGTGGTTTTTCTCACGCATGGGCTAACGCAAGCTTTAACTTTGAAGAATGGCTTATTCTAGGTTAGAAGGAAAATGGTTGAGCCTGTTGGAAAGGTAAATATCAAGCAGCCAGTAGACCCCGAGAAAGTTCCAATTCAGAAAGACCCGTTCCATCCGACGGCTTACCTTATTAGCTTGCCTTTGGATTCTGAGCCTTCGTATGTGTGGCTGACTTTGTTTAATCAAGTTTTGTGGTCCAGCTTGGATTTCTGGGACAGAAAGGTTGTCATTGTTGGCAAAGAGTTGAAGCTTGCTGCTGATCCTGAAGGCGTGAGGGAGAAGCTTCACTGGCTTGAGGGGTTGGTTTTGGCGACGAACAAGCGGGTTGAGGAGTACAATAAGACTCAGAGCTGGGTGAGGAAGGCAGAGACTAAGAAGATGTTGGATGAGGGTGCGATTCGGAAAGACGTGCAGACTTGGACGTCGGGTCGGGTAATAGGGTAAGAAGCTCGGATTAGTTGATCTTAAGGCTCTGCTGCTATGGGGCGTTCTCGTTCATCTGTTTGGTAGCTGACGGTTTGTGGAAGAAGTCGGTGATTCTTTTTTGGAACAGGGCGTCTCTTATGAGTTGGCTTTCTTTTATCCAGCTTTGTATTGGGATTGTGAACTGTGTTGCGATTCTTTCTAGGGCTTCGTTCAGTGAGTTGTAGGTTAATGGTTTTTGTCGCATGGCGTTTTTGACGTTTTCTCTTACTTGCCATACGCCTACGGGCATGATGTAGCCTGGGTGTGCTTCGCGTAGGACGATTACTGTGGCCTGGCGTTTTTCTTTTACCAAGAGTTCGCAGACGGCGAGGCGGGCTGCATAGTAGCATCCTCCTATGTCTGCGTATGTTGTTCTTCCGTCGTGTCCTTCCCAGTCGCCGAACATTACGGCGTGTTTTCCGTTGGGGTTCCATACGGTGCCTGGGTACCATGCTTCGATGGCTTCGTAGCTCCATTGTCTGGGGATCATGAGGACTTCGAAGGTGTTGTCTAGGTATGTTGATTCGTAGAGGCGGTATTCGTTGATTTCGGGTTGGGTTCTGACTTTGTTCATGAGATTTTTGGATATTATGTCGTCGACTGCGGTGATGCTCCAGCGTGTGGGTACGAGGCGGCGGTTTTTTTCGATGCCGAAGGCTCCGACGCTGAAGGCTCTTTGGATTTTTGTTTCTAGGACGCCTTTTTGGTAGAGTTCGAGTACGGCTGGTATGGATTTGAGGTCGGTGTCGGTGTAGGCTTTTTCTATTTGGTTGTCCCATTTTGTGTTGGTTATTTTGAGTTCTCGAATGGGCGCTGACGGGCCGAAGGGTTGGATTTCGTCGCTGAGGAATATGGAGCCGTGGGGTTTTTTGGTGAGGATGAGTTCGACGTCTACAGGTTTTATTGCGAGTGCTAGTTCGCGGGTTGCTTGGATGGTTTTTCCGGCTTCGTTGAATTTTCGTACGTGTACGCGTTGTTTGCCGCGGATGAGCATTGAGCGGAAGGCTACGATTTCGTCTATTGTTTTTCCGAACCATAGTTCAGGCAGGTCGAACATGGCTGTGTCTTCTTGCACCGGTGGCACTAGTGGTCCGGCGTAGACGTTGGGGTAGCCTATTCTTCCTATAAACACGCTTGGGGGTGAGGCTCCTGTGATTTCTTGGCTGTTCATTAGTGGGACGCTTTTGAGGTAGTAGTTGACTCTGACGATTATTGGGCATCGGTCTTTGCCGCATAGGCGTTTTGAGCCTTTGCAGATTACGCATAGGCCGCTTGTTGAGTTTCTTGCGGTTATTGTTGGCATGGCTTCTTGTTGCATGCCTGAGTGTTTCAGTACTTCGTGTAACCATGTGTCTGTGATTTTTCTGGTAGTGCGGGTTTGGGAGAAAGTCAATTTTTGTCTATTGTATGATGACGGTTGAACCGTGTTATTATGTTTTCTGAGAATGCTCAATCTGCGCTGAGCGGTTGTTTTATATTGCTATTATGTGAACTTTTTGTTGTGGGATCAGTGTGAGCAGAGATGTTCGGTTTTACAAGGGCAAGTACAAGGTTGCGGTTTTGTCTGAGAGTGAGGGCAACTGGGTTGTGAGGGCTTTGGAGCCTTTTGAAGACGAAGTCTACGGTGAGAAAGTGAAGGTTAAGGCTGGAGAGACGCGGATTGTGGCTCCGAACATGCTTTTCAGGAGGGAGGGGTTGCCGCCAGTTGTGAAGGAGCATACTTATGAGTTGAAGATGGAGAGGAAACTCAAGAAACTGGTGGTTGAAGAAGAGAAGAAGGAAAGCGAAGCCAGCAAATGAAAGCTATGCGCCTTGTGTAATCTAGAATAAAGTGGAGCTTGGGTGTAGGCCCACGATACGGACTGTCCAACATGGTTTTTCGCGTTTTTCAAGCGAAAAACACCCTACCCCCCTCCCCCCAGGTTTTTTCCGTATGCGGAACTGTAGTTTGGTCTCTTGAAGGCACGTTGACGGGGTTGTCGGTGCCGTTTGCACTATTTTCATGTTGGATTCTGCGTGCAAAAGAAATGTAAAGTCAATTGTTGGCGCCCTAGCCGGGACTATGCCCAAAGGTTCAAACCTTTTCCTGATGCAAGATGTGGAGCTGCTTAAAGAAGTGTGAATGATTGTGGGAAGTCGTAGTTTTTTGGACGTATCTTTCTCGGAAAACCGTATTTTTGGCAATCTAAGCGGAAGGCTGAAGCGCGCGCTTTTTGCTTCTGACAGATATTAGATATCTGTCTAGTTCTTGCTTCGATACAACCCAATTTCGTCCTTGCTTAAATGCTCCTAACAGTCCTTTTCTGGCCATGAAACTGAGGTATTCCTGAGAGTAAGGCGAGATTTGGCTGGCCTCAGCAAGAGTGAGTATTTCAGGCTCTTCTAAGGCCTCAAGATACATGTCTAAAACTCTTTCTACACACCTGGCCATGAAATTCACGAGACTTGAAATGTTACCTAAATCTGCTTCCATGAGAGTCTTCAGATACTTTAGACGGTCAAGTTTCGGAACTATCGGGATGAAGGGATATCCATCCTTCATAAGCAGCGCATTCATCA
>CAYNQC010000089.1:0-5363 GCA_964399235.1 uncultured Candidatus Bathyarchaeia archaeon | reverse complement strand
CCGAAATGGACTTTCTGCCTCAGTTTATGCGCTGCGTCAACGAGTGCTGAGGTAACGTTGAAATCCGCGACTGCAGGCAACTCGATTGGTGCATAACTTCTTGACGTTCCATCCGCCCGTACGGCCGATGTGGCAATGACGATGTCGCCCATCTTTATCTCGTTTTGAAGGGCTCCGGTCGTTCCGACGCGAATGAAGGTTTCGGCTCCGATTCTAGAAAGCTCCTCGACGGCTATCGCTGCTGAAGGGCAGCCTATTCCTGTTGAGCATGCAGATATTCTTGTTCCGTTCACGGCGCCCGTGTATGTAACAAAACCGCGATAGTCTGCTACTTTCTTGCTTTTGTCGAAGAATGCCGCGATTTTTTCAACTCTTCTCGGGTCGCCTGGAATGAGGACGTATTTGGCGACGTCTCCGGCTCCGCACATTATGTGCGGTTGCATGTGTTTTTTCATTGGCATCTCCGAGTTCTATATGTGAGATCGCGAAATATGCTTTCTCATACCTAAACCAGAAGGACCGGTGTCGGTTCAAGGCAAAATGTGTCAGGTTTTTGTGTGGCTAGGCGTTTTGGTCGCTATTCTTATAAATTGAAGTCTTGAACTAGATTTTCATGAAAGCCGAGATAGGAATCATTGGCGGATCGGGTTTCTACGATCCGAAACTTCTCAAGAACGTCAAGGAACTGAAGATGCATACTCCGTATGGTTCAACATCTGATGTTATCACTGTCGGGGAACTGGAAGGCAGAGGAGTCGCGTTTTTGCCGAGGCACGGACGAAAACATACGATAAGGCCAACGGCTGTGAATTCCAGAGCGAACATTTACGCCTTGAAAAAACTCGGTGTTCAACGGATACTTGCTCCTTCGACGGTTGGTTCTTTGAGGGAGGATTACAAGCCCGGAGAGGTTGTGTTTGTGGATCAGTTCATAGATAGAACGACGAGGAGAGAATCCTCTTTTTACACGGGGAAACAGGTGTGTCACATTTCGGTGGCCGAGCCGATGTGTCCCGAGTTGAGGCGAGTTCTAATTGAGACAGCTGCAAGTCTCAAGATTGGCCGTCACGACACTGGAACCTATGTTTGCATAGAGGGACCGAGGTTTTCAACGAAGGCTGAATCGCGGATGCACAGGTTGTGGGGTGCAGACATTGTGGGAATGACTCTGGTTCCTGAATGTGTCCTTGCTCGGGAAGCCGAGATCTGTTATTCATGTGTGGCGACTGTGACTGACTATGATGTGTGGAAGGATGAGCTGGTAAACGCACAAGCAGTGAAGACAACGATCAGCAAGAACATTGAGAAAGTGAAAAAGATACTTGTGGAAGCAGTTTCAAGAATCCCTGAGAAGAGGGGATGCGAGTGTGGAAGCGCTTTGAAGTGTGCTCTGGTCTGAGTGCTTGACTACAAAGGAAGGCAAGAAACATGGATCTCAAGTCTAAAATACGTCGGATACCTGAATTCAAAGGCGTAGTTTTCTGGGACATAACGCCGCTTTTGAAAGACAAAGACGCCTTTAGAGAGGTTATCAAGAAAATGGCTGACTACTGGCGAAAAAGGCGCGTAGACGTTATAGTTTCAAGTGAAGCCCGAGGTTTCATGCTCGGGGGCGCAATTGCCTATGAACTTGGAGTGGGTTTTGTTCCCATCAGGAAGAATGGAAAGCTGCCCTCAAAGACGGTGAGCCTGACATACACTAAGGAATATGAATCTGATACCCTTGAGATTCATGAGGATTCAATTGAGCCGGGTCAGAGGGTTCTGTTGATTGATGATTTGCTGGCGACAGGCGGCACGATCAAGGCGAATGCGGAATTAGTTGAAAGGCTAGGTGGAAAAGTGGTGGGCATAGGTTTCATGATTGAACTGGAATATCTTCATGGACGAGAGAAGCTTGGAGACAAGTATGAGCTGTATTCGCTCCTCCGATATGAAACGCCGGTTGGATAGTTCTTGACATTGAAATGACTCGCTTAGTACGCGCGTCGGTGCTCGGCCGACTGGGAGTGAAGAACGTGGTGGGTGAAGCCGAAGGAACGAGATTGCTCAGCGCGATTGCAGTGATTAATCTGGTTGTTTACGTGTTCTTGTTTGTGATTATCGGGTATTTGTTTCTGCTTATTCCTGTTTTGCTCCTTTTTATCGGCTTGGTTTATCCAGTTCTTGGAATGGCCTGTTCCAGTGGTTTGCTTCACCGGAAGGCATGGGCTTGGTATACGGCCATGATAATGTGGATAAGTGAAGGCCTTGTCTCTTTTGTGGTTGCATATTTGAACATTGGATTTCTCTATGCTTATCCGCAGTCTGTTCTTGCTTTTGCGCTCGTTGGGTGTCTCAGGTTTGTGTGCGTTGCCTATTTCGCTGCTGGCAAGAGTCGAGGGCTTTTTTCTAGATGACTGTATTCGGTTGATGGTTGCTTGGTTCCTGGGGATTTGCGGGTTCAAACAAACTTTTTCCGAAGTTCTGAGAGAAGAAGTTCTCGCTTGGCGCCTTTCTCGCTCTGAGCCGGGCGAGTTTGCTCTTTGTTCTTTCATCAAGGGTGTCCCACACGCTTTTTATGTCTGCTTCGTAGCCTAGAGCAAACAAGACTGCGACGCGGAAGTTGGATGGAATTCCCAGGGCTTGTTTGACTATTGGTTCTTTCCACCCTGCCATCTGGTGAACTCTCAGTCCTTGGTGTTCAGCTTCGACCACTAGGCACATGACGCTGAGCCCTGCGTTGTAATCGTAGAATGGCAGGTCGTTGTCATTGCAGTCTTGAGCTGGGTCGGCTGCAACTGCGACTAGGTAAGGCGCCCTTTTGGCCCATGCGTTTCCGCGGGTCAATGCGGCTTCCAATGCCTCGCGGGTGAGGGCTTTCTTGTGTACGAAGATGTAGTTCCAGGATTGGTTGTTTGAGCATGATGGTGCCCATCTTGCTGCCTCTACCAGGGGGATGAGTTTTTCGTTTTCGAAGTCTTTTTCGTCGAAGACCAGTGGGCTTTTCCTTTTTCTCAGTTCAGCAAGTATTGTGATCTTCACATTTGGTCATCCCAGTTAATTGTTTGCACGTTTATTAAAAAGGGATGCTGTAGACTTTGTTAAGCGTGTAGAGCGAGGTGTAGGCATTGTCTCTTGATGAGGTTCTGCAAAGGGACGCCAAGGAATATGGTTCCTGCGAGTTCGATTGGAACTGTGAAAAGTGTTACAAGTCGCTTTGTCTCAGGATCGCGGCGCTTGCCAATTTTCCTTCCAAATATGGTTCTTTCCGCGTCGTGGCTTTTGAGAACAACAAGGATGGAAAAGACCACGTTATAGTTGTGAAAGGCGATGTTGTGGGCGGTGAAAACGTTTTGACAAGGGTTCACTCGTCCTGTGTGACTGGGGATGTTTTGGGTTCACTGAGATGCGACTGTGGTGACCAGTTGAAGAAGGCTTTAGAGATGATTGAGAAAGAGGGGCAGGGCGTGCTCGTTTACATGCAGCAGGAAGGCAGAGGTATTGGGTTGACGAACAAGATAAAGGCCTACATGTATCAGGATCGTGGTGTCGACACATATAATGCCAATTTGCTCTTGGGGTTCCCACCCGATTTGAGGCAGTATGAGTTGGCAGCGGCTATGCTCAAGAAGTTTGGCATATCAAGTATCCGTTTGTTGACTAATAATCCTCAGAAAATTCATGAGCTTGAACAGTTCGGCGTGAAGATTACTGAGAGAATTCCGATCGAGATACCTCCGAACAGTTTTAACCAATATTATTTGGAGACCAAGAAAGACAAGTTTGGGCATCTGCTTTCGCTTGACGTTGACGATGTCAAGGAGAACTAGTGGATCCCAGTGTGATGGCGTATGCGTACCACGACCGTTGTGATCATTGTTGCATTGGTTCTGATGGCACCTATTCTGGTTCGATGTAGTGCGTTTTCAGGCGAGATTGATGCAACCGCGGTTGCTGTTGGCGTTCATGATGGGGATACTTTCCGTCTTGACAGATTTGTGAATGGGTCTGACACGGTCCGACTGGCTGACCTAAATGCTTCCGAGCTGGGTCAGCCTTTGTCCTACGAAGCCCGCGATTTCCTTAGAAGTCTTGTGCTTGCCAAGTCGGTCTTTTTGGACATAGACGACATTTACTTGTATGATTATGGTGGAACTGGTGACAGACTTGTCTGCGTGGTGTACGTCAATTACAATTCTACTCATTACGAGAACGTGAATGAAGCTCTGTTGGTTGCTGGTCTTGCTGAGAAAAAGGAGTATGACAACGAGTTCAATGCTGACACTTGGGCTCTCTATGTTCCGAAAACGGAACTGATTCCAGAATTCCCCTTACCACTCGTCTTAATAAGTGTAATTATATTGACAAGTGCGTCAGTTGCAGTGCGGAGAAAACATTGCGCGCGCGGGAGGCCCGATTGTGATGAACAGTGAGGAGGAGTTGGCAAAAGCTTTTCAAGAACTTGAGGAAGGCACTTTTATCAAGGCTGGAAAAACGGTGAAGCCTTCAAGAAGTTATTATCGAACCTGACGCTGCCATATGCGAGCTCTTGTGGTGGCTTCCGCATTGCATGATCTTTGGACACAGCAGGCACTCTTCAAGTATGACTTCGCCATCCGCTGGCGCGGTCATCAAACCAGAATAGTAGGCGCATTTTGCCGGTGAGCCCAGAACCTGCCCGTGCTCGAGACGTCGGACGTTGAGGACTTTGTTTCCTCTAGTTTCTATGTCGAGTTTCGACATGCAGTGGGGGCATGTGTAGAACGTTTTTCTTGGAAATGTGGAAGGGTCTATGAGGACCGTAGGCTTGTCAAACGATTTCCTACAACCCTCATAGGGGCACTTGAGTTCTGTGTCGCGATGGAGGTGTAACTTCAGCAAGAATGTTCCTTCCACGAATGGCAACTTCTATATCGGTAATATTAATATATAATACATATTCCCGTACCGAAATATCCGAACGATACAACAACCATGTGCCCCTACATGCCTCTTCTCGATGATGCTTGAGAGCGTCAGGCTAATATGTAATCAGACAATATTCATTAACCTGAGGATTATTACATGAGCAGTTTGATTGCTTTTTGTGGGATAGACTGCGGCGAATGCAAGGCGCTCATTGCTACACAAAAGGACGATGCCAAAATGCGGAAAGCAGTTGCTGAAGAATGGTCAAAGGAATTCGGCCATCCGATAAAGCCTGAAGACATAAACTGTGCGGGTTGCGTTGTCCTCGATGGACCACACATCAATTACTGCAGTATCTGCGAGATAAGGAAATGTGGTGCCCAGAAGAAAGTCCAGAACTGCGCGTACTGCATCGAATACAGATGTGAGAAACTAGAGAAGTTTCATGAGAACGCGCCCAAAGCAAAAGACCG
>CAYNQC010000088.1:0-5451 GCA_964399235.1 uncultured Candidatus Bathyarchaeia archaeon | reverse complement strand
TGATAACACCTGCCTCTCCTTTGCTTGATGAGTGACGATTCCCTTGAGGGCATCATACAATTCGGTTGTTGACATGGGACGCCCGTTGTATTTCAGAACGCGAAAACTTGTCTCAATGCCTGTGTTTTCTTTGACTATTTCTGCCAGTTGGCCCGAATAATTGTTTTCAACTGCAATCAGATTCTGTGCTTCTTCCAAAGCGTGGGATACGAATCTTGTTGGAAAGGGATGAATCATGCGGAACTGTATAAATCGCAGACTGAAACCTTCGGCGTTCAGTTTGCTCATTGCCTCAATAATGCCTCCCTTCGGAGAACCCCAGCTTATCACGACGTTTCCCGAACTACCGTCTCCGAAGAAGTTGACTCTCTCTCGGTCGGGTATTTCTCTGTCTGCTGTTTCCAGTTTTTTCATTCTCTTCTCCATCATCATAGTTCTGTTGGCAGGTTCCTCGCTTATGTGGCCAATTTCGTTGTGCTCGTCTCCGGTAAGCCAGTATACTCTGTTTTTGGAGCCTAGTGGAAGTCTTGGTGAAACACCAGTGTCGGTGAACCTGAACCTCTTATATTCTTCATTGGAACTTTCTTCGCTGGGCGTTCTTCCTCGATCTATCTTGAATTGACTTGTTTCAAAGATCTTGTACGTTTGAGAGCTGTTGGCCAACGCTTTGTCGATCAAATGGATTACCGGCAGCTGATATCTTTCTGCATAATTGAATGCTAGTGCAGCATCGTAGAAGCATTCTTTGATGTCTCCTGAGGCCAGAACTATGCGTGGAAAGTCTCCGTGACCCGCATTGATCGCAAATTTCAGGTCAGATTGTCCGAAGCGTGTGGGCAATCCGGTGGAAGGGGCTCCTCGTTGGTAATAGCTAATCACCACTGGTACTTCGCAGTTTCCTGCCCAGCTTAGGCCTTCGACCATCAGTGAAAAGCCTGGACCCGACGTTGAGGTTGCAGCTCTTGCCCCGGTCAACGCAGCGCCTGAGGCGGAGTTTATGGCCGCGATTTCGTCTTCGGTTTGAACTACGACTATTGATGCTTCTCCAGTGTTAGTCTTGAAGATTTCATGCGCTTCCAAATATTCGCTTTCGTCTGCTGCGGGTGTTATTGGGTAATAAGTCTGGACCCGGCATCCTGCTAGGATTTTGCCCAATGCGACAGCTTGGTTTCCTGATAGGAAGATTCTCTTTTCAGTGGTTTCGATTTTCTCAAGTTTAAGGGGAAAAGCGTTGCCGAAGGTTTGCACAGTGTATCCGTATGCTTCCTCAAGTGCGGTGGTATTCATTTCTATCAGTTTGGGTTTGTCTGCGAAGATTGATTTTATGGCTTTTTCGACAAGACCTATGTCGTAGTTGAGAAGTGCAAAAGAGACTCCTATGGTTAATACATTTGTTATTCTTGTCACGAAGCTGATCTTTTGTATTCCGAGTTTTGAGGCCACCTTCTTGATGAGGTCCATGTACGGAATTAGGAAGACGTGGACTCTGGCTGTTTTTGCTTCTTCAAGAAAATCATTTAGGGTATCGTTCATTCCTCTTTGAGGGAATTGTTTTCGAAGTTCGTCCTTATATTCGTAAGGCAAAGTGGGTATGCTGAAAACTTTTGAATTTATCTGTTCTCTGTCGACTATTATGCCGCCGTTTGGGACGACTTCATTGATGTGTCTGACCACTGTTTCGGCGTCGAATGCGGCGAGAAGATCGACATCGTTGACGTTGGCTTGGACTTCCCGGTCAGAAATGCGCAGGTGGAAGTAACTGTGGAGTCCTTTTATGTTCGAATGGTATTCCCTTTTTCCGTAGACATACAGGCCTCCATATCCGCATGCTTTACCGAAAATGTTGGCTGCAGAATCGACTCCTGCCCCTTGGGGCCCGCCTGCCATCCAGTTTACTTCTTTCATTAATTTCATTCCTCAGTGGATTCTCAAATAGTCATGTTAAGCTGACAAGCTCACCGTCAGCCGCCGGTCACTTTGTCGGTTCCTATGCAGCATTGACAGTCAGAAGTTTCGCCGCAGTACGGGCAAACGCACTTGCAGTCATCAATCGGGTAACCGCACTTCTCACATATTGGAACTTTGACATCGGTTTTCATGCTCATCGTCTTAACTAGACTATTGGGAAAATAGGCAAGATAAACCTTCGCTAAGACGGCGTTAATCATTTGGGGTTGTTCGTTTGGGGCGTGCATGGGTTTTGAGTCACGCGTAGATCTAATACATGTCAGCTGCGTTGCAGGACAGCGACGTGTGGGTCCATAATGCGGACAGACCAACGTAGTTTTTGGTTTGAAAACAACGCAAACACACGCATTCCTTAGGTTTTCAGCCAAGTGAGACCTTATGGACTAGTCCAGGGTCAGGTGTATGCTCCCCTTAACGCATGCTCTTTGTTGCCATTTGGTCAGACGTTATCTGTGCAGTACAGAAAAAGGAAAGGGTTGTCCGGCGATATCGGGCTGCTGTACTGTCTTAGACCTGTTCGAGAAGAGTTGTGAACGTGTCGTGGTGGTCTTCCTCGTCCTTGAGAATCTCGTTGAAGAGGAAGGCTGTTGTCTCGTCAGCTTCTTCGTGGGCCATTTTGATTATTTGCTTGTACATGTCTACGGCTTTTTTCTCGTCCAGCACGTCTTGCGCGATCATTTCTTTCAAAGCCTTGCCTACATTAATGGGGTCGGGCTTGGTTGTCGGCGCAACTTTTCCGTCGCTTAGATACCAAAGTCTTTCTGCAATCATCTCAGCATGTTTCATTTCCTGTTTGGCTATGCTTTCAAACGCGTCCTTTGTGGCATAACCCTTGACGCCTTGCCATTGGACGTGTTGCCACATGTACTGCACTGAAACCTGAATTTCTCTGGCAATTGCTCCGTTCAGCATTTCCAACAATTTCTTTGAAGTCATACTTTTTCACCATATTCTTGTGATTTCAGTTTGTTTCTATTGTTATATTAAACTTTCTTGCAAACCTCTTTTCTTGAACAGAACATATAAGAACTTGATTAAACAGTCAAAAACTAAGGTGAATTATTGAATGGACAGGACATTGGAGAATTTGAAAAATGCTTTTGCAGGTGAGTCCCAAGCAAATAGGCGTTACTTGGTTTTTGCGCAGAAGGCTGAGGAGGAAGGCCATCCACAGATAGCCAAGCTTTTCAGGGCTGCTGCCGAAGCAGAAACAGTTCATGCCATGAACCATGTCAGGACAATGGGGGAAGTGAAGACGACAATTGATAATTTGAATGTGGCCATAGGTGGAGAGACTTTCGAGTTCAAAGAAATGTACCCTGGCTACATCAAGACAGCTAAAGACGAGAAAAACACTCAAGCCGCTTGGAGTTTCAACATGGCCAATCAAGTTGAACAGATACATGCTGGGCTCTTCACTAAGGCAAATCAGATCTTGAAAACTGGAAAGGAACCACCAAAAGCCGAATACTATGTTTGCAGCGTATGCGGGAATACAGTTGAAAATGAGCCCCCAGAAAAGTGCCCCATCTGCGGAAACCCGAAGTCAAAGTTTTTCAAAGTGACCTAAAGATCAATCAGATGCACTCTTTTTTTCTTACCAGACCAGAGAAAATTACGACGAGAATGCCGCATCTTGGATGTATCTAACATTGACAGTCAGAACTCCAAGACAATTCTTCGAAGAGACCCTACCAAACAAGTTCGACCCGCACAAAGCCGCAGACGTCGACGCGGTAATTCAAATGAACATAACAGGACCCGACGGAGGACAATGGATCATAACGGTTAGAGACCAGAAAATGGACATCAAAGAGGGAGTTCATCCTTCTCCTGCGCTCGCAGTCAAAATGGCCGACTCAGACTTTTTGGCTCTAATAAACGGCAAGCTTAATGCAGTGGGCGCGTTCATGGCTGGAAAAATCGAGTTCAAAGGAAGCATGTCACTGGGACTGAAACTCGTCGAATTGGGAATCGTCTGAAAGTCCATTCGCTTTTGCTGGCACTTTTCTGAAAATCATTTCATCTCGCTGGGTAGATTTTTCCGCACCTTTTTGCGCCCAGTCTTGACCATCATTTCTCCCGAAGATTGAAAGCCTTGACTATCAATTGTGGAAAACCAAATAAGTCCCAGCTTGTGATGGAGTTGGGAGGATAGCATCATGTTCTTGTTCAACACTCGTCAAGAAATCCTTGAAATTAACGGATTAAAGATCGGAGGACAGCCCGGCCAGTTGCCGACCGTGATGATTGGAAGCATCTTCTATCACAAAGACAAGATGGTCGTTGACCCCAAAACTGGTGCCTTTGACAAGTGCAGAGCAGAAGAAATCTTGAATGCGGAACAGGTAATTTCCTCGAAAACCGGGAATCCACGAATAGTTGATATTTGCGCCTCTTGGCCAGAGGCCTTCCCTGTACAGATAGAGTTTGTAGCAGATAAAATCAAGGGTCCTTTTACGATTGATGGAACAACAGCCGAGGTTCGAATGGCCGGAGCTAAGTATGTTCGAGAAGCTGGGCTGTCGGAGAGAGCAGTCTATAATTCTCTGACGCCGGACGTTCGAGAGGAGGAAATTGTCGCAATCAGAGACGCAAAGATAAAGTCGGCGTTGTTGTTAGCTTTGAACACTGCTAACCCGACAATCAAAGGCAGATTAGGAGTCATTGAGAAACTGATCGAGAAGGCCAAGGCAGCCGGTGTAGTGAACATGCTGATCGATACGACTGTGCTTGACTTGCCAGATCCAGGACCCGCCGGGAAAACCGTCTATCTGGTGAAGGAGAAGTATGGTTTGCCCTGTGGCTGCGGTGCTCACAACGCCGTTGATATGTGGCATAAGCGCAGGAAGCTAGATCCTGACGCCTACTTTGCGAGCAGCGTTGTCGCAAATGTCTTGCCGATCATAATGGGTGCGAGTTTCATGTTGTACGGTCCGATCGGAAGCGCGTCAAGAATGTACACGCCAGTCGCAGTGGCGGATGCCTACGTAGCTTATACTATGATGCAAGAATTCGGTTCAAGACCGTTGACAACCAGCCACCCGATATTCAGGATCTTTCGAACATAGGATTCTCTAGAGCTTTCTTATCCAGAATCTCCAAACCTATATAATACGCTGGGCGTTTTTACAGGGACATTGTAAGGCGGAGCAGGATGTTAATGAAAGCCTCAGACAGGATTAGCATGATAAAGACGTCAGCTATTCGAAAGATGCTTGAGCTGTCAGCGAAAATGAAGAATGTTGTTCATCTAGAACAGGGAGAGCCGAACTTCACGACCCCCCAACATATCTTGGTTGCTGCTGCTAATGCTATGGAAAAGGGTTTGACACATTACACCGATGTGAGTGGAACACTTGAACTTCGTGAGGCAATTGCCGCAAAACTCGCAGAAGAAAATGGAATTGATGTTGATCCACAGACCGAGGTGACTGTAACGTCAGGGTCTCAGGAGGCAATGTTTGATGCGGCTTTGGGTTT
>CAYNQC010000087.1:0-5590 GCA_964399235.1 uncultured Candidatus Bathyarchaeia archaeon | reverse complement strand
CCCGGAGGGATTTGAACCCTCGGTCTCCGGCTAGTGGCATAATTCAGATCGGCAAAACCATGCAGCCAAATGATTATAATCTCAAGATGCGAACTACTACCGTAGCAAGAGGCGACTCATGAAAAAGCTGTCTCAGAGCGCCGTGTCAAAGATTAGAAGACTTCGCAGAAAAGGCCATTCGTACAAGGAAATATCCCAGATCACAGGTTTAAGTGTGGGAACCGTTTTCAACCATGCACACATAGTTTCCGTGTCTCAGGCTGGACTTAAACGCCTACAAAACGTTCAGGCAGTCACGCGCAACAGGTTTGTAGAGAAGTTCGGACAATGCAAACCTATCACGGTTCTACATAAACACATTACCATAGAAAAAGCAAGAATTCTTGGTCACTGCTTATTCGATGGCTTTGTCTCAGAATACGTAGTTAGTTATACATCTGCTTCTAAGGATCTCGCGATGCAATTTGCAGAAGACATAACAAAAGAATACTCAATGTTTCCTTCTTTGAAAAAATTCGATGGCAAATATGTTCCATATTATGGAGTCTATGCGTGTTCGAAGATCATATGTGCCGACATTAGAAGATTCATGCAGCGCTCCGACATCAGAAGTAAACAGACGCTAACAGAGGAAATAGTTAATGAAAACGAAAAGATAATCGCAGAGATAGCTCGAGCTTTTTTGGGAAGATGAGGGAAGCATCAGTATTAAAGGCAATCTAATAGGCGAAATCAAAAACGAATTACTGCGAGATCACCTCATCAAACTACACGAGAAACTAGGCATAGCGGTTACGCCGTACTATGATCGCACTTACGACTGTTACGGTATATATGTTCAAAGGGAAAGAAAAAATCTGACAAGATTCTGCGAGAAGGTTGGGTTTAGGTATGGCATCGTAACAACAGGCAAGATGGCTGGTCACAAGAAATTGGATGTACTTTTGAAACATTATGAAGGAATTGGCGGGCCCGCAGGGATTTGAACCCTGGATGTCCGGTCTTTTCAGATCTCCGGCTCCGAAGGCCGACGCCTTAATCCTGACTAGGCTACGGGCCCAAACAAGAATACAACAAAACCAATTAAAAGCGTTCCTAGAGACACACCGACCAAAACCCTAAAACACAGAAACGATCCAACTTACACGTCGTTGCACATGACAATGCCCACAAGAAAAATCGAACTCTCAACCTGGGAAACACTCCCCCAAAAAGTCGACAGCCTCAAGAGAAGCCTAGAAATCATCTACGACGTCAAACTCACCAGTTCCTCTCAAAATGTCCCATTGGCAAACTTGTTCCCAACAGAAGACTTCCTCGAAAACGACAAGGTGGCACTCGTGTTCAAGAAAATAGTCACCGAAGCATACGACGTCCCCATCGTTGCCGCGGAAAAAAACAACGACTACTTCGTCCTCGACGGACACCACCGCGTCTACATAAACACAAAACTGAAAAGAAAAAAGGTCAAGGTCGAAGTCCTAGAATTCCCACAAGGCACAAGCTATCGACAAGTTCCAAAATCCTCAATCGAAGACCTACCATTCAAGGAAGTAGGCAAGATACAAGATCCAATTCTGAAAGCCTGGGGACGCATCCTCAACATCCTCAAGCAATACGAAGCGCTATACCACATGCACTTCTACCTTAAGAGAAAAACAGTCGCCCTTCGGGAAGTTTCACCGACACAACCCGAAGTCCTGAAAGCTCAAATTGAAGGAATAGACAAAATACTAGTTCCCATCGTCTGCTTAGAATATAAAAACAAGTACTATGTACTGGACGGACACGCAAGATGCCTGCGAGCCAAACAATCTGGTCTAAAGACAATACAAGCAATGATTCTTCTGCCACAGATCCGAGTGGATTTCGGCATAGTCAACACCGCCAAAGAAATGGGAATTCGAACACTCGACGACATAACGATATTGGAATGACAAACTTCTCAGACTGTCCACTCAAAGAAGAACACACCCAGATGCAACGCCTCTCCAAAAACCCTTAAAAATACTCAACAATCTATACTAGATGTCCAAATCGAGGGCCGGTAGCTCAGCTTGGCTGGAGCATTCGGCTGATAACCGAAAGGTCGCCGGTTCGAATCCGGCTCGGCCCACTGATCCAAACTTTTATTAGCGTATCGAAAGAGACTCTGAAGGCAAGGTGAATATTTTGGCAAAAGAAGATGATATGCTAGAGGAATTGAAGAAAATACGAACACTGCTGGAACCAAAACCCGCACCCGCAGCAGCGCCAGCACCAAAAGGGCTATGGGCAGAATTCATGGACTTCATATCCAAATACAAAGTCCTCGGGCTCGCAGTCGGTTTCATCATGGGCCTCTACCTCGGAAACCTGGTGCAAGCCCTCGTCAAAGACTTCCTGCTTCCCGCCATAGGACTGGCAATTCCAGGCATGAAAGACATGGCTACCTACGCGGTCACCGTAATGTCGCAGGTATTCGGAGTCGGAGACTTCTTGGTACATCTGATAACCTTCATCATCGTCGCCTTCGTGGTGTTCCTGATCGTGAAGGTTGCAAAAAAATGGGGCATGGAATAGCCACAATAGTATAACAACTGGACAACCTTCAACTGCACGGGTCAATAAGCGAACCCTTTTTTTCTTTCTTTCATGTTCAAGCAGAAAGACTGAAATTTCAAAACATCACATAACTGTCAGCGGGTGCTAGACATGCCGCACTATATTTTGCTGTCCAATTTGACCGACGAAGGCTGGAAAACCATCAAAGAAAAACCGGCAAGAATAAAAGAGGTAAACAAAGAACTCGAAGCCCTCGGCGTCAAAGTGATCAGTCAATATGCACTTCTCGGACCATACGACTTCGTAAACATCGTAGAAGCCCCCGACAATAAGACCATAGGCAAAGTCTCGATCGAACTCGGCGCAAGAGGAACCATCAAAATGACCAGCATGGCTGCCGTTCCAATAGACGAATTCATAGCCTCGTTGAAGAAACGATAAGAAAACCATATCCACTCTCCCCCTTTTTCTCTGCCACGTGCGAGCTGCGCGCGCTAAGACGAAACGACAGGTTTGGCATTGCCAGGAAACATGACGTCAACCCTGAGGTACATTGGAACAGAATCACGCCAAGCCTCCCAGGGAATGGAATTCCACGGATACATTTATCATTTGACTTAAACTTTACCGAGATGAGATCTCTGTAGGGATTAAACTTAAGAACACTTCAGCGAGTTATATTAGTCATATCGAGATCTCCATTGGGGAAACATTTCGGAGGAATCTACACGATGGTCCCTAGGGATTTTCAAAAACTCTTTCTAGAGGCAGTCGACGACGCATTCTCCTCGCTTGGCGACTCGGCCAAACAGTCGATCTACTTCCACCTTGAAAAAACATTCAAGGTTCCCAAAAGTGAAATACCGTGCCGTCTGGAGGATTTCGAAAACGGACTCGAGAGCATATTTGGAATCGGCACCAGGTTTCTTGAGATATTGATAATGAAAAAGCTCTACGAAACCATGGAACCCAAAGGAAGACCTCTGCGATGGGATGAAGGAAAAGAGTTCAAGTTTACTGATTACGTCAAAACAGCCGAACAGCTCTTTTCAAGACGGAAAAAGAAAAACTGAACCCGAAATAGCAATCACTGCTGCCTTTGCCATGAAGTAAGACCGTAATTCATATTCGAAGTTCACAAACGATTTATGAAGCATTCGTCTTGTTTCATTCCAAACCTGCATTAACGAAGCGAGGGTAACGATTGCCGCAAGATCATTTTGCAAAGGTTCTCCTGGCCGCCATTGACGAAGGCCTGTCCTCGCTCGGAGATTCGCCGCGTCAAGCAATCCTCTATCATCTTGAAGCTTCTTTTCAACTGAAGAAGAATGATATCCCAAAGAATCTCACCGGATTCAAACAAGCGCTAGAAAGAATCTTTGGGGCGGGTGCGCCATACATAGAGAAAATCATCGCTCAATCCTTCTATGCGAAGCTAGGTCTGGATTTCCAGGAGGTACAAGATACTGACTTGGTTCTATCGGTTAGCGATGCAAAGAGGCGAATCGTTCATGCAGGAGAGGTGAAAATAGATGAGTAGAAACGCAAGAGTCCTTGTTGTTGATGACGACGAAAACATAAGAAAAGTCGTGATTGCCATACTTGAAGATGAAGGGTACATTGTCGAGTCTGCAGCAACTGCGAAAGAGGCAATAGAAAAAAGCAAAAGAAAATTCTTTAACATCGCTCTAATCGACATCCGGCTCCCAGACATGGAAGGCATAGAACTCCTTACTAAAATCAAAGACACAACACCAAGAATGAGAAAAGTCATAGTAACGGGCTATCCGACCCTGCAGAATGCCGTGGACGCCGTGAACAAGGGTGCAGATGCCTACATAGTGAAACCTTTCGATGTCAAGAAGGTTCTCAAAACCATTGATGAGCAGCTAAACAGGCAAGAGGCAGAAAAGAAATACAGTCAGGACCGCGTAGCTGACTTCATACAGGCCAGAGTAAGAGAACTGGACATCGAAAACGAAATAGCTCAAAAAGGTAAATGACTATTTCTCCATCCCTTTTTCGATCTTCTATTTACAGTACATTACTCAACAATATTCGAATCGCTACAGCGATTCTGATCAGCCTTTCTGTTTCACATACTTTCTCAGGAATTTCCACTTATAACCAATTTCAAATCCGATGTTTCTAAGCAGAGTAATCGATGGAATGTTGCGCTCGGAAGTGTGCAAGACGACTTCGTCCATGCCTTTCTCATACAGAAAGTTCATGGCGCGCACTGTGAGAGCAGACGCGAGTTTCTTCGAGCGAAATTCCACGACTGTGGCAGCTGGACCTAAGTAGCCTCGCTTCGCTCCAAAATACCTATTGTATTTGACTGCAGGCCAAGCAACAACGACAGAAACTATCTTCTGCTGAACCTCCGCGAGATGAACCCATTCTTCACTGAAAGGCGACGACTCGGACCTTGCTTTTTCAGCAAAATCTGGCGTGAGTCTCTCCCATTCGAAAACCCCGTTAACCATTTCAGCTGTCTTTTTTCCCTCTTTCTTTTCCATACTGCGCAGAATAGTTCCTTCAGGAATCGGTGGAACTGGGCGTCTTAGGTCAAGTCGGGCGATCATCTGGTAGAGGCCTCCATCAACATTGTAGCCTCGATCCTTCCATTCTTTGATTCTCGGACTTTCAGACTCGACTGAGGTGAAAACTGATTCTCCATGGACGAGTTTCTCGGCCTCTCCAACGAGCGTATCTTCTATGGCCTTTTTATCAGATCTGGTGTAAACAGCAAGCCATCTGATTTCTTCCCCCCAGTGTCCGTTGCTATAGGTTACCGAGCCCACGATTTCGCCGTTGTCTTCGGCAATCAAGACCTGAGAAGTGTCTCCTTGTATTCTGGCGAACACTTCCTCTTCAGTGAGGGGCATGAATTCATAGGATCCTTTGCGAACAGTATTGAAAAGAGCGACTAGTCCCGAAAGGTCCTTCTTCACAAAGCTTCGAAACCGAAGAGTCATTTTCGTCGTGATAAACGGCGAGTGGAAACATAATAAACGTTTGGACTCCGCTCATTTCTATTGTTCGA
>CAYNQC010000086.1:0-5606 GCA_964399235.1 uncultured Candidatus Bathyarchaeia archaeon | reverse complement strand
GAAACACACTGTCAATGCTATTGGGAAGCGTTTCAAAACAAATTGTTGCCAACGCACACTGCAATGTTCTAGTCGTAAAGGACTAGCGGGCACCACACCCAAACCTTCAATATTCCTTCTGCTGCTCAAAGAAACAGGAATGCGAGCAGGCGAAGTACACCAACTCGCGCGCGCTGTTACAACTGTTGCCGTACTTGCTCTCATTAACCTCTTCTGAACCTACATGGGACTTTGAAAAATTTTTTTTGACGAACCCAAAACGTGACAGTGAATAATTAATGACGACTTCTGAGAATGTTGAAAGAAGCATCAATCGTAACAAATCAGTTTGCGCGTGCTATCACTTGAAAAAACGCTGGCCAAACATTGTCAAGTCAGTGTGCGCGAAGTAGTTTAAACCATTTATAGAACTTAGAGTAGCACGACTAAACTAGTTGGAGGTGATTGAATGACGGTTTTTCTAGTAGAGACGTACTTGATAAAACCAGAAAAACAAGCAGAATTCACGGCATACAAAAAGAAATGGAAGAAATTCTTCGCGTACAAAGAAGGACACTTAGAGACGTTTAAGGAAGTGGAATCCTACAAAATGTTCTCTCAAATGCTTGGCGGCAACTGGGGTGGATATGTCGAAATATGGGAGTTTGAGAACCTTGCGGGCCTTGAAAAGTTCTTCAACAAGATAATGAAGTCAGAATATATGACGAAACTTGCCCCAGAATTTGCAAGTCTAGAAGTACCTGCTACACGCTCGATGAACATATGGAACTCTGTTCCAGGATTCTAAATTAACCATGAAGGTGTGCGCGAGCTATTTCGGAGCGGCGTCTTCGTATGCTCTCAAAAGCTGGTCAATAGCGCTGCCCACGTGCTCACCTTGGTATCCGCCTTCCAAAACAAAAAACGTAGGTCGATTTAGCGACCTAACTCTCTTTCCGATCTCCCAGTATCCCTTCTCCGTCAAACCCAAAGAGGCTAGATCTCCAGCGTAAGTGTCAAAGCCTGCCGAAACAGCCACAACCTCAAACTTGTCCATCTGCAGCTGTTTCAGCGCGTTGTCAAGAGTTTTCAAGTAAACCTCATTTCCACAGTCTGGTGGCAAAGGGAAATTCAGACAATTCAGTTCTGAAATGACGCCCGTTCCTGGATAGTTTGGATGACGATGCAGAGAAAGATACGTGACGTGTTTGTCACCGTAGAAGATTTCCTGCGTTCCGTTCCCATGATGTCCGTCAATGTCCAAGATCAAAGTCGGCTTACAAATATGCTTCACAGCTATCGCAATGTTGTTGAAGTAGCAGAACCCTCTTGTAGCCGCACCTAAAGCCGCACCATATAAGCCAGCATGGTGTCCAGGCGGACGCATTATGCTGAATCCTTCAACCTCAGCTGCCAAGATGGCCCCGCCTGCCGACAACCGCGCATATTCAAAAATGTTATCGTACGCCGGAGTGTCCCCGTCCTCCACCATGCTCTTTTTCACCATCCAAACATATTCGTGATCGTGAACTTTCACCAGATCCTCTTCAGCCGCAGGTTCAGGCGCTAGAAAACTGTAACCTTTCTTCTTCAGAACCTCCTGAGCCTTTCGAACTCTCTCGGGACCTTCTATATGCCAAGAACCATAACCCAAACACTTTTCTGAAAAAACTATCGGCGTCTTCATAACCACATGCATCCGCAAACGAATTTACTGTAGATTCTCAAGTTAAAATATTACTTCCTCTTAAAACCTTAGAGGACCCGCGGAGAAACGAGCAGAGTGAAGCCTGCTGAAAACCCCTTTGCCGCTTTCAGGCTCGAATGTGAAACCACATTAGCCTCTGCCCTGAAAAAAGTCTTGCCTGAAATTCAAATATCAAACCTAGCTCTCGAAAAACCACCGAACCCAGACTTCGGACAACTTGCTTCTTCCTTATGCTTTGAACTGGCCAAGAAGGTTGGAGAGAAACCAATCGACTTGGCAGAACAACTCGCCAAAGCCACAGACAAATCAAAATTCCATCTGACAGAAAAAGTGTCGTCAGCCGGCGGAGGATACATAAACTTCCTGGTCAACTTCCCCAAATTCTCCGCTCTAACCTTGGACGCAGCGACGAAACTCGACACAGAATATGGTTTCATGAAAACGGAGAAACCATTGAAAGTGATCGTTGAACACACCAGCGCCAACCCGCTTCACCCTCTCACCATCGCCACAGCCCGCAACCCCGTGCTCGGCGACACATTGGCCCGCCTTCTCGCGTCAAGAGGTCACACGGTCTATCGCCACTTCTATATCGACGACGTAGGACGCCAATCATCAGTCATCGCGTATGGCTATCAAAAACTGGGCAGCCCCAAACCCGATGGAAAACCCGACCACTATATCGGCAAAATCTACACGGTGACAAGCTGTTTCGTCGAAATCAACCGTCTCAAAAGAGAACTTGAACGTGCGAAAGCCTTTGCAGCCGAAGAAGAAATCACGAAGACAACACGGGAATTAGACGACTGGGTAGCCGTCGCTGCAGAGTTGAAGGACAAATACGCCGACCTCTTCGAAACCCTTCTGACAAAAATTGGAGAGGATGAAAACCCAGAAACCTCCATAAAAATACTCAACCAAGCATACGAAGCTGGAGACAAGAAAGCAAAACAAATCGTCAGAACAGTCAGCGAAATGTGCCTGGGCGGTTTCAGAGAAACACTCAACAGAATCGGTATTGACCTCGACTCATGGGACTGGGAAAGCGAACTGATGTGGAACGGCAGAGTTGAAGAAATCCTCCAGAAGCTCAAGAAATCCCGTTACACTCATGCCGAAGCAGGCGTCTTAGAGTTTGAAGCCGAAAAAGTAGTTGACGAACTCGGTCTGCGGGCGAAACTCAAACTGAAAGAAGACCATGAAGTCCCATCTTTGACGCTTGTGCGCGCCGACGGCACGACACTCTACACCACACGGGACGTTGCCTATTCGCTATTTAAATTCGAAAAAGCCGAAAAAGTCATCAACGTCATAGGCATGGACCAAAGCCTTGCCCAACTGCAACTGAGAATAGCTTTACATGCGTTGGGCTATGGCAAGCTTGCCGACAACCTGGTTCACTTCGCCTATAACCTGGTCACGTTTTCAGGCTTCAAGATGTCCAGCAGACGCGGACGATACATCACACTCGACGAAGTACTGGACGAAGCTGTAAAACGAGCTTACGAAGAGGTTTCGAAGCGCTCTCCTCAGCTGTCAGAAGAAGAGAAACTGAAAATCGCAGACTTCGTCGGGATCGGAGCTGTCCGTTACGCGCTTGTTGAAGTTGACACTTCGAAAACCGTAGTATTCACGTGGGACCGCGTTCTCAACTTTGAAACAAACAGCGCACCATACATACAATATACGCACGCAAGAGCCTGCAGCATCCTGCGCAAAGCAAACAAGAAACCAACAAACCCCGCCTACGAACTTCTGAAAGAAAACTTGGAACGCGAAATTATCTTGGCACTCGCCAGTTTCCCAGACACTTTCATCGACGCAACAGAATACCTCAAACCCAACCTCGTCGCCGACTACGCAAACAGCCTTGCCGACAAATTCAACACGTTCTACAACGCTTACCGCGTGATAGGAGCAGAAACTGAAGAACTCAGCGACGCGCGGCTTGCCCTAACCGACTCAGTCAGAATAGTGCTACGAAACGCCCTCAACCTCATAGGCGTGCTTGCCCCAGAAAAAATGTGAAAATCCATCATGCGGCGCCACTCTGGTCAAACTGCATTACTTGTTTTCGCAAGAAAAATTCGGTATTCCTTAATAGGAACCCATCATTCATGTAGACGAAGGCGGCAACACCTACCTTGGATACAGAGTGGCACGATCTTTCTGATGCTTCATTCGGTGAACGGGACATCGATGTTTTAGCTTTGCTAGGGGAAGAAGATCTGGCCGCGTTTTCTTTTGACGGATTGAAGAGAAGACTAGGGTTGCATCCTGAGACGCTGTCTAGGATTCTTTTCAGACTGGAGCAAGAGGGTATCATAGAGAAGGGACCAACGGGCTACAATGTTACACCACGGATAAATGAATTCTTAAGAACAAATCCAGCCTGTAGCGACGAGTCACGGGTGCGCCTGCTTCAAACATTCTTACCCTCGGACATATCAGTAAACCAATTGGTCTCTGACCTCAGAGGAAGATGGTTCGGTCTTCTCCGCTGGCTAGGCCTTTCAGACAATGGCGGCAGCGTCACTCTGAAGTGGATCACCGAGGACGGAGACATTCAGGTGGACGCGAACATCTCAGAAATGGCGCTTACAATCGAGGCCAAGTTTCTGCAGGGCAAGAACATGAACATGGCTCTGAAAGCCGCTTATCAATTGATGACCTACATAAGCAGGCTTTGTTCACCCTCGCGGCATGTCCAAAACGTAGCTTTCTACAAGGGTTCTGACGTGTTCCTGACGCCCGCATAAGTGTGACTGACTTTCTATCTTCGTCAGTCAACAAATAACACCTTGCAATATTCCTTTCAGAGGTGAAAAATATGAGTCAACCAACAAACCCTTTGCAGGTTTTGAAGTCAATATCTGACGCTACTGCCGAACTTGTCCGAAGAATAGCACCATCAGTAGTTAACGTGAACTCGACCATGACGAGAGGAACGGGCGTCGTGTGGAACTCAGAAGGTTACATTGTAACGTGCCGCCATGTTCTTGGAGGAAGTGCCTCCGTCAAAATCGGTTCAGGAGAGAAAACCCTTGACGCCATCACAGTTGGCGTTGACCCCTATTCTGACATTGCGCTGCTCAAGGTCGAAAAGAAAGACTTGAAACCTCTGGAGATCGGTGATTCCGAAAAGCTCAGCCCAGGCCAATTCGTACTTGCTCTTGCAAACCCTTTCAATAGACAACCCGCAGTAACGACTGGAATCATAACAAGCGTAGGCGCCACACTCCGAGGCTGGAGAGGAACCGCAATGGAGAATGTTATAGCAACCGACGCAAGGCTAAATCCAGGGTTCTCAGGCGGACCACTCGTTGACGCTTCTGGAAGAATGATCGGTCTCAACACAGCCTATGTTTGGTCTCGAGGCATAGCGATCCCAATCAACAAAGTGAGAAGCGTCGCCGACCGGCTGATCAGCGGAGGAAAAATCAAGAGGGCGTACCTAGGCATAATTTCAAACACGGTTCCAATTCCACAAGAGACCGCGAGTCAAACGAATATCAGTCAAGACGCCGGTGTCATGGTTTTCTCAGTCGAACCAGGGTCACCCGCCAAAAAGGGCGGTTTAGCAATGGGCGATGTGATAGTGAAGTTCAACGATCTTCCAGTGGCAGACTTCTACGATCTTCCGCGACTTCTAACTGAAGACACAGCTGGAAAAAAGGCCAAACTGTCCATCCTGCGCGGAGAAAAACTAGTCGACCTTACCGTCATCCCAAACCTCGTCCAAGGTGAAGACGATGAGTAAACTCACAACAGAATTCGACATCGAACATGAACCGTCACCGCTTCCGCAGCCCCAACCACTCCGCCCACATCCCTTGTCACCGCCAAACCTTCCCGATCGCTCAACTTCGCAATCGCACTTCCACATGTTGCTCATAGAGCACCGAAACTAGTCTAAACC
>CAYNQC010000085.1:0-5613 GCA_964399235.1 uncultured Candidatus Bathyarchaeia archaeon | reverse complement strand
TTGTCAAGAAAGTTACGGCTTGGCTGAAAGAACAAAAATAGCCATTGTTTCTCCAACATCGGTTTTTTGCGGCAGCTCAATGTGGAATAGCAGGTTCTGGGCTTCTTGAAAAAATTATGCATGCAGGGGAATATTTTCTCAGGCAATGACGAGGGCGCAAAATTCATCCGCCTTCCATGGGTGAAAAAGCAAATCGAAGAGAAATTGGGGTTCACACCTTTTCAAGGAACACTGAACGTAAGGTTATGTCTTGCCAGCATCGCTGTGAGAAAGTCGCTGACAGAAGCTGCTGGCATCGAAATCTCGCCTGCCCCAGGTTATTGTCGGGGAAAACTTTTCAAAGCTAGACTTCAAGGTATAGAGTGTGCCTTGGTAGTCCCAGAAGTCGCCAATTATCCCGAAGATGTTATTGAAATTGTTGCGCCGGTAAACTTGAAGGGCAAATTCATTTTTGTTGATGGCGACTCGGTCGAAGTTGAGATTAAAGTATGATCCTCTTTTCTCTTTTATCTTCCGAGAAATTCTTGATGTATTCTTGGAGGTGTCCTTTTTTCTGCAAATATACTCCGTATCTTACCAGTGCACTCATTGCTCTTGCCGTGTCTTCTGGCGATGAATAGGCTGGGACGCCTAGTCTGTCGAACCTCAGACGTGTGCTCAAAGCCATTTCGGTTTCACCAATGTCGCATGCAACCATTGGCTTTTCAAAATTGCTGGCGACTTTGGCCACTTTGTCGATGTAATCCTCTTTCAAGGCTGGAGTATGGTGCAGTCCTAGCATCAATATGCCGTCGATTTCTGGGTCTTGAAACACAACTTCCGTTGCCAGCTCGAACATGTCAGACGTGCCTGACCCAGTTATGTCTACTGGGTTGAAGTTTGTCGCGAACTTTGGAAGTCTGCCTTCTTTTTTCAATTCTTCAAACTTCTCGATTGTGCGTTCCGAGAAGCGCTTGACATTCAATCCTCTCAAAACGCATTCGTCTACGGCCATTATCCCCGGGCCTCCTGCATCGGTGATTATTCCAACGTTTTTGCCTCCGGCCGGGATTTGCATCGATAGTGCCTTCCCTGCATGGAAGAAATCGTCCATGTCTCTGGCTCTCAGAATTCCTGTCTGTTCAAAGACGGCGTCATAAATCTGGTCCGATCCAGCTATGGCACCAGTGTGCGAAGCGGCGGCTCGTGCGCCTGCTTCAGTTCTGCCAGATTTTAGGGCTACAACCGGCTTTTTCTGGGTTATTTGCCCAGCTGCTTGCATGAACCTTTTTCCTGACTTTATGTCCTCAACATACAGAAGTATTACTCTGGTTTCATCGTCATAGTACAAGTAACGCAGCATTTCTGCCTCGTCCACATCGATTTTGTTGCCGAAACTCACGAATTTGCTGACTCCCGTATGAAGTCCAGCCAAATAGTCCAAGGCTGCCACACCGAAGGCTCCACTCTGTGTGACGATTGCTATGTTTCCAGGCATTGGTCGAGGAGTTGCAACCACCTCGTCTCCTGTGATCAGAACCTTTGTCTCGGGCAGAAACAGCATGTCTACGCCTGTTCGTGAGTCATACACTCCTAGACAGTTTGGTCCCAAAACGCGTATTCCGGCTTCTTTGGCAATTGTCAGCACTTCACTTTCAAGTTCATGATTCCCGATTTCTCCGAAACCTGCGCTGATAATGACAGCTGTCTTAACCTTCTTAGCTACTGCGTCCTTCATTATTTGCGGCACGATATTTGCTGGAACAACAATTACCACGAGTTCGATTTCTGCTGGGATCTTGGTGATTGTCGGGTAACACTTCACGCCTAGAATCGAGTTTTCGTTCGGGTTGACGGCGTATATTTCACCTTTGAAGACCTGTCTCCGTTTGTTCTCGACAAAATTCTTGAATATGACTTGTCCAGCTTTCTCTGCTTTTCTCGTTGCGCCAACGATAGCAACTGATCGAGGGTTGAAAAAGGCGTTGAGAGCTTTCACTTGTTCCTCCATTATCGCCTTCACCCGCTGGTTCTTACAATAACTATGGGTTTATGCTTTACTCTCGCAAGCATTTCCCAGGTGACACCGCTCAGATCCACTTTGAATCTCTCAGCCATGTTCCACACTGTCGTACCTGCGCCGAATCCTCGGGCACGATTTGCCAATTCGGCAACATTCAACGTTTCGCCGACACTCAAATTGCATCCTTTGAAGGCCAAGGGCGTTGCTCTTTTTTTCAGTTTGAGAAAGCGTCCTGCAACGTAGGCAACGACTCCGCCACAGGAGTAGATGCCTTTCATCGGTTTTGGGCGTGGAGTAAAATGAAAGTTCCTGAACGAATAAGTCTTGTCGGTGTCAACAATCATTACTGCAACCTTTTTCTTTAGAAGATTGTGAATTTCCCTGCGGATCGTTTCTGCTATTGCATCGGCATCGTTCAGGGACAGACTCACGAAGGCGAACGGTAGGTTGCTTCCGTCAATGGCGCCTTCTGATCCGAACATGAGCGCCTGCAGCAAGCCTGCACGTTGCAGGGCAACTTGCTTGTGGCGGCTTCCCATCTCAGACGGATAGTGCCGAATTTGGTTAAGCAGCTTTTCTTTCAGATGGCAGAGTGGACCCAAGAGGTAACCCCATGCTATTGGCATCCAGTGTGCAGCGATGAATCTTGCGCTGAGGCCTGGGTCGACGTGGCTTTCGTCTACTATGTTATTTCGTGCAGTTGACAATGCTTTTTCTGAGATGACAACCGTGTCGTGGTCGATTATTTTTCCGTCAATATGATCGACGATTTCTTTCAGGTAGTCATGTCCCGGCTTCCAGAATTCCGTAGCTATTGACAGAACCTTGTACTTGGTCATTTGAATCGCGTTGCTTTTCACAAAGACTTGTGCGTTTACATTTTACGGAATTTTTCTCTTATTTGCGCGATATCGCAGTCTGCAGGCTTCATTTTTCCTTCCGAGCAATAACAGAGTTCCACGCAGGTTGGTCCGCTGTCTTCGAACAATCCTGGCGCGACTTTCCTTGCCTGTTTGAGCATTTCAACAGCAACCTCTCTAATCTCCCATTGGGCACGGGCACAACAACGTAGGTTGAAAAAGTGCCGCAACTCTCTGGCGTTCATTGTCACTATGATGTTGGTCTTGGCCGCGTTCGGAAGGATGAACCTTGCGTCTTCTTTCGGAATTCCCATTTTAAGGAGTCTCTGGTAGGTCTCAGACATCTTTTCAAGGGTGTCATCGAAGATCTTCTTCGCTTCTTGATTGTTCATGATGCTTGAAGGCGTGACGTATTTTTCAAGGGTGTCGTAGGTTACGTAGCGTTGGCTCTGTTGAGTGTATGAGGCAATGCGATGTCTGACGAGTTGGTGTGTCATGGCTCTTGAAACGTCTTCGAGGCTGAAGGTGAAGTAGGCGTGTTCGATCACGGATGCGTGGCCGTATCCCGTCACTGTTTTGATTTTGCGTTTTGCGGTTTCGGAGTCGATTGTTTCAAGGATTTCTGATGGCTTTCCGCTTTTTATCGTTGTCTGGGCTGCTGTTCCACATAGCAGCTCTGCGTCTGCAGTGTGGCGGAGTAGTTTGATCTTCAATTTTCCATGCTCTCCTTTCCTGTTTGTTGGGGAAGGCGGTGTCTACGATTATCTGTTTATGGGCATATAAAACAGTGTTAGCGAGCCTGTTTAGACAGAGATCTTTAGTTTGTTAGACATGGGCGTACACGCGGTCTGTCGTGTATTTGCCGGTTTGCATTTCTTGTTCTATTTCTTTCAGGAGCATTATTCGTCTGAACGTAGGCGGGTGTGTTGAGAACCAAGTGTTTATTGTTTTCCATGTTGATTTGGCTTCTTTTTCCATGGCGAGTTCCAGTTCTCTTCCGTCTAGGACTCCGTCGTGGTCTAGGTCGTATTCGTCTTTCTTTTCCATTATTTCGGATATTTCCTGTTTGGCCAGTGCGGGGTCGCCTATGTAGAAGGCTCTGACGCCTGATGGTGCTTTGGGTGAGATTGAGAGTCCATAGGTGATTTTGGCTAGGGCACTTTCCAAGTTGTTGGGCGCGCTTGTTACATAGGCTGAGTAAGCGTCTGCGTAGTGTTCTCTGAGCCTGCTTAGTCTCATTACGCATAGGAGTGACACGATGTAGACTGCGTATGATAGGATGCCGATTATGAATAGGGCTGCTCTCATGTCGCCTTCGTTTCTTTGTCTTGAGGATCTGCCAGATATCCAGGCTGTTTGCCATGTTCCCCTTGCGACCAGGTACGCGATCAGCGGTAGCGCAGCGAGCACCGTCATGACGATGTAGTCTTTGTGTCTCAGGTGCCCGAGTTCGTGGCCGATGACGCCTTTGACTTCGTTTTCGTTCAAGTTCTTGAGCAATCCTTCGTGGACGGCCAATGTGGCGCTGTTTGCTGTTCTGCCGAAGACGAAAGCGTTAGGTGTGTTGTCTGGAACCGTTGCGAGTTTAGGCATTGGCAACGCGCTTTTGTCCGCTAATTCTTTCACCGTGGTTTCGAGCCATGGGTTTTGGCCGGGCTGCAAGTATTGGAGTCGTGTTGACATTCTTACTATTGCAGGTCCGATCAGATATTGGAAAAGGATGAACAGGATCGGGAGGGCTACTATAAGAATCACCCAGTATGTTAGAGTGAATTGGAAGACGAATTGTTGGACTATGAGCAATATTATGAAGAGGAATGCGGCGAATATTAGGGATACTAGGAATATGCTTGTTGCCATTGCGAGTTTCAGTTGACCGAGCCTTGGCAATTTTGTTCCTCTGTTCTTTATGAAGGGAAAGCGTGTTGGAATTAAAGTTTTCTTAGTTCATCGTTCAGAGTTGTGCAAGAAAAAGGCGAAGACTGAGGCACACGTTTTGCACGTGCTATGTCCTCAAATCGGCTTGATTGGGTTCCTAACAATGCCAAGGCAGAAACAAGGCTGATTTGGGTGGTGCTCCGGCCGGGATTTGGACCCGGGTCCGCGACTCGAGAGGCCGCTATACTTGGTCCTTCAATGAAGTTTGACCGGACTATACTACCGGAGCACTAAACAATACCACTTTGCGATGTAGGCTATTTGCGTTTGCGATATATCTTTATTCCGTCTCGCTCAACAATGCATTCAAAACCTGCTCCTGTATGTTCCTGCTCTTCCTCGAGTACTCTTGGCTGTGTTGCGCGCGCCGCAGAACAAACGCCGTCAAATCTTAAATATTCACGCATTCTGATTTTATGAAGGGGATGCTTGATAGCAGTGCTCCTTTTCTGCGCTAACGTGCCAATGCTCTGTGTGTTCTACTTCGAGCAAACTCGCATGAGGAGGATGGCGGGGACTATTCCTTGAATGAGGGAAGGGTTCTGAGAACCTTTGTCGCCACCATTCTTCTCACGCAATAAAATATGCGTTGTTGGTAACCTTTAGTTTTGTCGCTGAAGGCTGAAGAGATTTCTTGAGGTGGGAATTTGATGTTTGTACTGGTCTCTTGTTGGGATGGTTTTTCCAAAAAATGTGTGGGAATTAAAAAAAATGTTTGGGGTTTGTTAGTCTTCTTCTGGTGGTTCGCCGCCGGGTCCTTTTCCGGCTCCTGGTCCTTCTTTGGGTTTGGTTGATGCTATTACGTCGTCTATG
>CAYNQC010000084.1:0-5858 GCA_964399235.1 uncultured Candidatus Bathyarchaeia archaeon | reverse complement strand
ACGCTCGACGAATGCAGGTTCACCTATGAAGGATTGCACGTAAGCAAGGAAATAGTTAGGCAATACTACCGAAGAACCGGCTGGTTCAGAGACGTTGAAGAAGCCAAGAAAAAGGCCGAAGAGAACGGAATCAAGGAATGGCAGGCACTCTGCCGTACAAAACCGCCGAAACTGGATCCCGCTTTGAAGGCGATTATCAGCGAGATGTATATGGCAGCGTCGAATGAAGTTACGGAACGAAGAATGTTTGATGTGGCGAGCCTGGCGGAAACGGTTAAAAAATATAGGGATTATATGGAGACTGTTTAGGTAACGAGCTCGTGTAGCTGCTTCGTCTTTAGGGCTCTCTTGATTTCCAAGGCTATGCGGTCGCCTGTGCTCATTCGTTTCTTGTACTTCGCATTTGCGTACTGTGAGCCTAGGCCCATGTGAACGTTTGTTCCTCCTCCATGCCGTAGTGCTACGTCTTGTGTCACAGGAATATGCATGAAGGGGTCTTTTTCGCCGTGTATGTCATAAAGCCCATAGTCTATCGCCTTCTTAGCTTCGGCACCGCCTGTGAAGTCCAGTTTGACCGTCGGCTTCACCTCGTATTTTGAAACGCGATCCCATGTAATCAGGGTCTGCAGACACCATGCGCCTACGATTCCTGGAGGTTCATACTCTTTGCATGCGAGCAGGAACTTGTCTGCATAACGGTGCAGGTCCTTCAGTAAGGATTCTCTTAGGCTCAGTATGGCGTGGGCGGTGACTTCGAATGAAGGGACTCTTTTGATTTTCTCTTGCACGTCGGTTGGGAGTCTTTTTATTCCGTCGAGGATGGTTTCTCTTCGCTCGTCTATGGAAAGGAATTGGTTGGCTAGGCATATTCGGGCTTCTTCCTTGTTCACGTTGTAGAGCTTTGAGAACCATTTGTCAACGTCTCCCCAGTCGCTTTTTGCGTCGAGGGGTGAGAAGAAGAAGTTGAAGTTCGCGTGTGGGCCGAGGATGATTTGTTCAACGCGTGCGTTTTCTAAAGCTTCTTGGCTGAGGTTTCCCGCCTTGAATTCTCTGGCAACTTTTTCTTCCAAGTCGCTTGAGTCGGCTGCGAAGATGAATTCTCTTTCGAAGGCTCTGTGCGCGTGTTCAGCCTTGAGAATCATTGGTTCATCGATTGGTTCTTTGAATTCTATTCCGCTTTTGGTGGTCTTGTATTTGTATGATTTTGGTGTGGGGATGCCTGCTTTTTCTGCGAACCAGTAGTAGTCTTTTTGAAGTTCGCCTCTGTTCTCGATTTTTAGCAGGTTTCTTGAGCCGAGTATGGGTACGCCGTATTTGTTTTCTATCACGCTGCAGTATTGATCACCGCCTACGTAGACGGCGAAGGCTCGGTTCGTAATTTGCATGCATTCCAGGTCGACAAGTTCGTCGGCGTATTTGACTATGTCAGAGTAGTTGTCGAGTATGAGTATGACGCTTTTCCAGTCGCCGTTTTTCTTGATGTCTTTCGGGTCGTTGACAACGCGTAAGTCACGCTTAACGAGGCTTGGCAGGTCTTCGACCGTTTCGTCTGGTTTTCCGACCATGGGGTTTTGCAGGTATATTCGTGCTCTTCCTGGAGTTGTGTAGATTATGCTTCTTATTCCGTAGTTGCGTTGTCCTTGCCACGCGTCCAAGGCTGAGTGTGAGCCGAGGTTGAGTCCGATGGGTTCCTTGTATTTTTTGACTATTTCCTGCATTTCTTCCCTTTTTATTGCCATTTTTTCACCATTTTTAGGTTAGGCTAGTTACTGGTTGATGGTTTTTTAAGTCTTTTCACAGGCAGTACTGAAAGCTTTGGTCAATTGGGCTAGTTGTGTGTTTGTCTAGATTTTGGCTCTATTTTTCTCTTCCATACGTGGTTATTAATGTTGGATTCGTTGTTCGTTCTTGCGGAGAAGGGAGAATGGCCGAGTCTTGCGGCTGGGTCTTTGTTGATAATGTGCCTTTAATGTATGATAAGCGCAGGGTGGCGCGGCAGTTACAAGTTGAGACTTGGCTTGAGCTTTCTCAGTTTGTTAGAGAATTGAATATTGAGGATCTCAGGCCTGAGGTTCGTGGGGCACAGTTAACGAAGGGTTACATTGCTTAGAAGGCCGCAGGACTCGAGTATTTTCACGTAGTTTTCTTGGGTCTTGTTCTTTTTGTAGTTTCTTAAAGACCTGATTAGCGTTTCTTCGCCTGTTTGGTTGAGTCGGTAGGTGTGTTCGGGTCGGGCTTTGCTGATGAACAGATACTGGCAGATGGAAGTGACGTTTGATGGTCTGCGGTTGAGGCTGGCTGTTTCGAAGTCAAGGAGGACGGGATTGTTTTTCTTGTCTATTATGATGTGTTTTGGTGCGTGGCTTAGTTCGCCGTGATCCAAGCCTGCCATGTCTAGTTTCCAGCATTGTTCCAGCATGTTTCTGAAGACTTTTTCCGTTTGGGTCTTGTTTGTTGCCTTCTGGAGCCATTGCGGGAGGAGTTCGCCGTCGATGAATTGCATTATTAAGAAGTTTTTGCTGGCGTCGAGCAGTGTGGGGCCGATGTTTGTTTGGTTTGCTTTTTTGAGGAGTCTGGCTTCTCTCAGCATGGTTTTTCGGTCTGCGTCTGTTCTGCGGATTTTTAGGGCGACTTTTTCTTTTTTTCTGTAGGCTGTTGTGACGATGCCGACGCAGCCTTTGCCTTGGACGTTTAGGTTGTGTATTTGTTTCGGTCCGGTGAATTCTAGTGCTGTTATTCCGAGTCCTCGCAGTTGGCGTAGGCGTCTTGTGAGTTCTGCCTTGCGGGTTGTTGGATAGCATATTATCATTGCGTAGGGTTCTCTTGTGAGTTTGTTGATGGGTACTTTGGGCATTTCGTTGTTCCTTTTTCTGCATGTGTTGTCGTTGTGCCTTGCGTTTGTGAAGTGGGTAATTTAAGTTTTGCAGGTTATTTCGCCCGTTGGCAGGTTCTACGAGGGATGGTTGCGTTTGGCGCGCGCGCAAGACTTTAATTCAGACTGGTTCAAACAATAAAGTGGAGGGACGGGTTTATGTGGAAAAAGAAAGAAACGAAGAAAGAAGAGAAAGAGGAGCATTTGTTGAAGCAGCTATGCGGCGACGATGCCAAATTATATGATGTTCTCGGAAGTTACCTGTTTGAAAACCCTAAGGCGGCTATATCAAAACAGGATCTTGAGATCCTCATCGAGGAGGCAGAGAAAAGTGTCAAGGATGAAGATTATCGAGAAGCAAGGCAAAAATATGTGCGGGCAATGGACAAGGCCATTTTCGAGGCGTCTCAGAATCCAGGGGAAAGGAGTAGATACATCACAGTCATCCAAGACCTCGCGTCGAAGACTGTAAAAGTGACGGAGAAAGTGAAAGAGATCGTAGAGCGAGAAGGACCGGCTGACTATGCCTCTAGTGCGCGTTCGCTCTTGGAAGGAAGCATTGGAAAATATGAATTTTTGAGCGAAAGAATTGAAGATGTTACAAAAATCGCTTCTCTCTTTTACAATGAGAAATTAGAGGAGCTGGGAGCAAGGGAAAGGAGAGAAGCCAGAATACAAGAGAGAAGAGACGCTGATGGCAGAGAGGAAATGGAGGAAAAGAAAGCAAGGGAGAGACGAGGAGCAAGAAGAGAACAAAGCGAAGAGATGACGAGAGGAGAAAGAAGAGAAGCTGAACTAGGGGACAAAGGAGAAGAGAAGAGAGAAAAGGAGAGACGAGGAGCAAGAAGAGATGAAAGAATAGACGCTGAGAAAGAAGAGAAGAGAACGGAGGAGGAAGAAAAGGGAAGACGAGAAGCGAAGAGAAAAGAAGCCAGATGAGTCGTGCGGTCACGAGCGCCGTGCACCTATGTATCTTGTAGCGCGCACTACAAGGTCTCCGCAAAACTTGTTGAAGGTAGTCTGTCTCCCTTAGTCCAGCCTTTTATTCCCAATTCCTTGACTGTTATGCTGACGGGCTCGGTCTAGACGTATTCGGTTCCAAATTTCTTGGCTATTATGATAAGGTCGTATATGTCGACCATATTATCTTGATTTTGATCAGCCGCGGGATTCCACTTCTGGTCCCCTGGACAGCAACCGAACGCGGAAGCAGCTGTTACAGCATCAAAAAGGTCCACCTTTCGGTCTGGATTCACGTCTCCAAACGCGCGTGCGGGCGGTGTAGAATTGTCTTCAGAGGGAAGTAATCCAAACTTAATATGGAAAGGTGCGTCTGAGCCCATTATCCATGCAACAGCTGGGCTTACATCACAGAACTTCGAGGTCCTTGTTCTCCGTATGTACTCGGAATTTGTCGCGTCGACCTTCAAATCCTTGATCCAACTCACATAATCTGTTGTATATGCCGCCAGCACTTGATTCGTCTCTGCGTCGATGTAGAAGAAGTATGTCCTATTGGTGGTTCTGTCAAATGCCACTGAACTGTCTCCTCCCCAATAACGGTCATCCGGTAGAAAGTCGCTGAAATGCCAGCTTCCGTTGTAAACGCCAAGTCTCAGATCTGTAATGTAATCCCAGTGAGAATATAGCATGTACATCGTTCCATTGACTACAACTTCGCACTGAGCCTTGTAAAGTCCAGATTCCAGGCCCGAACCTGAAGTGACGAATTCATTACTCCACTCTGAACCGTTGTAAAACATGTAGGTGAACTCGCTGCCAGCCCAGCTACCGTAGAGGGCCATTAGTCTACTATTTTCAACGAATCTCAAAGTGACTTGTGAAACATATCCGCCGTTAGCATTGATCCAATCCTTGTTCAGATTCCAAACAGCAAAATCAGTTGTGGAGAAGATCGCGCATCTATAATCAGATCCTCCGTAGAGATATTCAATCGCCAACCAGTGTTTGTCGAATGCGTAGTCACCCCAATAACAGCAGATTCTTCCTCCGATTTCAGGTCCGCTGAGAAGGATTGTTGGAGTTTCCCAATTAATGCTTGTTGAAGATATCCTTCCCGCTCTGGTTCTGACGACGCAATCGAAAAAGGAGTCGCTCGAGAGGGCTTGCATCGACGAATAGGCGACGACCACAGTCTCGTTGAATTGATAGACAGTGAAGTATCCTGAGATATTTGCGTCGTCTGCCGCAATTTGCGGGTCACTCCAGTTTTCACCGTCTTGTGAGGTCTTGAAAAGTATTGCTCCATCGCTACACACTATCTCCGAACCGTTGTAGTAGAAGACGAACCAGTATCCGCCGCTGAAGAAAATCGGATTTCCCTTGGTGCCAAGCGAATAGTTGAAATCTGTGTCAGCCACTTCGCTGAGAACCGCTGATGATGAATTCGACCCGACAGTCGCGGGTTTTTGCCAACCAATCCAGAACAATGCGAGCAAAATCAAAACGCAAAACAACACTACACTGGTCCTAAGTTTAGCGTGCATTACTGGTTGCACCAATAATACATTCAAAGGTCGATAATTAAGTTTTTTGAGATCGCTAAGAAAAGGAGAATAGCGCACGCTAGTTGCGTAACGTTGTTCTCTAGGTAGTTTTGCGGAAATCTTGTAGCGCGCTGCCTTGTCCCGAAATTGGTGTAAAATGGTCATAATTCTAATTTTTGGGTTTGGGGGCAGTTTTGAGGTGTGCATCTGTTTTTGGCTCTCTTGCATGCCTCGCCGTTCCAGACGGGCTAGATGTAGCCTCAACTGCTTATGGGAAAACTCTGCTTCCATCGAGCTTTGATGGAACCCCGTGGTTTACCATCTTTTAACTCGGTCAAGATTACCCGTCAAACAAGCCCAAATCAGACTCGAAAAGACAAAAGAAGAATAAAAAACCATTTTTAACCATTTTAGGGACAAGCCAGCGCGCTAGGTGGGTTGGTTTGGTCTCTTGAGGTAGGCGACAGTGAACATTCTGC
>CAYNQC010000083.1:0-6196 GCA_964399235.1 uncultured Candidatus Bathyarchaeia archaeon | reverse complement strand
CCGTAAGCATCGCCGTCGCAGCATGGATGGGAGCCCTGACATTCCAGTTCACAGCAACAGAGCAAATTAACATAACCAACATGAGCTTCAGTACAAGCCCAGCATCAATTCTCGTCGTCGCGAACAACACAGGCACAAACCAGGTGACAATCAATGAAATTTGGGTCAACAATGCGAAAGTGACGACAACCATCAGTCCGACTTTGCCATCGAATATACTCGCCAACGCAGGTCAGGCGTATAACATTACAACGAGCGTCACACAAGGCTACAGCTACCAGGTCAAACTAGTGTCATCGAAGGGCAACGCGTTCCTGTACACAGGCACCGCGCCCACATAAGTTTCCCCTTTGCTTGTCGAAATCGGGGGTAGGGTAAAAAATTCCCCAATTTCCCTTTGTTTCAATTTGGAGGTGTAATGAATGGCAGTTGAAATAAAAGAGTACGGTTCAGCAACAGATATAGCAGAAACACTCGATAAGGAAATCTCTGAAACGAAAAGCACACTAGGCGAGTACTTACGCCGATTGGATGACATCAGAGCACTCGCTGAAAAATCGAAGAAGATTCATGAGGTAGTCATGAAACTTGCCGGTAAGAAGGCAACTTCGGAAAGCTTGGGCGAAATCTCAATAGGCACATTGAGCATTGTGTTGGACGCCAATCCATTCCATGAATTGACAGCGATAGAGCAAGTTGTCCGCAGCCACCAAGAAAGGCTCCTAGTTCTTCAGAAGGCCCGCGAGGCATTGAAGTGGTTGGATCAACTTGGAGACACTGAAGGCTTGAAGTACCTTGTCGTTGAAAGCGATGGAGTTCCTGAACGAATACTCTTCAGAATTTCATAGGCCAAAAGATACGAAGTGAAATCAATGGACAACGAATTCTACGCGTCTGCCCTAAAGAATACGCTGGACGAAATGCAGAGAATCTGTCCCGAGATCAAAGCGACCTTCGTACTTGATCAAAACCGCAAGCTGATCGCGCGAGGTGTGAATACCCCCGAAAACACCCTTCCTCGCGCTTTAGAAGTATTTGATGAAGTTCTGGAGAAGGCAGAAGCCATAGGCGGCGTTGAAGCCTTGACTGTTCAGGGCACGGACGGGCGACTTAGCATTTCTCATGTGGATGAAGTTTACCTCGTCACGGTCACGTCGAAGAAAGTCGACTTGAACTATGTGAACACGGTCACTCGCGTTCTTGTGCCGACAGTTCTGAAGCTCGTCGAAAAAATCGGTTCTGCTCCCATCAAAAGAGATCTGCCCACAACCGAGCCGGAACTTGAGACTCCAGCCGAAGTAGTTGAAGAACCGAAGGCATCGCTTGTTGAAGAGGCAGAACCCGAAAAGGTAGAGAAAGAAGCAGAGCCAGAGCAGAAACTGGACACGACTTTCGCTGAACCGCAAGTTAACCAGTTTATCGCAGAGGAAATCAAGGGCCTACTTGTCTCCTCAGACACCGTGCGAATAGACAACAGCGTCATAGAACAGTGGAAAGAGCTCTACGAAGGCAGAAACATTGAGGAAGCTGATGTTGAAACCTTCACTGGCAAATCGCTTCGATGCAAAGTCAAACCCATAAAAGATGGCAAGTTTGAAGGACAAGGAAAAATCCAGTTGCCTAACAAGTTGCTGCTCGTCTTAGACATAAAGAAGGGCGAGCTCGTGAGGGTCAAACCCGCGATAGAATAATGGAGGTTTGCAGATTATGGTGAAGAAGAGAAAAGAAGCCGTGGAGGTTACCGTCACCGAGGTACCTGCCACCATCGAATCCTCGACCTGCGATGACAAGCTTCGTAAAAACTTGGAAGAAATCAAGAATTATGACGGCGTGGTAGGTTACATACTCAGAAACACCACTTCCGCCTCGATTGACCTTAAAGAACCAGCAAAAATAGTCGACTACGCCACTTTGTCTTCCACTGCATTTGCGGCTGCAGAAGAGTTTTCGCGCCTTTTCGAATTTGGCGACGTGAAAGACATAGTCGTTGACGGCCAGAACCTCAAGATGCTTTCTCTCGCAGTTGAGGAGAACAAGATCAGCGTCTTCATGGAGAACAACGCAAACGTGGAAAAGGTGTTAAAGAAACTCGAAATTGTCTAATATTCAACACACCCCGTTTTTTGTGCACTTTTGATGCAATATTCCCCATGAACGTTGCTTTTCAGAACGTTTAAATTAGCGAGTTCATATTATTATCTGGAGAAAGGAGTCGCTAACAGCCCGCTCGAGACCAGGGGCTACGTGGGGAGTAGTATTGGTCGTTAGCAAGAACAATGATAGCAATAACCATCGGGGAAACCTAGACATAATCGCAGATATTTTAGATGCGTCCCATGGAGGTGTCAAGAAGACGTTCCTGATGTACAGGTGCAACCTCAGTTTCAAACAGTTGAAGAATTATTCCCATTTCCTTCTAACTAATGGACTGCTTCATGTCGTCTCGGAAGCGGAAGAAGCAGTCACCGGACTCTTCGAAGTCACTATAAAGGGAAAACAGTTCTTGCGGGCCTACAGGGACTTGAAATCCCTCATGGAATAATTGTCTACGCTAAGAATTTGCGAACAGCCTCTTTGATTTTCAACCTATTCTTGTCGTCATCTACGGTTATGAAGTCGTATTCGTTCAAGAAATCTGTGATCTTCTTGGACTGGCTTTCGTCCAGTTTGGCTTTCAGCTTTATCTCATCGATGGAATGCCATTGTCCATCATTCAGAATCTCGAGCACGTCGGCAATTCTCCTAGGCGTACCTTTCCCCGCCGAATACAAATCGTGTTGTGCATAAGTTGTTTAAAGCATTTCTGAAACGGTGTTTCAGAACCTAATTCTAGAAAATTGTTCCGAGGAAAAAGGCTTTATCAAAAGTGATCACAAGAAAGAAAGGAGAATACAGGTCATGTTCGCGAAGATTGAATGGATCAAGATTTTGACTGAATGCAGAAACAATGTGCAGAAGAAAATTGAACCGCTTCTCAGAACGATCAACAAGCCTCAGCCAGACTTGGGTTTAGGAGCCGGAGGCGACCCAACGCGGAAAATAGACGTTACAGCTGAAAATGCAATTGTAGACGTTCTGAAGAAAAGCAAGATCACGTTTACGTTGATAAGTGAAGAATCCGGAATCGTGGAATACGGCGAGAGCCCAAGAAGCTGCTACGTTACCGTTGACCCCATTGACGGCACAACGAATCTGATTAGAGGAATACCTTTCTATGCGACTTCAATTGCGGTGTCGAAAGAACCATCGTTAAAAACGGTTCATGCAGGTCTTGTTGCAGATCTGGTTCATGGAACGACCTACACGGCTCTCAGGGGGCGTGGAGCGTACCGTGACAATGGAAGAATCACGCCTTCACAAGAGACTTCGATTGAAGAAGGAGTAATCGGTGTCGATCTGAACAGCTATAGAATCCGGCAGCTTGCCCCGAGACTGACGGCCTTGATGTCGCAAGCAGAGCATATCAGACATTTCGGAGCCAACGCCTTGGAACTTTGCTATGTTGCAGAAGGGATCATTGATGCCTTCGTCGATATACGGGGAAAGCTTCGTACGACAGATGTCGCTGCCGCTTCGTTGATCTTAGCTGAAGCTGGAGGGATATTGACCACGCCCGAAGGGCAACCGTTGGATGTCAAGCTTGATCCGAAACAGAAGGTCGAGTTTATAGCGGCGGCAAACGCGAAGATATATGACAGAATATTCAGTCTGGTTAAAGCTCAAAAGGAACAAAGATGATAACGCCACTTCCGCCATATCCAGCTGCATTAATGAGAACCGATCAGACGAGAACGATTGCCATCGCTGATCTGCATATAGGGTGGGAAATGGCGTTGTCGGATGAAGGAATTCACGTTCCCTCGCAGACACCTAGACTGTTGAAGAGGCTGAGGGAGCTTTTGCGTGTCTACAAACCAGAGAGACTGTTGATCCTTGGCGATGTCAAGCACACCATTGCCACAGCCGAAAAGATTGAGTGGCAAGACGTGCCTGAATTTTTCAACGAAACAAGGAAGCATGTAGCCGAAATAATCGTTGTCCGTGGAAATCACGACGGAAACCTTGACCCTCTGCTTCCAGAGAGCGTGAAGACGGCGCCTGCTACCGGTTTGGCTGTGAATGACACGGGCTTCTTCCACGGACACAAGTGGCCTTCACCTGAACTTCTCAAATGCAAGACCATTGTGATGGGGCATGTTCACCCCACTGTGGCTTTTCGTGATCCTGCAGGTTTCAGAATCACACGGCAGGTGTGGGTGAAAATAGACTGTGACACGGCTGAGCTTGCGAGAATCCTTCTGCGGAAAAACAAGATCAAGATCGAGGGTAGCAGTGAGAAAACGTTGTACTCGAAATATGGATTTAAGGCCAGGACCCAACAGCTTTTCATAATGCCATCCTTCAACGACTTTCTGGGAGGCAGACCTCTGAACGACAGAAAGCCGGCTCACAAACTTGGTTCAGAAATGGTGGCGGGCCCTGTTCTTAGGTCAGAGGCGGTTAACATGAAGAGTGCAGAGGCGTATCTTCTAGATGGAACATATTTGGGAACACTTGAACAACTGAGGACGTTGAGCTAGAAGACGGTTCAGCATAAGACTTATAGAAAAGACGCAGTTCAGACAATGAATGGTGGAAGAATGTCATCAGAAGACGATCATCCGGAATGGTTTAGAAAGAAGCGTTCTCCCTTTTTCAAAAGCTGGGGATTCGACGAAATCGACAAGATGTTTGAAGACATGGAGAAGATGATGGAAAACGAATTCAAAACGTTCACTTCAAAGGTTCCTAAAGATTACGTCAGAGAACGCAAGCTTCCAGACGGTTCGACGACCCGTGAATGGGGACCTTTTGTCTACGGCTACAGCGTGAAGATCGGTCCAGACGGAAAGGCTGATGTCCGTGAGTTTGGAAACGTGAAACCAACACCTCGTGGTCTGCCTCAAGTTCAAGAGGAACGCGAGCCGTTGATCGACATAGTTGAAACAAACGGAGAAATCCACATAGTCGCGGAACTGCCGGGAGTCGACAAGAAAGACATCAAGCTGAGCGGGACAGAAGACTCTTTGACTATAGAAGTTGACAATCCGCAGCGAAAGTATTACAAGGAAGTCAAGTTGCCCGCCAAAGTGAAAGTCAGAGAGGCTAAAACCGCCTACAAGAATGGCGTGCTTGAAGTGACGTTTCCAAAGTCTGGAACTGAGGGACACGCGAAGGGCGAACCGATACACTTAGACTAGCAACGTTAATGGGTATTTTCATAATGGCAAAGGTAGTTCATGCTGTATGGCGGAAAAATCAGAGATCGACGTACTCAACGAAATCTGCAAGAAAGCAAAAGCAGACGGGAAACTCACTGGCAGAAACTTGACGAGGCTTTATGAAATATTTGGTCAAAGGTTCACAAGAGCCTTTGAAGCTTTGAAGGAGAACCGAGTCAAGAAATATGTCTTCAAACCGAGCGGCAAGACCGTCTGGATTGTTGTTGGAAGAGAACGGGACTACCTGATAATGCCAGAAGCGGAGTTCTGCACCTGCGACGATTTCTACTTCCGCGTTCTCGACAGAAAGGTGCATCTGTGCTATCATCTTATCGGACAGAAGCTCGCAAAGAACCTTGACTGGTACGAACCTATAGAGGAACACGACGAACTGTATGATTCACTGATGAGTGAGTGGAGAAAGGCTACTGCTTAAATACTTAAACCAGATTAGAATTGCGGAAGGAGAACGTTTCCATGGACATTGGAGCATACTTTGAGATCATCAAATACATCTTAATGACTGCCACGTTCATCGTGCTTGTCTTAGTATTTTTGCACGTTTTCTATGGCAAAGAGGAGAAAACTGACTAATCGCCGATCTTCTTGGTTTTCTTGTGCATGAAGTAGAAGATAGCGACGCTTGAAATTGTCAACACAATCGAAAGCAGAATTAGCCAACTCGCTGCTGGCTCCTCTAAGGCTGAAGAACAACGATTGTTTTCAATAAGCCTTATAGCAGCAATTCTCCTTCGATCTGAAAACATCGGAATAGCAATGAAGGAAGACATAATTAAACAGATAATTTCCATGCACCCCTTGATCTCGGAAGCCCAGATTCTTGCCAGGTTAGAGAAGGAAAGGCAGAAAACTGGCGGGTTCATCTCGGACGAGACACTTCTGAGAATGATTGCTGCCGAGTTTGGCTGCGCACC
>CAYNQC010000082.1:0-6258 GCA_964399235.1 uncultured Candidatus Bathyarchaeia archaeon | reverse complement strand
AAAATACAGCGATAATACTCTTGAGTTGCAACGGGCTCAGAAACGGGTACTATTCGACTGCACATGCTTTTGAGGAAAAGGGCGCACGCGTATTCGTCAGCTGGAATGAATGGGTTGACTTTGACATCAATGATAACGCTGGAAGTCTTCTTCTTCAATACTTGTTCAGCAACAATGACACTTTGAGCAAAGCCATCGGGAGAATACCCGCCTACTCTTCTGGATCCGGCGTTCAAGTGCGATTAAAATATGACCCGGAAAACGCGGCAGACTATCGGGTTCCCTGATACACACAGAACAGTGATGCATGCATCCACTTTTTAGATGCATCAGTCATACTGGAGTGGGCGAAGAACCTAGCTGCATCAGTTTCAGAAACGGACAGGGTTTGGCTGGTTCATTAATCGCTTCATCCGTCTGGAAGCGGTCAGGTAGAGTTGGTTTCGAAGGGAGTCGCCCGTCAAGCCGAGTTTCTGAAGTCTTTTTACGTCTTCTGCTAGCCACTGATCTTCCAGGACCTCGGCTATCCATTTTTCAAAGTCTCCGTGGCATAGATGAAACTCCAAAGACTTGACGTTCACTTGATTTATCTTTTCCACAAATTCCTTTAGCGAAGCTGCACTCACGCCTGTGTAGTTTCCAATTGAGGTGAAGAAATAGAACGCTTTCTCACGCGGAACTGTTTTGAGAATTTTTGAGCTAGTGTCTGAGGCCATCGTGTTTCTTTCAAATATATCACTAGCTCCGTTTATAAGTGTAACCCTTTCGTGCAATTCTTGATTGCAAAAGGAGTTTCCTTCATTTTCTTCGTGACCATCGATGTGCGAATCCTCAGAACGCCGTCTAAAGGTGCAATTGAATTGGCTATGAAAGCATGCAAGTCTTCTTGACTAGCCGCAACAATCTTGACCATTATCAAAAGCTCATCAGAAAGAGATGTGTAGACTTCAAGGACTTCGGGAAAACCGACCAGTTTTTCTGCCACTGTTTCATTCTCTTTCGGATCCGTGTAGACTGTGACTATTGCAAGGATATGCTTGACTCCTACCTTCTCGAGATCAATCAACGCCGTGTAGTTTTTTATGACCTTGTGCTTTTCCATCCTTCTTATTCTATCATAGACAGTCGAATGAGCGATTCCCAGGCGTTTACCTATGGCAGTATAGGTCTGTCTTGAATCCTCCTGCAAAGCCTTCAAGATCTCCAAGTCTGACCGGTCCAAAGAAGCTTCGTTGTTCTTGAGCTTCAATCAGGTCCAACCTTTTCACTATATTAGAAATTGTGTGTAAATTTATCGTTTGCCGTCGGATATTTGAGGGTTTTCAGCATCATCGCTATATATAGACCGAACTTTGCCGAATATTTGTAGCGATAAATCGCTCTTTTTCTTCAAAGTGTAGATTTATGTGGTCACGTCATCTCATTTTTGCGAAAAATTGCCACAAAAAACTTAAATCTGTGGTGACAACAATAGAACATTGTCCTAGGACGTTCTTACTATTGGATGTGTAAACGGAATGAAGACATCACAAGTTTGGGACATTCTAGTCAAATTCAAACATTTCTGCAAATGTCAAGGTTGGAGGACTTCTGAAAATGAAGACTGGGTTGAAATGGGCAACAACTATCATAATTTTCTATGGACCAGGGAGGTAAGTCCTGAATCCTTCAGGAAAATAGTTAAAAACAAGAAGTGCGTCATTCGAAACGGCCAATCGTATCATGTGGTCGAGGCAGCATACACTGCTTGGATTTTTTCGGAGACTCCGCCGGAGTCCTTGGTAAAGACGGTATATGAAAATCCGGAATTATGCAAGAGGACAGCTCTATACGACATGAGCCAAATGACGCAGGGCAAGAGTGTATGCGTCAAACTCAACAAGACGGAGAGTGCTGTTTTCCAAGAGTTTGAGAACTTCTTGCAGAGCAAGTACGAAGTCAAGGTCGTGCCTATTCCATTTCTGACTGCCGAAGGAGCTGAAAACGACACTTACACCGCGGCAACGTTAGCGTGAGCCTTTGACTTTCAAAGACTTGATAAAGGATAACTTCCAAATGCATTCTCGTGAAATAGTATGCCTGAAGATGCAGATAGAATGAAACGGCTCATTGCGTTCAAAAAGCGCCTCGAAGCCCGGATTGAAGACGTTGAGAAAGAACACGAAGAGCTGCAGGCCGCGCTCGAAACCGTCGACTCCATATTGCTTGAAAAAGGCTTCAAACGACCTGAGATTTCGGCAAAGGCTGTGGTCACCGAGGCTCCGCAAAAGGGAACCGAAGAAGAGACTGCAATTCGAGAAAGCGGAGGTCAGGCTGAGGACGTCACTCAAAGCATCGGCTTGTTGAAGTCCGTGACAGGCGAGGTTCTCGCAGACATGTATGTTGACGGGGACACATTGCACGTTGTGCCCGCCGAAGACAAGGACTTCAACATTAACACGCCGCCCTTCAACCAGTTCCTGCTGCAGAGAGTGCTGCTGAAAATGCAGGAAAGAGACGGCGAACTTGCCCGATCTGGCCAACTGGAATCTAGCAAGATTCTGTGTTTCGATGTCACCCGTGACGGAGACGTAATCCGTGAGATTGCTATCCGAAACTTCGACTCAGACCGTCTTTCAGAGTTGAAATCGAGTATACGTTGGACCCTTGAGAAGATGTACGAAAAAATGAAGAGCTAGGCTTAGCAGTTATTTCGAACGGTCAAAATAGATGTTTTTCCCAAGGGCTGAAAGCGGAATTCCCATTATAACACTTGCTTCGGGCAGTAGTTTCAGTTTCATCGCTGCAGATCCGATGCGGTACATTATGCGGTTGTCGACGTTCAATAGGCTTGCAACTTTGGCAGCTGACCCCAGTGCTATCCCCAAATCCAAAGACTTATAGATGCATTGTGGTCCAATGAAGTCCTTGCCAAGTTTTTTCTCTTGTTTGTTAAATTCTAGGCAGTTTTCGAATCCGCAGCCGCCGCAGTCAAGCCCGACGCTTTTGTTTCCTCTCACCGCAATTAAGATGACGGCTTCGGAATCTCTGACGTTCTTTGCGTCTCTCTTGAAACCTTCGAGTCCTCTTTCTTCTCCAATTTGTTCCATTTTTTCAGCTACAAGGTCCTTTTCGTGACCGTAGACGATCGCTGTTACAATGTCGTCTTTGCCCGCTGTTTTCGGCGCTGTGCGTGCTGCAACGAGCATCAGCTTCGCCGCTTCAAGAATTGCTTCCTTTTCGGCATCAGTGCCTTCTGTTATTGGCGGGTTCATTTCCATCAACCATAGACAGCGAGGTGATCATGATACGGTATTTCGACTTGACTTTGACAATGTTGAGCATGGTTTTCCTATGGGAAAACTTTCTTCATGAGTTCAACAATCGTGTTGAGTTGACCCGTGTACACGGCGACGGCCAAGAAGGAAACGCCGAGCAGTAGAATAAGGGCTCCTATTATTCTGCGTTGTTGTGTGTCCATTCTGTCTACACCATATGCTTTTGAATCGCATTTTCAATGTGTTTCTTGGGAACACATCCGACGATACGTTCTACTTCCTGTCCGTTTTTCATTACAAGGACAGTTGGTATGCTGAAGACCTGGAAACATTCGGCTTTTTCAGGGTTTTCGTCAACGTTGAGCTTTCCAACGAACACTTTTCCAGCATAGTCTCTGCTAAGCTCTTCTATCACTGGAGCCATCGTCCGGCATGGACCGCACCAGGCAGCCCAAAAATCAATCAAAACCAACGGGTGTTTCTTTACAGTTTCGTCGAAGTCTGCATCAGTAACGTGAACTGGTTCATGCGCCATGTCTTTTTTCGCCTTAAACTCAGCCAATTTTCTTTCTCTTATATGCCTCAGTTCATCGTCGCCGCCTGATATAAATCGTTCGTGTTCGTCAATCAAAGGTCCATTCGTCCTCCAAGGACAAGACGTTATTTGGAAGTACATGTATTTTTAAGCTTTCTATACGCGTCAACAGGATCAGTCACGCCTCGCATCAATCGGTCAAACGGGCAAATGCCTTTCTTGTCGGCACGAAGTATTCTTTCCACGAGAAGGTCATATTCAAGGTGAATCGAACATTTCTTGAGCAATTCCACTGCTTCTACGCTAGCCGTGCTGGCATAAACTGCCTCGAGCCGAGCGTAGACGCACAGCATTGCAACAGGTTTCCCTACAACTTTGTCGGCTGCCGATGACCCTTCAAGTCTGGCTTTGAGCTTTTCAACGGCCTCTACAAGAGGCGCGATGCCCTGCGTCCTTGATTCGAAGACGATGTTTCCATTTTTCACGATGCATAAAGTGAGGTTCTTCTCGAAGAGTAGTTTTTTTGCGATTTCCAAATCCCTTGGGTTCATCTTTGCCTGACAACTCTCGTTTGGTCAGATGCCTCGTGACTTTTTCTCCAAAGCAAAAAGCTGTCTTTCGGACATTGCTGCGACTCTTTGAGCAAGCTCCTCGTTGGCCACTCCCTTAGTCATCTCTAGTCTCAGTTGGCTTACCAATTCCGGTTTGACGGATATTCTCAACGTGTGGTTAGAACCCTTGACTTCGAAGTCTGCAGAGATCTCTTTTCTAGAGTTCTGTACAGCAAGCTTTTGGTTTCCGATCGTACATTTCGTTGTGACTTGTACACCATCAATTGTGCATGAGAACGGCACAGCAAAAGGCACCTTCATTGTTACTCGGAGTTCGATATCACTTCTGACGTTGCACTTCAATATTCTTTCAGCAAGTTTTCCCATTCTAACACCGATAACAAGAAAGGCTCCTACATGCCCGTGAAACTCCACTGCTTTCTTCAAAGCTGCTTCAAACTGCATTCGTCCAGACACTTTTCCCAAGTTCCCAACTTCTGTCTCGACAACGAACATTGCTACGCAAGGTTAAACATTCTATCCAGTGCTTGCCTTGCTCTTTCGGAGACCGCTCTTGGAACGGTAACTACGTTTTTTTCTTCTCTCAACGAGGCGTAGACTCTTTCAAGCGTGTTTAATTTCATGTTTGGGCACACTGCACCTTCGTACGCCAACAGGAATCGTTTCGAGGGATTCTCCTTTTTCAATCTGTGCAAGATTCCTTCTTCCGTTCCGACGATGAATGTGTCCGCGGCATTTTCTTTCGCATACCTGCACATTTGAGAAGTGCTCCCAACAAAGTCGGACACTTTCTGCGTTTCAAACGTGCACTCCGGGTGAACCATCACTGCGGCTTTCGGGTGCTGCCCTCGGAGTATGGTGATGTCCTCAGGCTGAAAAAGCACATGCGTGGGGCAGAAGCCCCAATCTGGGATCGGAATCACGGTCTTTCCTGTCTTCCTCTGAACGTACTCGGCAAGGTTGCGATCAGGTCCAAAAAGCACAGAGTCCTCTTCGAGAGATGAAACAATTTCCACTGCATTGGCTGATGTACAGCAAACGTCGCACTGTGCTTTGGCTGCGGCTGAAGTATTCACGTATAGAACTGTCGGTATCCCTTTGTGCCGCAGTTTTGCATGTTGAATCTCTTCTACGGTGAGCATCTGCGCCATGGGGCAACGTGCTCCCAGCGTGGGAAGCAGCACTTTCTTTTCGGGGTTCAAGATAGCTGCAGATTCTGCCATGAAATCGACAGCCGCGAAAACTATGATCTCAGCGTCTTTTTCCTCCATTGCCTTTCTACTTAGCTCTATGCTGTCCCCAACATAGTCTGCGACATCTTGAACTTCAGGTCGTTGATAATTGTGAGCCAGTATCACTGCGTTCTTTTCTTTTTTCAGTTTCAATATTCTTTCAGCAAGACTCATGATTTCGCCTTTTGAGCTGAAGAGTGAAAAGGGTTAGACGGATGGGAAGATATATGCATTTAGTCAAAGAATTGAGTTTTTCATCTTTTCGCGCTTGTTAACTGCGAGTCTGCTTCGGTTCGAAGTAATGTTCAGAGTTTATGGGTTGAATATTGAGAAATTCAGTGATCAGGTCTGTCTTTTATGGACGAGACTTTCATATGAAAACGACGCATCGATAATTATCGTGCAGGAGTTCTCTGTCTTCATGGCAGGATTATTATTTGCTCTTTTCGTCATTTTTGAGCTACCTCTGAAGTGAGATCTGCTGTATCGTGAGTCTTAATAAATGTGTCCGTACCGTTGCCCAACAGGAATACAAAAGATCCAGGACCGCTGTAGACTTTCTCTGTTCAAGATAGAGGTTTTGTATCGGACTCAATGAAGGACAACGTGGTGCAGCGGGCCGGATTTGAACCGGCGAACCCCTACGGGAAAGGATCTTGAGT
>CAYNQC010000081.1:0-6294 GCA_964399235.1 uncultured Candidatus Bathyarchaeia archaeon | reverse complement strand
GGTCTGTAGCCCTGTCGAAAATGACTCTGAATTTTCACATGTTTTCGCAACTTGCGTGCACTTTCGCTCTTGAGATTAAGGTTCGGCACGGTAATCACCAGAATGCCCTTATCTCTGAGAACGCGATGAATAATCCGTAAAGCAGCCAAGTCATCAACCAAGTGTTCCATGACTTGAAGCAACAGCACAACATCATAGCCTTCTTCAGACTGCAGAGAGCAAACGTCTTCTTTCTCAAAACTGAGGTTCTTCAGTCCGAAAATGTTCCTAGCTGATTCGCCTTCCAAGACGCTTTCGCCATCAATATCAATCCCTCTCACTTCAACGCTAGGATGCAGCCTGGCGATTCTTATGGCATAATGCCCTTGTCGGCAACCTACGTCCAGTAGACTTGAAAATGATCGTCCCTCAAGAACGCTTAGAACCGAACGTGCTTGCTCCTGCTCAATCGTGTCAGGAAGACCAAAAACTCGAATGTAGAATCTCTCCAAGCCCGTCAATGTCGCGCGGCTTGAGCCGTCTGGGTCGCTCAAATTGAGCGGTTTCGTGAGTTTACCCGAGTATGCTAGCTCATAGCCCAGCCGTGAATGAGAAAATCTCAATGTTCATCTGTTGAGAAATATGGGAAGGTATGAGATAAAATGTATGCATGAAACCCACAACTCGTCACTGTTTTCGACATGCAACAAGCGATGTGGGGTTTCTAATTCTTCTTGGGAAAATAAAGTCAGGGCAAGAGATCCGACAGCTTTGTCGTTACAGGTCGCCTCTTGCAATGTGCATCAACTCGTGCATCAAAATCTCATCAAGCTGATGATAAGAGTGCTTCCTCACTAAGATCACGTAATCAACATCAACATACTCATCAACATTGAACACGCAACCATCTGTTCCCCCTGCTGAAAGCACTCTTCCCCACTCTAACATTTCTCTCCTTTCATCCTCACGACAACTCCTAAACTCTAGGAGACGATCAAAATCAAGGTCTTCAAGCTGAAACGCAACCACCATCGGAAACGGTTTGTTTGTCAGTTTATTCCAAATCGAAACCAACTTCATTTTTGGAATGGTCTTGCCTCTGACTCGGACCCCTCGAACCATAAATGAAGTAACCATCTCTGACCACTTGGCTCTTCAAAAAACGACGCCACTATTTAATTCTCACTCGCGAACCACACCAGAAGACCGCATGCATTACGTCCAAAAGCGATAAATAACATGCAAGCATGATTTTGGACAAATGTGATAACATGTCCAAGCTTGAGAAAAATGTGGCGATAATAATTTGTGAACGCTACAAGACCTGTGCAGGTGGCAAATGCCTTAGAGCTTTGAAAAATAGAGAAGGCGCTTTCAGTTTATACAAGGATCAAGACGTTAAGCTCGTCGGGTACACTACATGTGGAGGTTGTCCAGGCGGTAATGTTGAATACTGTGTGGAGGAAATGAAGAAGAACGGTGTAGAAACCGTTCACTTTGCTACCGGCATGGTCGTTGGCTATCCGCCGTGCCCCTATATCGACCAGCTTCGCGATTTCGTAAAGCAGAATTACAACGTAGAAGTGGTTGTAGGTACGCATCCTATCCCGCAGAAGTATTACTTGACCCATCAGACTCTAGGCAGTTGGAACTCGCCTACATGGAAAGAGAAAATCAAACATGTTCTGACAGATGAGCAAACACGACTCAGATACAACTAGCGAGGATGTTCATCAGCGCAGGCAGCGGAATGTCGCATGGTCGAGTACGATGCTGTCATCGTTGGAGCTGGCATCCTTGGTCTCTCGACAGCATATCATATCAAAAGTAGCAATCCACGTGCACAGATTCTCGTCATAGACAAGCTGAGTTCTTCGGGTCAAGGCAATACTGCTAGGAGTGCAGCGGCCTTTCGTTGCATTTTTTCCTCAGCCACGAATTACACTCTTGCAGATTCTTCTGTGGAGTTCTATCGCCATCTTCAAGAAGACCTGGGCATCGACCTCAAGTTGCAGTGGCTTGGTTATCTTTGGCTTCTTGATGAAGGCGACTACAAACAGACAGCCCAGATCTTCAAGAGCCTGGAAAGGAAATTGAATCTAAAATATCAAGAATATGACGAAGAATACCTGACACAGAAGCTGTCAATAAAGACAGACTTGACGAAAGACGAAGATGCACAAACCATTGGGTTAAAGAACATCTTCGGTGGAATCCTGATTCCAAAGGCAGGCGTGATTAACGATGTGGATTGCCTGGTCAAATTCTATGAGAACGAATTCCTGAAGCTCGATGGCAAAATCGAGTATGGCGTGAATGCCGAGAAGATCATTGTTGAACCCAACAACCCTCTGGGAGTGACAGGTGAACCATATTTCTGGCAAAGCGCAAGAGTTGCCGGCGTGAACACAAACAGGGGCCCTATCAGAGCCAAGAAAACGATTCTTGTGGCCGGCGCTTGGTTGGCTCAGCTACTGGACCCTATAGGAATAGAGTGCTACGTTAAACCTAAGAAAAGGCAGTTTTTCACTTTGCCGGCCAGCAATCTTGGTCTGAAGCAATTGCTATCATGTAGAGGATTCAATTCTGTTGAAAGCATGCCTTTCACGATTCTGCCAGGCATCAGAATCTACATTCGCCCGTTTCCAAAAGAGAAGTCATTCTGGATCGGATATGCGGATGAGTTTCCAAGAGCTTTTGCTCTCGAGGAGAATCCTCAACCTGAGAAGAACTTCTACGAATACGGCATCTACCAAGTCTTGACCAAGTATTTTCCCCAGTTCAAGGACGTGCGAACATCCTCAGCTTCTGCTGGACTATATGAAGTCAACACTCTGGATGGTCATCCAGTGATATTCGAAGAGAATGACTTGATTGTGGTCGGCGGCGCCAGTGGCAGTGGCATATCGAAGGCAGATTCGATAGGAAGGATTTCAGCGGCTCTGTATAATGGAGAAGAATACGCGTGTTTCTACGGAGAAAGGAAGTTCCGAGTGAGTGATTTGGGACTGCGGAAAAGAAACACAGAACCCGAAAGACTAATTCTTTGAGCAGCCGCTACGAGAAGTTCATAACACTTCAGAATACGATTAGTGTGGCTCATGATTTCTGATTCATAATCCTTTAGAACAAAGAGACTAAACCAAGAAACCAAGGGCTGACAACACGTGACCCCTAAGAAACCAAAAAACTCAAGCCTCATAATCAACGTCCCTCTCGAACTTGCCCGCGATATATTCAACGAAAGCGGAGATCTGCCAACTGCAAGGTTTCCAGCCATAATGATCCTAGCCGACACTATGGGTAAAGCATTAAACAAAGACCATGAAGAAACCAAGAAAAGACCAAAACCAACAATCATATCCAGAGCAAGAAAAACAACGACACACAGAAAAACCCTTGAATACCCGCTGTTGACCCGATAAAGCAAGAATCGAGTTCCCGCCAAATGAAAAACAATGAAGAGCGTAATGACAAGAAATACCATTGCTCGATCTGCGGAAGAGAAATCAGCGAAGAAGACTTCGACGGCATGTGCTGGGAATGCTGGGACAACCAACTCACAGAAGAATCTGAAGACATGTTCGGAGACGTAATGTGAAAAAATCGGCGCACGAGGTTTTCTGTCTTATTGCTGTACACCGTATCAGATATGTTTATTAAGTCTTAATATACATGTTGGGAGATAATCTTGACGGTGTAACTATGACGAAAAGAAGATTGTACTCGAAAAATAATACAGCAAGGCACGACAAGCGGAACGTAGAGGTTGACGCAACCGCTGTGAAAGCTCTCAGAACGGTAGGAGACCAGGAAGCCTTCTACTTCTACGAGGCCATCGGAAAACCAACCGGCGAAACCGCGAAAAACCTCACGGATTTTCTTGAAAAAGTCAAAACTGTAAGAACAGAAAGCCTGAAGTTCCATCTTCAAAGAAACGATTTCCGAAACTGGGTCGAGAAAATACTCGGCGACTCCAAACTCGCAAGAGCACTCGCGGCAATCTCCGGTTCAGGCAGTGACGACGTCAGAAAAACAGTCTGCGAAGCCGTCGAAAGCCGCATCAACGAACTAAAAGAGCCATCTACAAGACTCACCGTTGCTGAGAACACGCTTGTTCTCTTGCCAGCTTCCTAACACCCACGTTTTCTTTCTCAATTGCACACACGAAACGCGTGTAACCGAATATTGATTCAGAATTCATACACCTAATAAAGGCATAACCCGCTTCAACCAGGATTGAAGGAAAAGATATGAAAGCCAAAGTCCTTGCAGCAATGTTAGTGATAATAGCTTCAGCGAGCATTGTGTTGCCGATCGCAAAAGCAGACACTTTGCTCAAAGAGGACTTCTTGCTTGAGAGCTTCTCAAAAACAGTCGATTTCATGGATTACGCAAGAGGTTACGCCACATTAAACGGACTTCAACGTCCACCAGACAGTTACCACGCCTATTTGTACATGAACTACATCAACACAAGTGGACTACAGCTGTTCTACGCTGGACTAGATAACATAACATACGGAGGAGGAGCCGCATACAGAATACCGATGCAATCCTTTATAATGCATTATAAGCCGAATAACCGCACACGCGATGTGCTCTTGGCCTCAACTTTTCTCATGCTCCTCGCCTTCAACGAAACCAGCAGCTCAACATATCCAGACTCACCAGACATTCACGACACACTCTGGGCATCCTTCAGTATGGGGTTCGACCTCACCGCACTGAATGCCACTCTTCCGATCCTCAACAGCAAAACCGAAACGATTCCACTGACACACTCTGATGACAAACTAGAATGGTCATGGGGCATGAAATACACAAACCTGACAGCTTTATGGTGGAGAACATGGATCGACCCCATAAATCCGCACTTTGAGAACAGCTGGCCAGTAGCCGTCACAGTCTACGACGAACTAACCTTCACATACAAATTGACAATAAACCCAGACGCCCATACAGCAACACTGACAGAAAACCACATAATCGGAAGAATGCGCGACCTTCTGCTCCAGGTGATACCGCTCGTCTGGATACACTATAATAGCACTGGAACTTACTGGTTAGGCACGAAAATCCACAACGACACAATCTACGACTTCATACAAAACAGCCAAATCAAAATGAGCATCGTGAATTTCCAGACGTCAATCCTTGCCGATCATGAAACCTATAGCACAACAACCAACGGTCAAAACGTGACAGACACGGAAACTCCAGTAACAGATACGGTAGTCACTACATATGCAGATGATGGCGAAAAAATCAGCAACGCAGACTTCGCCACGAAAAAAACCTACAAACTCTTCAACTACACATCTGATCCAACGGAACAAAACTATACGATCAATAACGCAACAGCCAGAACAGCCAAAGCAGCAGGCTTCGCAAAAAACACAGGCCTCTTCGTTTATCACATGGGCTTGATGAAGTTTCTCCCGCTCGTCGTGGTTCACATGTACCCAGGTCTCTACGCAAGAGCTGTAGCAACTATAACTAATATGAGCCGCGCCAACTACTTCTACATCACAGGCTACGGAAACTACAGCGGCTACCGAGTTGAACACGATCCAACTCTTACCGTTTACCTATCAACTTCAGCAACAAGCACGCCCGCACCACCTAATGGAGGAGTCATCATAGTCGTTGGCGTAATTGCAGCTGTAATAATCATCGCCGCAGCCATCATCGTACGAAGAAAACCAAAGACACCAAACACAACGACTTTGCCTCCACCGCCGACAAACTGAAAATTACGTCACACCGATTCAGCTAGCATCCATCCTTCTTTTTGTCAAGTCTTGCGTTTCGGTTCCTTCTTCCGCTTCTTCTCCCAAGCTAGACAACGTTCTATGACCACCTTGGGATCAGGGTTTTTACCCTTTGCCTTCTCCCTCACCCAAGACTCCGTGCCAATCTTCTTTCGATAAACCAGTTGCCCTGCTTTATAATAGACCCGCCAAGGTCCCAACTGCCTACTATACTGATTGAGAAAGAGCTTACATGGAAAATCTCTGCAGTGCCCACAATGTTCAACACCTTTCTCTACAGTACAGGCGTATGTTTCACATTTGCCCCAAGATGGCTGACCACCTGAGGGAACGCAACCCTTGCACGGCTTATTGAAATACAAACATTCGCCGCAGTAAAGACCACAAGGCGAAGCCAAGCCATTATCCACATTAGCGACCATCCAAACCGCTCCATCACAAACGGTGCGATGTTTCAGACAAGCTCAATCACAAAACAACCATCTCAATTCATTTAAGCTTGTCACTTTCTGCCAATCAACAAAATGAATTCCCTCTCAAT
>CAYNQC010000080.1:4258-6327 GCA_964399235.1 uncultured Candidatus Bathyarchaeia archaeon | reverse complement strand
CAGGAGAACCTCCGAAGAAGGTTTTCAAGTCTCTGCGCAAGCTTTTCGAAAACGAAATGATCGACTGCGAAAACCACCACTACAGACTTCTTAAAACCTGAGCACCGCTTTAAATCCTATAGCCTAATTTCTTTCTGCAGCCATGCAATCGGCTTTTCTTTGTGTCTCCAAAAAAGATCAGTAAATATGTAGTGGAAGGCCAAGCCTCTCCATTTTCCATATCTTTTCTCAAATTCTTCCACTATCTGTTCATGTGGAACTAGTTTCTTCCCGAACATGACTCTTGAGAGTATCTTTTGCTCCCAAAACCTGGCTTTCAGATTAAACGTGTTGTATCTTCGCAGGTATCCGCCCAATATGATTTGGGCTGTCGCAGGTCCCACTCCGTAGAGCTTCCTCAACTCTTTTTCCGCATCTTCCGTGTTCATTTTTCTGAGCTTGAATTCATCAATCTCACCGTTTGCGAATGATTCTGAGATTCGCTGGATCATTCTTGCCCTGTAGCCCACCTTCAAGGCTCGAAGCTCATCCTCGCTCACTTTTCTGAGGTCTTCTGGACTCCAATACGCCGATAATTCCTTATTGTCAAATTTCACTTTTGTTCCATAAGCGCTGAAGAGGTTGTTCATCATCTGAACTGTTCTCCTGACCGTGGCGTTCTGCAGCACCATGGATATTATTAGGAGTTCGTAAAGGGAATTTGCACAGTTGTTTCGCATCCCAAATAACCGCTTGAAGGTCGGTTTGAGAAACTTGTCATCCTTGAATTCAATGGAAAACTGGGAAATGCCCTCGTTCAAACCGTATTTCCAGTTAAATTCCTCCACAACTTTGCCAATGTTCTCGCGAGAAAGGTTGGTTTTGGAGTAGATCGTCAGTTGGATTTTGGGTTTTTCAATTGTGCCTAGGTTTACCATTTTCACTCCTATTGCTGTTCCTTTGAGGTTCAAGGTCTGCCGCATGGTTCCAGGTTGCCATGCGAAGTCAGGAGTCGGGAAATAGTGTGGAACGTAGACTGTGCAGTCGAAATTGAATGGCGGGACAGGGTGGAGAACTAGCTGTTCGGTTTTCATTTCGATGCTCCACTCATGCGTGTCAGCGGCTTAACTGATTTTCTTGATTATTGCCAGATAGCGTGACGGTCTGACGTCGTCACAGTCTATGAATTGGTCGACTTCCCATCCTGTTCCCTTCAGGATTTCTTTGATTTCCTGTTTTGAAGCCAGCAGATACTCAAACCATCTGCCCCTGTATTGCTTGTGTCTTATTCTGATTTTCACTTGGCCGCCCATTTTTCCCTTTTCTCTGTTGCGCTTGTGATAGTCCAAGTGTGCAGGGTTATCCGTCTTGTAGGGGTCGTTTGTGTCGGCCACTATCCGCGTGTTTTTGGAGGTCATCTTGTGAAATCTCTTGAGCAGTCTCCTTGCCTTGTTGAAGTTGGCAAAGAGCCCGAAGTTGTTTCCCATCATTATGATCGTGTCAAAGGCATTCGGCTTGAAGTTCACTTTCTCTATTGGCATCAGCCTCGCCTTCTTCACTCCTCTGAGCCTGCATATTTCCACAGCGAGGGGTGAAATATCGATTCCAGTAACCTCAAATCCTTTGCTCTGTAGATAAAGGAACATTCTGCCTGCTCCACAGCCCACATCCAATACTCTGCCTCTGACGAATTCCATAGCCTTTTGCTCGATTCGAGGCCAATCCTTGTATTCTGAAAAATAGCCTTTGGCAGGCATCGCTTCGATGTAACCGTCGTCTCTTTCCACAACCTCAAACGCGTCAGAACCATTGTAGACGGCATTCAAGACCTGACCGAAGGCATCTTCATTAGGCTTGAGCGTCTTCATCTTTCCACGAACAAATATATCCGCCCTAACATTCTTAAATCCATGCATCTATCATCCAACCGTCATAAATGTCTCACGAGGCATGATCATGAAAAGTGAATTGCATGTTACCAGCAGAAACGACTGGCGCAATTGGCTTGAGAAAAACCATGATGCCGCAAAGGAAGTCTGGCTGATTTACTACAAGAAGCACACTGGAAAACCCAGCATCTCATACGAAGA
>CAYNQC010000080.1:0-4158 GCA_964399235.1 uncultured Candidatus Bathyarchaeia archaeon | reverse complement strand
TCAGCTTCCAGTGCCCCTATTGCTGGGTTTGGTGACAAAGAATACTACGATCTGATCGGAACGCTTGAAGTGTTGAAGAAGACTTTCAAAGAGTCTGCCGTTGACGGTTTCGAGCTGCAACTTGAACCCGAATGGGACAAAAAGAATCCTCCGCTCACGGATGTTGACTGGGCTGATTGGACGAAGACTCCCAAGTATGGGGTTGAAGAGATCGTTGAACTCGTTAAGCTAGCGAAAGTGCCGATCCTGTCGGTGCATGCGAGCAGAGACGTAGGACGCTATCTTTGTTCCGGTCGCAAAAAAGACTTGAGAGAAGGAGAAAATCTGATTCATGAATCTTTGCAGATAGCCGAAAGTCTGGACGCCGAGGTCTGCGTTTTTCATCTCTGGGACACGTGGAAAACAAGTTTTAACATCGAAAGTCTTGAAAAAGTGTTCCAAGAGTGTGCAGGTCAGTTTCCAAGGGTGAAGGGTTCAGTTGAGAATATCCCCACGCATCTCGGGGGCAGCACTCCGTTTGAGCTTGTCAAATGTTTTGAATACGTTACTCTGGATACACGCTGGGCGGCATTGTATAAGGAACTGGACAAGTTTGAATCAGTGGCAAAAAGCATCGTGAATGTTCATTTGCGTGGAAGTCTGAAAGGCGATGAGTGGGTGATGGAAAGGTCGAACTTCGGCTTTTACGAAGCCCTGGACAAAATAAGGCGTGAGTGGAAGTATACTCGATTGTTCACGGTCGAGCCGGAAGGAACGATTGAGGGGTCAATGTTCGTAGATTTCATCAAAGCGATGCGTTCCTTGAAAAAACACCTAGATTGAATTTAACGCGTTGAAGGCAAACCCGAAAGTCTAGCCACACTTTCTATAGGTGTTTTGTGTTTCTCTTCGGAAATGGTTTATATAGAAACTTTGAGATTTGTCTGATACAGGATCCAGGTAGGGGTAAGCTTTGAATTTTGAGTTAACTGCTGAGCAAAAAATGATCGTCGACACTGCCAAGGACATAGCACAAGATTTTGGTCCAGAATACTGGCGAGAGAAGGACAAGAAGCATGAATTTCCAGAGGATTATTGGAAGACCCTGGTCGATGCAGGCTTCACGGGCATCGTCATCCCTGAGAGTTGCGGCGGTGGCGGCATGGGAATGTTCGAGATGGTTTTGGCCATGGAGACTCTGGCCTCTGAGGGTTGCGGACTGGCGGGAGAATGGTTTTTGTGTCTGTCAAGCATTTTCGGCGGCTTATCCATAGTCAAACATGGCAGTGAAACACAGAAGGCGAAGTATCTGCCACAGATCGCGAGGGGAACGGAGTTCTGTCTGGGTTTGACCGAGCCTGACGCTGGAACGAATACCTTGAAAACAAGCACGATGGCGGTGAAGGACGGAGACGGCTTTGTAATCAATGGCCAGAAGATGTTCATATCGGGGGCAGACAGGGCCAAAGGGATGTTGCTTGTGACCCGGACGACTCCTCTTGCGAACGTTTCAAAAAGAACTCATGGTATAAGCCTTTTCCTTGTCGATTTGCCGGATCCTGCTGTTGAGATCATTCCAATAGACAAACACGGGATCAATTATTCAAAGACTTTCGAACTCTACATCAGCGATCTCAAAGTTGATAAAGAGAGCCTCATGGGCGAAGTGGACAAAGGTTGGCCTCTGCTGCTTGACACCTTGAACCCTGAGAGAATGTCCTTTTCAGCCGCCTCATGCGGCGTCGGGCTTTTGGCCATCAAGAAAGCGGTTGACTATGCAAAGGAAAGAAAGGTTTTCGACGCACCTATCGGATCGCACCAGGCCATTCAGTTCCCGCTTGCTGAGGCCAAATCCAAGATTGAGGCTGCCAGACTGTTGAATTACAAGGCTGCTTGGCGTTATGACAAGGGAGAAGACTGCGGTGCCGAAGCAAACATGGCTAAAGTTGCCGCTGTCGAGGCTGGAATTCAGGCAGTTTACCATTCGATGCAGACGTTCGGAGGCTATGGCTACGCTGTCGAGCATGACGTGGAGCGTTGGTGGAGAGAAGTCAACCTGATCAGATTGGCACCAGTAACCCATCAGATGGCGTTGGCCTTCATCGGTCAACACGTTCTCGGTTTGCCGAAATCATACTAGGACAAAGCATTCATGTCCACGATAATTCCACGGCTGGCTATTAACGTCTTGCGAGACAGACTATTCCGCCGAGTTGCGTGAGACGGACGCCTGCTGGAGTTGCGGCGTCAACTATCCTTGTTTTGACTTTTCTGTTGGTCGCTATTTGCATCAGCCTGTGTAGCCTGTTCTTTTCACGGCTGTCTGCCAGATATTTGTTAGTGAGCAATAGATATTCAGCCTCGGGTCTGCTAGGCTTATGCGAGGCAAGAATGAGGTCTTCTGCTTCCTTAAGCGAGTACAAAATCAGTGTGTTCTGGTCTGAACTGTTGAGGCGTTTCTCAAGAAGGTTGACAAGGTCTTCCGTTTCTTGCGATGTCGTTTCATCGATCAACTTGCGGAAACCCGGAGTCTTCACAAGTGCAGCTACTTCGGAGAGTGTTCCTGCGGTTCCGACTGTTTCTGAGAATGCTGCCTTGTTGGGGCCTTGAACAAGCCATGCGTGATGTTGGCGAACATGTTCGACAAACTTTTTCGCGTGATCGGTTCTCGCGGGAGAAGCGAGGAGGATGCTTCTGACCCCTTCGCTAAATGTCGGTCTCAACGCGTTGACTATTTTTTCGAGAAAATTGTAGACAGCCTTTTGATCGTTCCAGGTTTCTTCGAGCCAGACGGTTCTCTCAGGTTTCACGACGTGGCTGTAAACCTTCCATAATGCGGCACGGTCATCTTCAAACCCGACGAGAACCGCAACGGGATAACCGCGTCTATATGCTCTTCCAGGCGTCAAAGGCGTTCACTCTTGCGCAAGCGTGCTAGAGCACGATTCTAAACTTGCATTGGTCGTTTCCGTTGATTATCGATTTTTCCATCGTGACTTCCACAGGTTTTCCGGTGGCTCCTTCAAACAATGCTTTTGCCCATCCGCGGGAGCAGTTGCAGTATGTTCCTGAAAGTCTTCCTTTGGAAATCTTGTTGACCTGCGAACAGTAACACTTGGGATAAACCAGGTAGACTTTGCCGCCTTCTCGGTGCAGGTGCTTGTACACTCGCGCCAGTTTCTCCAAGAAATCATCGGTGTTCCTGGATTTCTGGTAAATCGCTCTGGCTTTCTTGATGAAACTCTGAGACTGACACTGGCGTCCGCATTGTTCCAGCATTTTCGCTATGGCCTTTTCATCGACGTTCTTGTCGAGACCATCCATCAAAGCCGTGATCCATTTTTCAGTTCGTCCAACCATAATATCACTTCAGGTCTGAGAGATAGATTGTCTTGTTGTTGTCATAGTTAATGTTTGCATTCTCATAAGCTTTAATTCTTGATCGAATAGATTGCGTTCAGGGAGTAGAGTTTGGTAAGTAGAGCCGTTTCTGGCATATTTGTGGCGCTTCTTTTGCTTGCCATGCCAATGTCTGTCTGCTTGTTATCTTCAACTGAAGGCACGCGCGTGGGCGCATTCATTTTTGCGGATGTGCTTTCCGCAGATTCCACGCCAAGATCTCTGTTCCTATTGCGACAAGAAGCCGGGAAGTGTTCCATAGCTTCTTGATGCTCAAATTACGCGAGAATAGAAAAGCGAGTCTCTCTATCAGATTCGAATGGTCTGGTTCACTTAACCACTTCAGATCCACTTCGAGGTTTATCGTCGAATGATCCTGTCTTCCACGTATGACTCGTATGTACTCAACAGTCTTTTTAGTTGTCTTGAACACGAAACTGACAGTAGCGTCGTCGAGGCTTAATGAGCATTGAACCTTTTGAGGGCCAAGTATTCGGAGGAACCTCGTCATTTCTAAAGCTTTATGCACCCCCACCTTTCTAGTATACGTTTCCACATGAGGGTCTGCCCAAGCCTCAAGAAACGCCTTTATATGCTGGGCAAAGTTGTCCTTCTGTAACTCATTTCCATTATTCGTCAGGAAACCTACATCAAATGTCCTTTCTCGAATGAAATCTACTAGCGCCTTCTTTCTCCCAGTTCTTTTCTGAAAGACCATCTCCTGGTCAATAAACGTGTCCATATTCCAGAACTTTGCCATACAGTAGGTCGCCAGCTCTT
>CAYNQC010000079.1:0-6522 GCA_964399235.1 uncultured Candidatus Bathyarchaeia archaeon | reverse complement strand
CCCCATCCTTATCCAGTTGATCGGCAAATGGCGTGTTTTCACTCATTGTAGTTGCGCCTCCATGTTAATGTGCGGTTAATCCACCGCTTATACTTTATTATACCACACTTCATCTTTCATTTATCTCGGAATACCCCCGGCGATCCGGTTGTTTTCCTCGAATATGCGTTCGGTCGTATCGGCGTATTCTGGGTTCCGCTGGGCCACCCCAGACAGGAACTGTTGGGTCTTGGCCGACAAAGGAACCTTTTTTGTAATCATTACAGTTATTTCCTGCATAGCGACCGGCCCGATCAGTTTGCTGAACCCGGCAGGCCAGGGGACATTGCCCCCCGATCCCAGAACCTTCAGGTCTCCTCTGCGCCCCATGGGGGTAGCCGAGGAAAGAAGTCCGGAATCGTATTTCATGGGAACCAGCTTCTTGGTCGGAACTTGGACGGTTCTGTATCCTCTTCCGCCTCCGCCCCCACCCGAGCTTCCCGGCAGGGCCGAGGGATTGAAGTATTTCGCCCATATCTCATTCCCTGGCGTGGTGGCGAAGATGTCCTTCAGCGTTCCGTATTCCTTCACCTTCTTGTAATCTTCAGGCCTCGTATTCCTAAATACCTTCTGATTTGCATAATCCAGGTTGTAATACTCATTCTGAATATCCCAGAAATCCGTCCCATACTGCCTCTCAACAAAGCTCCTGAACTCCTTCTGCTTCTCCTTGGCCCCGCCCATCTCCTGCAAAACCTCGGGAGGCGGCTCGGCCAGTCCTATCTTCTGTGCGGCCTGATCCAACAAGCTGATGAACTTCGAGGCGGACTGGCGAACGCTGTAGTCCTGGATCGTCCCCCACTTTCCGTCCGTGTTATACCAAGTATCAAAGTCCCCTGTATCTCCGCCAAGCGACACGAATGCCGCCTTCAGTTCGTTCATCTTCACGCTGCCTGGACCCGCCCACATCAGGATGTCGTAGCTCCGCTGCTGTAGCTTCTCGGCCTCATCCCCGTAGTTATTCACCTCTCCCAGGGACGGAACTGTAATGGTTCCAAGAGCAATCTGCTGAAGCTGTTCCATAGTAAACTGCCCTGGGGCATAGTTATCTATCACCCACTGCATAAGCTGCTTGTTCGACACCTGGGGCTTGCTGAACTCTGCATTATCGTAGGCCTCGCGCGCCCAGACATTCTCGGAAATCTGGTTTCTTCCTTCGAGGTAGGGGTTCCAGACCAGTATCTTGTAGGCCTCGTTCATGGCCTCTATCGGGCTATGGCTGGACTTTCTCCAGACATCGTAGCTATCCCAAGCTGCCTCCGAGATGAACTGCCCCATAATGGCTATGTAGTCAACTTCGGCTCCGTAGGCAGTCGTCGGGTCAGGGAGATTGCGGTTCATCCGGGTAACGCCCATGGAAGTCTGAAGGAAGAAGTTCCTGGCGACAACGGACGCAAGCTCCGGAAGGTTATCCTTCCAGGCCTGATCCCGCTCCAGCCAGTCCGCATACTCTTCAGTAGTAGGGTTGTATTGAGGTCTGGTAGCGGCAACCTGCTTCCACAGCCGCCCAGCGATTTGCTCATAAATATCGACGCCGGGCTTGTATCCCCACGTCCAGCTATGGGGGCTTCCAGTGTAGAGTTCGCTGTTGTATAGGTCTGTATACTGCTTGGAGAACTTGTCGTAGACCTTCTGCACCAAATCCTTGTCCGGCTTCACTCCAAGCTCTTCCAGTTCCTTGTCCCGCTCTCGGCTGATGCGGTCCAGTTCGTCATAGAACTCTCGGGTGACAACATCCTGGTGGATGGCCTGAGCAACCAAGTCCCGGCGCATGGCCTCGGACTCGTAGAACCCAAGCTCTTCTGGAACCTTGACGTATCTCAGGTCGTTGTAAATCTGTCCGACAAAGCCCTCCGGGGTCTCGTAGGAGTTATTCAAGTAGTTCTGGTATCTGCCGGAGTAGGTCGGATCGAGATCGAAGATGAAGGCAGCAACCGAGTCATTGACGGTCTTCTTCAGGAAGTTGTTCTTCTGGCGCTGGGATAGGAGCAGGGCGTCGGCATCCGAGAAGGGCTTTCCATAGTATCCGGTAATATACCCAAAGGCGGTAGAGGCCCAGCTTTCCCCCTCTATGTTCCGTCTCGCTTCCAGCCACAGATCGGAATCTTCCCGCTTGGAAACTCGGCGCTTCCGGTCGGGCCCCTGGTCGTAGCCGAGCGCATACAGCATATCCTGAAGAACCTTCTCCTGGCCGACCGCGCTGGTAGGATCATCCAGCCGGGCCAGGGATAGCCGCAGAACCTCATTCTCGATAAGGTAGTCGGCAAAGTTGGAATCGGGATTGAGGAAGTCAACCGCCTTCTCAACTCCCGCAGTCGTAGTCAGCATGGGGGCAATGCTTCTTCCCTTCTCCAGAGCCGACCGCAGCGCCCACCGCGGGATAAGCGCCAGCAGGGGATTGATTGGATAGCGGTAGATATCCTGCTCGTTCAGCATCCCCGTCTGCACGGCTATGAACGTCCACCACGGGGGCAGGTCCATTCCAAGGTCTCGGGAAACCCCGTAGATGTAGCCCAGGGCCTGGGAAGCTATGGGTTCATCCTCTCTCGGATTGTCCTGGTAGTTGTTCCCAAACGCTATGTCCTCCAGCGCATTGAAGATGTAGCGGGCCGAAACGGGGGCTATGGGATTGAACCAGATGTCGGTTCCAGGGAGCTTGATGTATCCACGGTAGCTTCGAAGCGGCTTGCCGGTCATATCGACAAGGTGGTAGTTGCGCTGGGCTTTGGAGGTAGCAAGCATATACTTGTAATAGAAGAGCATAAGCTCCGGATGGGTAGTCATCTGCTCTATCCAGTAGGGAACGGATCGGCTGGGGAACATCCAGAACGGCCAGACCTGGCGCATAACGTTGTCAATGTTCTTGGTGTTGTCGTAATCAATCATCGTCTTTCCGACCTGTTCCAGGGCCCCCTTGACCGGCCTATTTCCAAAGGCCGCGTGGGGAAGGCCCTCCGAGCCGAACATGGATACGTCTCTGACTTCATTCTTCAGAGTTGTAAGTTCGTCCAAACTGCCCGCCAGGATGTCTCGCTGGCCGGGACCAAGCGGGTCCATGACCGGAGATTTGAGGTTGTCCAACAGCCCCACCTCCAGCTTCGCCCACATAACTTCCAGCATCTGTCGCTGGGATGCATACTCTCCGCCCTGCGCCAGGAAGGACTTGACGTAATCCGGGATCATCCAGTTCGGGAGCGGATTGTAAGGTGTAACCATTCCAAGATCGTCGGTCGGGAGGCCAAGCGCCTGCCGTCTATGCTTCATCCATCCAGCAACCTTCTTGACTTCTTCAAGTTGGTAGTGCAGGGGAGCGGCGGCATTGTCTCCAAGGCCGTTCTTGATGGTCTCATCAATCATCTTTTCCAGGTGAGCAATAAGCAGGCCCGGAGAACTGGTCATCTTGACCGGACCAGAATCTATGCTTCCATACAACTCTCCGAGATTGTGGAACCCGTCAAGGTTCTGCTTCAAGAACGCCTGCCAGAAGATATCCATCTCGCCGCGCAGTTCCTCGGCTTTGGTGTCCTCTGCCGTAACAGATAGGAACTTGGTCTGTCCAGTCTTGGTCGGCTTGACTTCTGGAGGAGTTGCCTTTAGGCCAGCAGCTTCCGCCAGGGTCTGTGCCTGATCCTCTGCCGCCTTGACCTGCTGCTCTTCCAACTCCATCTGGCCAGCATACAGCCGCTCCTCCAAATCCCTGATCTGGGAGCGAACCGTTTCCAGGTCTTGTCGGACCAGATCATCCACAAACTCCTGGGGCTTCATGGCTTCCTCGTAGGCGCGCAGGCCGTTTAGCTGGGCTTCAAGATTGCGGACATCGGTATCAATGTAGGTCTTGTGCCAGTCCATGGCCTTCATCTTCCCCCACAATTTCCCGCTGGCTTCGGCTTCTGGATAGCGCGCAAGGTGCTGCAACACATAAGGAGAGGCCGGACGAACCAGGGTATCGCTGGGGTCCCACTGGCCGTCCAGCAGGTAGTCCAGGGAGGCGGCTCTAATCCGATCCGCTGTATGTATAACAATCGGGTCATTGCCCCTGAGACCATTCTCAAACACCACATCTCCACTGACCTTCTGGCCGTTTCGGATGGCGTCCCGAATACTCAGGATAACCGTATCTATTGTTCTGGGCCCGCCGGACTCCATTCCATTAGCAAACATGGCGTCTTCTATTTCAAAGTGAAGCTCATCCAGCCAGTTGTTCTTGGTGGTAACTCTTGGCGGAGGAGTAGCTCCCGCAAAGACATTGGACTGCCCGACAGTCTTGCTGACAAACTCTCCAAGGTCCTCATCCCAGACCTTCTCAACCATCGAGGTTTCAAATCCCCTGCGTCGCCAAAGGATGTCGTCCTCTATCGCATCCAGGGCAGAGTGCCAGATTTCTCGGAAGTCTCCATTCTCTATCTCATTCGCCGGGAGGTAAATCCAGTCGTCAACTTCGGCAGCGAAATCAAAGGCCTGTTGCGGGGGAGTAAAGAAGTCCTCAGTCTCATACAACTGGCCGAGCTTCTGCTCCATAATGCCGTAGATTTCCGGATACTTGGCCTTGTAGGCTTCCCTACGCATACCAACCTCGGTATCAAACTTGCCGTATTCGGGGGACTTATACGGGGGTATCTTGGCCCGCATCTGCGCCAGTTCGTCAAGATAAACCTGTGCGCCTTCCCGGTCAAACCGCCGAGGTTCCCTATACATTCGGATGGGCTCTCCCCGAGCGTTCTTTACTTCCTCTACTTCCAGGGCCGTGATTTCTCCTGCCTCGGCCTGCTGCTTATAGACTGCCTTAGCCTGCTCCTCTCTTTCCATATATCCAGTCTTCTTGGCTATTCGTCCTTCCTCCCGCATCTTGGCGGAAACTTCGGACGCCCAGTAGGAATCTTCCGAGTCCTGAGCAATCACGCTGAACATTCTCAACTGGTCTGTTATTGGGTTAGCGGTGCTGGGCGGAGCGACCAGGGTAACACCATGCATCGGCATCGTTCTGGCACCATCAAGGGTCAGGGGATCGATTACCCGCAACTTGTGGGGGCGAATGTCCATCTGAGTAGAAATCCCGGACGGGTTCAGTCCGCGCCCATACCCGAAGTCTCCGGGGTCTTCAACCATCAGCCACACGGTTCTCTCGGCTCTCATTCCTCTGGAGGCCGTTTGCGCGTATTCAACCGACGGATACAGGAAGGTAGGCTCCAGGGCTCGCCTCGGCAGACCTTCCCGCATAATCCTCTGCAAGTCGGCAGGGCTGGCATCAAGGACAGCAATGGCGTATCTCGGGACAACGAACTCGCCGGTTTCCCGATTTACCGGAACCGGATTTGCCAGTTCGTCCCGCGTCCCCAAAATCCTGGCAACATCGTCCTTCTGGGTCCAGGATACAAAGTCGGACACAAGCGGATCAGGGGTCATCATGCTTAGGTAAATAGGACCGGCTTCTCCGGACTGAGCCATGGTAGCCAGGCGCTCTTCGTCCATGTCATACCAGGGCAGGCCCAGCCGCCTTCTCCACGCCTGTCCGGCGCTTTCGGGGCCCATGTCAATAGACCCTACCTTCTTCATGATCCCAACATCAACGCTTACCCCGTTCTCAAGCTGGCTCATTAGCTGCTGCAAAACTACCTCGTAGGCCTCACCGCGGCCTCCAGACCCGGAAATGACTTTACCCGCCTCTATATAGTGGAGCATGATGAGCGCCGCGCTGGTAGATTGTACGCGCCCGGTGGGGGGAACAAGGTATTTAAGCTCTTCCGGAAGGTCTTCGGGGGCCCGGAACTGGGGTATCTTCTCCGTCCACGAAAGGTTGGCTCCCTCGGTAATCATCTTCTGGACAGGCTTGGCATCCATGCGGTTGGTGTTCTGAAGGGTAACAAAGGTCTTCGTAGGCTGGTTCTCATACAGAACCTGATACATGGTCTTGATGGCCTCTTGCAGGTCGTCGGCCAGGTCGGCTTCCCCGCGCATACGGAGCTTCTGAGGGCCAGTAGCAACCTTATACTTGAACAGCGTCCTAAACTCCTGGGCCTGCGGAGAGGTAACTTCGTAATCTGGAAGCCTTACAACTGCTCCTGGATAGACCTTATCCAGCCGTTCCTGCTCCTCAAATATCCAGTCATCGGCAGACGCAGGGGGCTGGGCGGCGGCATCTCGGGCTCGCATCTCTTCGGCAGAAAGATTGAGGTCAAGACCTGTCTCTCCACGGCGGGCTTGTTCGGCTTCGGCAAAGCGGGCCCTTTCGGCCTGGGCCTGTCGGGCTGCTTCCTGATCTTGCGTCCAGGCCTCGTTGCTGCGGACCATGGAAGTCGTAGGAGAGCTAGGAGCGGCCTCGAACTTCTCTTCTGGGAACATAGAGACCTGCTCAGTTTCAATCTCCCGCTTCTTTATCTGTTCCCATTCATTGGAAGTTCTTGGCTTTCTCGGAGGAATGGAGGGAAGTCTGACTTCCCCCTCGGGCACGATGAGCCGCTCCGACGGTATGCCAGCAGCTTCCAT
>CAYNQC010000078.1:0-6579 GCA_964399235.1 uncultured Candidatus Bathyarchaeia archaeon | reverse complement strand
CCTTTACTAAGTCACCTGGGTGGACGCTTTTAAGTTCAGTTAGCAACTTCTTTTTCATGTTCTACGCTCCAAAAGGTTTGCAGACGCAACTAGAACAAACCTCCAGAAAACCTTAAGGATGCAGGAACGAAAGAATGTGGTGAGGAAAGAAGATGAAGGCAAGACAATTCGTGGTTTGGATCTATGTAATAGCGTTCTTTCTGTCGATCGCAGGAGTAGGCTCAGTATATTTCGATCTATCCCTTTGGAAATACATTGCGCTCTGGCAACAAGCCCTCTTCGCTTTCTATTTACTCGTGGGATTCTGCGGAATCCTGGTAGCATACTGGGTTTATGAAGATGGACAAGAATTAGAAGACCTGTACAAGGCGCAACACGACCTTCGGAGCGACCTTCGGAAGCAAGCTCAAAAACTTGAGGAAAAATTAGGAAAAGCAACTTAACTTCGCCTCTCCAACAATTTCTGCGCTTCCTGAACCAGTCTAAAGACGTAGTCAACATATTGAGGCTCATTGCTTAATGATAGGATGGCGTCCCATTGAGTCCCTTTAACTACATGCTTTACCTGAACGATTCGGAAGTAAGCGTCCAAAGCGTCATTGGCCACAATAACACGAGCCCTAACGCCGGGGTCAATCCAGTAATCCCCGTCCACAACAACGTCAGAGAGCGTGATAACCGGGTCTTTAAGAAGAGCCAAAATGCTTGCTGCTCTAGCTTCACATTCGGCGTCACTTATGAGGGATTCATCCAAAATTGGCTGGGACATCCTTACGCCATACAGTCCTTGTGAAGTCGCGTCATTAGCCTCTCCTCTGAATCGCGTGTAGTACAACTTTAGCGCGCGCACGTAAACATAGTAGACTCCTGCTCCGCTCAGAGCGTAGAAGCCTACGTTCCGAATCTTCGCCCAATCTGGAGAACCTAAAGTCAGCCAACCCTTACCATCTCCCAATTCAAGTGTGTACCTTATCTCCACGTTCATTGCATAGCCTGAATATGCCTTGTAAAAGCAGTTAGCAGCGTCTGGCGCTTCTATGATTACTTGCATGGCTTGCCCAGTGCAGGCTTGATGGAAGAAATAAAAGTCAATCCAGCCGACGCTTAGGAGTCCTGAGTTTGAAATATGGTCATAGGGTGCTGTACTCCTGTAGAAATCGCAGATTCTACTCGCGTCACAGTCACAGTAGATGTATGAAGGAGTTACCCAACTCACTGTTCCCTGTCTTGCTATCCAATAGGTTAAGGCGTCAGTCCAACTGTAAGTAGTGGGAACGTATCTTCCAAGGGCTCCGTAAACTGGCACTTTGTTTCTTACTCTGTGCACATCCACGCCTTTCTGGTAACTTTGAGGAGTCAGAGTGCTGTATGGCCACGTGAAGTCAAGGCTGTTTCTTAAATGTCCGATTAGGCAGCCTGCTGGCGTTTCGTAGACGTCGAAGCCTTGCACGGCTGCAGGGTTTTTGGCTTTCTCAAGGATCTCCTGAATTGGGGTCAGGGGTACTTCTTCATCGTAAACCATGTCATGAGTGCTGTCTATGCGGTCATCAGTGCTTCCTGAAGAGCCGAGACTGTCAAACCAGAAATTGCCAGCAGGATGTCTTGTTAGGTAGGCACATAGGGCAAGCGCGGCTTCAATGATGGTTCTTCCGTTTGTTGCTGAATAATACGCGTAGACAAGTGCTGGTGGAATGTTCAGTTCATAGGCATGCCCGTGGCAGTCAAGGTCAATGTAGAAGGCGCCGTAATTATCGCCGCGGTTGCTTGGATTCACTATTCTGCCTCCGAACGCCTTGTAATACGGGTTTCCTAAGTCTGCCTCTGCCCTTGCAATCCAAATTAGGATAACATCATGTGCCTTGATGAGCCCGTTGTATGCCCCTCCAGAGTTAGGGATTGAAAGTTTGGCTCCACAGATTCCGTTATTCAGAAGCGGCCTTGTAACCGTGAGTTCCTCAACAAGGTCGCCCATGTCTGGAACGACTTCGTCAATATGGTCAGTTATCGCTACATAGTCGAATCGAACGTATTTGTCAGGTGCGTCATACACGCCAATTCCAATCTGGTCCACAGTAGCACCCAAGATTGCATAGATGTCAAAAACAAAGACTCCCACACCTGATTGAATGGGACCGAACAACCACGTCGCGTCGCTTTTTCTTCTAACCATGATTCTCCACGTTGCGCCGCTGGAAACTTCAGTGACTCGTACAACAAAGTATGATGAAGTGACGGGACTGAATTCTAAGGAGCGTGCATAATGATAATAGGTGTAGCCGGCCTGAACTGTCAAGGTAACGAGGTCGCCACTAAGAGCGGTACCCGCTCCGGCGGGAGGTTGTCCACCGTCCCACCCTTTACAGAAATGGTCATCAAAATAGAGTGGTTCACGAATAATCTCGACTCTTACCTTTGCCGGCGCTAAACTCAAAGGATCCCCCTTCTTCGCAAGGCATCAATAACTGCATCGCCTGTTTCTCTCGGAGTGCGTGACTCGTAGATGTGGATTCCGCCGACGTGAATTGTTTGTGTGGATGCAAGTCTGCTCCCCAGCGGAATCACGGCTTCAGGGCCTCGCTCGCCAATCAACGCGAAAGTCGGTTGAGATACAATCCCGCCCTCCGCAAACCCAGGAACCTTTATTGCACCCGTGTAAACTGCGATTCCGGCAGCGGCTGCTGCTGCAGCGGCGATAACAACGGGAACAAGAATACCAGCAGAAGAAATTGAAAGGGCTATTCCGCTAGCGGTCGCAAAAGCGCTCTCAGCGAGAGTACTTATCCCTAGCGCAGCAGCACGAACACCTTCCGCAATCGCATGACCTATAGCGCTTACCGCGTGCGCTATGTCTTGCGTTATCGACCATTCCTTAATCGCATTATAAATTCCGTGAGCAGTTGAGGAGACAACGATTGCAGCAGCCCTAATGCCTTCCGCAACCGCGTGAGCTTTTGTACTTACCGCTTCAGAGATATCACCTGCTATGCTCGACGCTTGAGCAGCTATTTTCTCGCCATACCGTGTGTAGAGCAGATAGATTTGGCCGCCGAGCTGAAGAAAATTCATGCCCAACATGACCGCGCCCCTTCCGACGTCCATCTGTCCTTTGCTCATGCGGTCCATGATGTCGCCGAGCTGCACACTGTTCGCGATGACTCCTGCAGTCGTGAACATCAACGCTTTATAGTTCACATTCACACGTTCAGTTGACTCGGAAACCTGCCTGCCCATGCCTTCGGCTGAAGCGCCAATGCTCGCAAAACCCGCGTTAACGTCTTCAATGCCTTCAAGATTCGCGTAAAGAGTTACTTCAGCCGTTTCAGTTGCCACTCCCTAATCTTACGAGCCTTCTCACCCAAGTCGCCATTCCCTTGACCCACTAGTTTACCTACGAGTAGGTAATCTACTTCAAGGAGCCACGCTTCAGGGCCTTCCAGCCGCAGGATCTCGCTAGGCCGTTTTCCGAGGAGGACCGCCAGCTGGCTTGCTTGAGTCAGCACTGGGTCGCTTAGGTTTGCGAAAGAATCCTGCGTCTTCCAGCGTCTTCTTCGTCAAGTCCTGAAGGATAGAGTAAAGCTTCCAGGCGTGTTCACTCTGCGGTTTCGGCTCCACACAAGCCGTCAGGATTTTGTCAAGCGCCTTCTCGATCTGCAGGCTGTCCCTCTCTGCTTCTTCACAGTCGCTTGGAGTTTTCTGCAATAATTGTCCGAGCAGCTGGTTGAAGGGCGATGCGCTCGGAGGAATCGGAATCAAACTATATTTTACGCCGTCAATTTCTTTTTCCGTCAACATCCCTCTTAGTAGGCTGCTATCGCGTTTTCGAGGTAGCCTTTGGCTTCAGCGTTGAAGGCGCCAGTTGTGTCGTAGAACGCTTTGAACGGAGCGTCAACCACAAGAAGTTCATTTTGCGGTTTCACACCCGGCGAAACGTCACTGAGGTAGATGCACTTTCTGAGTTCAAACTCCAAGTAATAGCGGTAGGTAGAAGCGATTATGGGCCCTACAGCCTTGACGTCCAAAGTGAATTCTGTTCCTGCGATGAAGCGGTCATATTCCGTGGTGTCATCGAAGTAGGCGCTTAGTTTTCCCGTCACTTCACGTTGTCCAACACGTTTAGTCGCGAAGGTTCTCCCTGAAAGGTCGCCTCGGTTAAAGGGAATGTTGTTTTTGATGGTTAGTTCCAAGTCGTAGACGAGAGTTCGCTTATTCACCGTGGCTATGGTTAAGACGCTCGCAGCATTCTGCATGTTCAAGGCTTGAAGACTGCTTATTGTTGGCGTTCCGATGGCTCCTTTGGTTTCCACGAAGCCACTCAGGACTTCAGCGCTGGCTTGAACGTCTTTGTCATGTGGAAACTTCACCGTTAAAGATTCAATGAGGCATCCTGCCAAGATGCGCTCTGTTTGTTCAACGCCTAGTCTCAAAGTGTAGCTGGGCAAAGTGTCCGCCGGGGCGAAGGTGTGCAGATAGACGCCCGCGTATGGGTTCGTTGGAGTCTCAGCTCCGAACGCGCCCATCAAGAGTTCACCGATGATATTTTCAGGCTCGACAGGGAAGTCACCGATTGACCCGCGAGCCCTATATGGTCCGAGATTGCTTTTTCTGAAGGCTCTGGAAGCGATTGGAGGCGGGATAACCCATCCTTGATCTGGCTTTATGCTAGCTATAGCTTCAGCGTATCTCATTGCAGCTGCTGGCGTTCCGTAGCCTACCGTTTCTTTTCCTACCGCGACATATCTTGTTCCCATTCAATTTCACCTTTCTACACGGATTTACTCCGTTGTAGGGTACGGGGATCTATTCCCTTCTATGCGTTTGGAAAGTGATGCGGCACGCGCAAACACTGTAATCGCCGTCGAAAAGCTTCTGCTTCTCACGGTTCGTAACGTAGCTGCGGCCGACGAGCCCGCCGACCGTACCGTCATTGTCAAGGACTGCCTCGACGCTGTCGGCGAAATCCATCACGCTATCCTCAGCTCTGTCTGCTTCGATATGCTTGTCAACAACAACAATCAGGAAGACGTCTTTCACTTCTGCCTTGGCGCCGACAGGCGGCTCCATCGGACCCCCAGCCCACTCAACCCAGCCCCATGGAAAACCCGGATACCGACTCTTCGGCGGTTCCCCGAAGAATATCTTATTGATACTTTGATTTTGGCCATTTTTAGGGTCTGCCGTTTGCAGAATTGTAATTATCTGGTTTCTGATAGCTTTTGGACCTGTCAATTCTCTATTTCCCAAAGTTTATTTGAAAATGGTTTAATGGAAAGAGTTTTAAACAATTCTGTCTCAAAGTAATCATGTGATGTCTGTGAATAATGAGGAATTACGAAAGAGGCAGCGTGAAAGTGAGGCAAGATACCGCCAAAAACATAGGCAGGAGATTCGCGCTCGCTTTCGAAGTATTTATTATCCGAAATACCGCAAGAAAATGATGCAGCAAGGAAGAGAGTATTACCAAGAAAATCGGGAGAAGATATTGGCAAGGAAACGCCAATATCGTCAGCTTCATAAGGATAAGATAGAAGAGAAACGCCGAAAATGGCGACTTCAACATCCAAAAGCTTCAGCGGCACAACACCGAGCGGAACGTCATATCGAATTAAGTGCAAAGTGTGAGATATGTGGGTCAATGGAAAACCTTGATCGGCATCATCCAGACTATAGCAAACCGTTAGAAGTTCAAATTCTATGCAGAAGTTGTCATAATAAAGTTCCATAGAAAAAAGAGTCAAGTGTAAACGCGCTCCAGGATGCTTCTCAGCTGCTCAACAAGTTTGGGAATAACAGCGTCGGCCGTGCGCTGAAGAAAGAATGTCGGCCTCGTGCCAGGATGCTGCACGTGCTTAGCGAAAACTTCGCCGCCCCATGTAGTCTCAAACCGCAAAGCACGAGCTGCCGAAGGAAAAATAGTGTGTGGGCCCGTGCCCTTGTCCACGAATCCAGCGTATCTAGCGGTCGGGTACACTGTGAAGCCGCTAGGCGTAGGGCTTGAAGTGATGCTTTCGCGGAGGAACCCCGTTTTCAAGGGCACAATTCCCCGCATCTCCTCAACAGTCAGGCGGCTGCCTTCGTCCTGGAAGAGCCGAAGAGCCTCACTTTCACGCATCTTCTCCCGCATCAGGTACTCGCGGATCTGAGAATCATCCATGCTAACCGTGACTGCTATGAATCATCCCCCACAACGAAGCCGCCCGGGTTGCTCGCATCGGCAGGAGGCGCACCAGCAACGTAGGTTTCGAGAAACTTTGTTGCTTCAGCCAGAAAAGCTTCTGAACCCGCTGGATCCCGACGTCTGCGATACTCCCAAGCAGCAAAATACATTGAAGCAGACTTTATGAGTTGAGGCACGGGACTAGGTACAGTTAGCAATTCTTTTGCGAGAGCAGCGTCAACTTGAGCGTCGGCAGTTGGGATAATCGCTTCGATCTCGAAATCCCACGTCGTCTCAGTAAACTGTAGGACCCCTTTCACGTCATTGACGGTACAGTACCCCAACGCTTTAAACCTCTGAGAAGACCCGTAGGTCTAGTTAATATTAAGATGCGAGACAAGCGTTAAAAGGAATCCTATCGAAAA
>CAYNQC010000077.1:0-6657 GCA_964399235.1 uncultured Candidatus Bathyarchaeia archaeon | reverse complement strand
GCGCGCACTAGGTTTCGAAAACCCATCGGCACCATGAATCTTTCGGATGCTGGTCCGGCGGACAAACCAAGCAGGTCACTTTTGCATAAGGATTCAACGATTTCGCAAAATTCTTCAGATAACCAAACCGTACCTGCTTGCATGGAAACTCTTCCAGCCCTTTGCTCAACCTTGCCTCCTGCGTTCTACATCGATCTATTCCCAAAATCGTTCTTCGACTGGCGACTTCAATCGTCTTGAAAGGTTGATCCAAGGCCCAACTGGATTTTCGCAGCAAATCTACAATCGTCGAGGCATCTGGCTTTTCACAGACATTAAACATCTTTTGCAGGCTCTTTGCTTCTATTTCTGCCATTGTTTCCCAGACTCCCGCGTCTATTTCTGTTGCTGCTTCTGTTCCCAACTTCTTCTCGATGCCGAGAAAGTACAGTCCATCAACTCTCCACAGATTTCTTATTTGCAAGAAAAAGTAGTCCAACAGTTTTTCTGTCTGCATTTTCTTCAATATTTCTCGATCTTCAATGCTTCCAGCCGGATAACCACTCATGCCCATGTCTCCTTGACAATAAAGCATTAAATACGCACCGTTAATTAATCTTTCAAACCATCGCCTAAGACGTGTGTACTATTGCTTGACCCATTGTCAAATACATCAATTCTCGGTCTAATCCAAGGCTTGGCCGAATGGCTCCCTATATCAAGCACTGGCCACCTCAAAATCGCCGAGCATTATCTTGGCTTGACAACCACGCCGTTATTCAACCTCATTCTGCATTTAGGAACGTTAATCGTCGTAGTCTTCTACTTTGGAACAGATGTCAGAAATATCATCACAGCCCTCGCGCACTTAGACTTCAAAAGCGAATACGGAAAAATGATACCACTACTATTCGCGGCAACAATACCCACAGCCATAATCGGCTTAGTGTACGTCCAATTCCTCGAAGATACGCTTCAGCAACTCTTGGTCATAGGGATGACTTTCGCAGTCGGTGCAACCCTGGTCTACAGTTCAAAACTTGGGAAAGAAAGCACCGACATCATAACTTACCCGATAGCGTTGATGATGGGCATCGCCCAAGGTTTCGCGATATTCCCCGGACTGTCCCGAAGTGGAGCAACAATCTCAACCGCACTCCTCTTGGGCTTGAAACGCGAAAAAGCCTTCAAATTCAGTTTTCTCCTCTCAATCCCAGCTATACTCGGCGACACACTAGTAGAGGCTTACAAGCAACGCGGCCAAATCGCACTTTCAGGCATAGGCTCAACTGACCTCTTCATAGGCGTAGCCATCGCAATGGTTGTGGGCTACGTTGCCATCAGAGTTGTCTCAAGAGTAGTTGCTACGAAGAGATTCCATTACTTCGCAATCTACACGTGGCTACTCGGAGCGGCACTTGTCATAGCTTCATACCGCATGTAACCACTTAGGCTTGCCTGACAGGAACTCTGTCATGAACACCGCGAACTCTTTGTTCTTATTGTAAAGTCCAACGACCTCTTCGTTCACCAAAACCTCGAACCCCTTCGTCTTCAACACTTTTGCGATGCCTTCGGCGACCCCTGCGTTTCTTCCTCCGTCCTTCAACCTGTCCTTCAACAGACTGCACACGTCCGCGTACTTTCTCTTCACCAACACGACCCATCTGCCCTCATCAACATACGGTCCACAGACAGTGCTAGGCTTTCCCAGGTGTTTCGCAACAAATCTTTTGCGCTCCTTTTCCTTATCCAATGGCGGACCCAAATGCAGTTTGACCGATGGAATACAACAATCTTCAAGCTCGAAAACGAACGTGTTCAACTCCTTCTCATCACTCCAAGAGACCTCTCTCAGAACGGTGAAATCGCTCAGCTCTATCAGTCTACGCAAACTGCGCTGGCTCTTGTAGAGTTGGCCCCACAGAATATCCGGCACGGCATCTATTTTGCCGAAAACGACGAAAACGATCTTGGAACCCCGCTTCTTCAACTCTTGCTGCAATTTTCTTGGGGCTAAAGGAACAGTCTTCGGTGGATAGAAAAAGCCCAAGGTAGGCTTCTTCAAAAATGCTTGTGAAGCGGCAACAAACATATAGAGCCTGTTTTTGCGAACGGCAGAAGCCACGTTCCTTGCCTTGTCAGCAGGATCCACTACAACTAAGGGTTCTTCAAACAGGAGATCAAGTTCCCTATTTCTGTTGGTGTAGAAGCCTTCGAGGTCAATAACCAACCGCTGTTTATGCCCTGCGAACGCCTCAACTACATTTAAAAAGGATCTGTAATGCAGGATCAATAGTTCACACAAGTATCCGCTGAACCCGCCTGTCTTAATCTCAGCCCCATAGGAGCCTATGCTCTTCATGAACTTCTTCAGCAGCCGCACTTCACCGCGCAATTCACCAGTCAGACGCTTGTTAACATAGTCGGTGTGAAACGGCGTCCGATCCGTAGCACTCAACCATTCCCCTGGCTTTGCAGTGTAACACGGAACAACATTCACACGTGTGCCTTCGACAAAAGCCTCGAGATATGGATGCTCGGCAAACCTTTCCACATGCCTCGAACCCTTCGTCGCCAGCTTGGCAACTTTCAAGCACACCTCCCCCAACTGTGTCCTCGGAATCGCGGGAGGCACGCGCATAAACACGTCAACATCAGGTTCCTCGCTTAACCATGTGTCCTTGGCAACCGAACCCTCAACGCGTACCACCGCTTCGACGCCCAAACGCTTTGCAGCCGCGGCAACACGCTTCTCAAGCTTCTTGGCCAAGGCATCAATTTCTCGACGTTTGCCCGTGTCCGGCGTGACCTTCTTCAGAACCGCAGATAGAACATTTGCCGCCTTATCCTTCATCAATCAATCCTTCTCACCCAGGCGGACAAACTTCTTTCAACGTTGAATAAATAGGACCTCTTGGCGTCAAAACGCTCTTTTTCAGTCGCAAACATGCAGCCCTGATTGTGCCGAACTCAAATTCCCCGCTGTCTCCTATGAACTTGGCGAGTTCTATCTTGTTTCTTCCACTCCTGACCCGTGCAATCGTCAAGTGGGGGCTGAAACCCTTCGGGTCCGGGGCAAACCCCAAGGCTGTCAAATGCGGCTCTAACTGGCTCGAAATACTTCTCAAATCATTAGCTCCTTGAGTTATCCCTGCCCACACGACCCTCGGGTACCGTGCGTCTGGAAAAGCGCCGACTCCTTGAATCTTTACGTCAAAGGGTGCAAAAGTGACTTTCTTCATAGCGTCGAAAATCTTCTCAATGTTGTCCATTCTCACGTCGCCTAAGAATCGCATGGTAACATGGATGTTCTCAGGCTCGACAACCTTCAAGTCCGCGCCTGTTTTAACTAGCAATGCTTGTGCATCAGCCATTTTTTTTCGAACAGCGTCGCGGTCAATGTCAAATGCGACGAAACTCCTCACCATCTCAGCCAAACTGTTCCACTCACCTAAAGCTTTTTGACTCTTTCATTTCATAAACACTTTTTAACTGTAAAAAACTATCTGTTCACCAAACGTGAAGAGGATCAATATGACAGGGGAGAAGCTAGTTCTAGGATTGACAGGCATGCCAGGCTCAGGCAAATCTTTAGTTGTCAACATCGCAGAAGAGCAGGATTACGACGTAGTCGTTATGGGCGATATAGTGAGAGAAGAAACCAAGAAACGGAACATGGAACTCACACCTGAAAATGTCGGCAAAGTCATGCTCGCACTCAGACGCGAAGAAGGCCCCACAGTAATCGCGAAAAGATGCTTGCCGAGAATCGCCAAGTCCAAAAGCAAGAAAGTAATCGTCGACGGCATAAGAAGCCTCGAAGAAATCGACGAATTCAAGAAAAGCCTATCCAAATTCACCCATATCGCCGTTCACGCGTCACCCGAGACGCGTTTTCAACGGCTGTTCAACCGTGCCAGACCCGATGATCCGAAAGACTGGGAAGACTTCAACGAAAGAGACATGCGAGAACTGAGCGTAGGGCTTGGCGACGCTATAGCCATGGCAGATGAAATGATAATCAATGAGGGCCCCATTAACATCGAAAAAGTGGAAATCAGAGAAATCCTTGAAAAAGTTGAACAGGAATGGCTGAGCTGACAATTCGCATAGAAGCGCAGATCAACCCGACTGAAACAGAACAGAAAGTCCGGCAAGCGGTGGAAAACATTTTCGGGCCACTCAACATGCAATTGAAACCATTGCGGAAAGGAACGCTTCTGCAGGCAAGCGCAACTGGTCAAAGCGCTTTGACCAAGTTCCATAACCTGCTTCAGAGGGAACACATCCGCACGGCAGCACGTGCAGTGTTGCTCGGAGGATTAGACAGAAATAGCATAGACTTCTGCCTCAACAAGCAAGTCGCCTTCGCAGGACACATATCCTTCTCCAAAGAAGAAAACGAATCGCCCCTTGGGCCGATAAGAGTTCAAATAAGAACCGAGGACCCAAGGCAAACAATACAATACCTCACCGCCACAGCAAGCAACTGAAGTCGCGGAGCGTGAAGGCTAGGTGAACGAGAAAGCGTCGGTGACCGAAAAGGGCGCCGTATTGCTCGGTAAGCATCTTGCGTGCGACGCCTTTCATGAGGCACGTCCTTTACGCGCGGTAACCCATGCCCACGCTGACCACATGGTGGGCTTGCCTCAGAGTCTCAAGAAAGCTCGCAAGGTCATCATGACCAAAGGCACCAAAGACCTGATCGACGCAATGCAGGGAACGAGCTACCTGCGCCGCGGGCGCGTCCAAGCCCTAGATTACGGACAAACCTTACAGTTCGAGGACGAACGCATAACGCTGCACGTGGCAGACCACATTCTAGGTGCTGCTCAAGTTTTGGTCGAAGACCAAGATGGCACGCGAATTGTTTTCACAGGCGACTTCCGCATCGACCAGACCCCAATTCTTGACAGCGATATTCTTGTGATCGAGGCCACTTATGGAAGTCCGCACTGTAGGCGCAGGTTTCATAAAGACGCTCGGGGCTCGCTTGTCACGCTGGTGGAACGCGGTCTCAAGCAAGGTCCAGTTTTCATATTCGGCTACCACGGTAAAATACAAGAGGTCATGCAAATCCTTAACAGCGCCAACATCAACGTGCCCTTTGTAGTCCCTGAAAACGTTTACCGCATCAGCCGTGTTTGCGAGAAACACAACATGCGTTTGGGCAAGCTCATGCTTCACAACGAACTGGAAGCATTTGAGCTTCATGAGAAACACGACCCGTACATAGGCTTTTATCACATGCACTCACGAGACCGGATCGGCCTCGACAATTTCCGTGTCTGCGTTAGCGGATGGGAATTCTACAGTGCAATTCGGCGGACAGGCGAAAAGGAATACATCGTTGCGCTGAGCGACCACTCCGACTTCGACGGGCTCCTTGAGTACGTGCGCCGATCTAAACCCAAGCTTGTAATAACCGACAACTTCCGTGTGCACTACGGTGAGACCTTGGCGAAAGAGATTCGCAAGCACCTGGGCATACAAGCCATGGCTCTTCCTAAGAATAACCTCTTCTAGCGTGGCAGAGTTGCTGCGACTGCAAAAAGGGCAAATGGTTTTCCCATTAGCGCACGCGCTCTGGTGGTAGACGACTGTCGGTATAGGAAGAAGGTGTAGCGACGAAGTGATTGCCCAAGAAGTCAAGGCTAAATCGATCCTGCTTAAACATAGGAAGATCGATTCATGGTTCATCTCACGCTATGGCATGAACCTTTACAGAGGATGCATCCACAACTGCACCTATTGCGACGGACGCTCAGAACGTTACCAGGTCCAAGAAACCTTTGGAGAGGTCGTCACGGTAAAAATAAACGCCGTGGAGGTTCTTCGTAGAGAACTCAGTCCTCAAGGGAAACGTGCAAAGCTGAAACCAGGCTACGTCATGCTCGGAGGAGGCGTCGGCGACAGCTATCAACCGGCTGAAAAGAAGTACGAGCTGACCCGAAGAACACTACAGTTGATGTGTGAATGCAAATGGCCAGTGCACATACTGACAAAATCCACACTCGTAGAAAGAGACATAGATATGATCAGAAAAATCAATGAGCAAAACAGGGCAATCGTAAGCTTCAGTTTCTCGTCAACAAACGACGAAATCAGCTCTATATTTGAACCGCATGTTCCGCCGCCGAGTGAACGATTGAAAACCATTGCCGTGTTCAAAAAAGAAGGCATACCATGCGGCATGTTCCTGCTTCCTGTGATCCCGTTCGTAACAGACACTGCTGAAGTGATCACGGAAACGTTGAAGAAGGCCCACGAAGTCGGCGTTGACTTCGTAATTTTCGGCGGCATGACCCTCAAACATGGATTGCAGAAAGACTATTTCATCGGCACATTGAAAGAGAAATATCCTAAACTGGTTGACAAATACGCTGAAATTTACACAGGAGATCCGTGGGGAAACGCAACACAAGAATACTATAATCAGATAAACTCAGTTTTCAATCAAGCAGCCAAGACGTACAGGTTGCCCAAACGCATTCCGCCTAGTCTTTTTAGAGACATCTTGTGTGAAAACGACTTGGTCATAGTGATGCTGGAGCATCTTGACTATTTCCTGCGGCTCGAAGGCAAACGCTCCTCGTTTGGCTATGCTGCTTATGAAATCTCGAAACTCGAGAAGCCCTTGTCAACAATGAAGGGTGAACTGAAACAGATAAGAGG
>CAYNQC010000076.1:0-6700 GCA_964399235.1 uncultured Candidatus Bathyarchaeia archaeon | reverse complement strand
GAAGCTGACTTAGTCCAGGACTCAAGATTGGGTTGACATCGTACGCTGCAATGAAGTAACCGATTCCCCTGCGAGGAACACCTGTTTCTTGTACAACGTTTTCGCAAGCACGAACACACAGGTCAACCAGGCCGGCTTCGCTGAGGAGGTTTTCTGATCTTGTCCTAATAGCTGTAGGGTTGATGAAGGATCGTTTGGAAACGCCTAAATTGAGAACGTTTTGTTTGACCCCTTCGGGAAGCTCGCATGAAAAGTTGTCTACCATTTCCTCGGTAGTATACTCGTTTTCAGGCAAAGCTGAAGACAGGTGAATTATGCGCATGTTTGTAAGGGTGATGTGGATATTATAAAAAGATATCCTGAATCGACGGTGTGAAGCCATCAGTTGGGATATAACTCACTGCGCCCGTGCAACAGTCTCAGTGCGGGTCGAGTTCTATCCAACGAACCAAGAATACCGTAATGAGGCAGCAATTGTGTGAGAGCCGAGACCTAAATAAGTTCCTTCTGCCAGTCATTTGGCCTGTTGGAACATAGTCGGACTGAAGAGCAGCATGATACTTGAGTTTCTTACATTGCTTTCTTTAGGCTTAGTCGTTGGGCTAAGCGGTGCTGTAATACCTGGGCCGCTTTTCGCTTTCACTGTGTTTGATGCTTCAAGAAAAAAGGCGATGACTGGTCACAGGATAATATTTGGCCACGCTGTCTGGGAGTCTGTTATTATCATCATAATTCTTTTGGGATTCGGCGGCTTGATAACACAGAACATGTTGGCCATCTACATCATTGGAGGCGCAGCACTTGTGTTTATGGGGGTAAGCATGGTTAGAAGCAAGGGCAAAGAGATACGCATGGAAAGCGCGAGGGTAAACTCTTCTTTTATCGGCGGAATTTTCTATACGGCCTTCAACCCCACACAACCGTTATGGTGGGCCACAGCAGGTCTGGCTCTTCTACTCACAGGTTTGGAAATCATGGGCCTCATGGGAGCTATCGTAGTGACGGCAGGGCACTGGCTGTCCGATCTGGCATACTACTCTTTCGTTTCGTTTATGGTGCACCGACACGAGAAGTACATAAACCCACATCAGAAAGCGATAACGGTAGTTCTGGGGGTTTTCATGGCCTGCCTTGGAGCCTATTTTCTACTCCAAAGCATACAACAATTAGTTCACTGATATACGTGCCAAGTCGATCGATCGGCAAGGTTGCGAGACATCGTCTTTTGAAAATAAGATTCCAGAGATTCGACTTAATAGTGAAAACAGAATCTCTTCCGAGGTTTTAGCTACTTGTGAGTTCTGGCGAACAAACCTGGTTGCACAGTCTCATTTAGGGAAATTCTGTCGCCGTTCTAAAGAGGCTTAACGTTGATGATCATTCTTGGGACACTGCAATCACCTTCCACAAAAATCCGCTCAGACAGGACAAATTAATTATAGTCAATGGAATTCACTAGCTAATACTTTTAAAATTGAGGTGGAAAATTGAAGAGAGTCGGAATAGTCGCTGGAAGCATTTCAAGGTTCGATAACCCGAGACATACCTTGCAGGAAGAAATGTGTGCTGAATCTGTCAAAATGATATTGAATGATGTTCCAGAGCTTGAGCTTGGAGACTTCTTGAAGAAGGGATACGCCTGCTGCTACTCCTACTTCAGCGATATCCTAGAGCAACAACAATGCATGCACTGGATAGTCAACGACTATCTGGGCTTCTCAGGCGTACCCAGTTACCGAGTAGAGTCAGGCGGTGCAACACCAATCGACGCCATAGTCAACGCAGCACTATGGATACGCTCAGGCATGTTCCCCGTAGTGCTCGTGGTCGGATGGGAAAAAATGAATGAACTGCCCATCCAAAAAGTCAACGAGGCCATAGCCATCGCGGGAGATACCGACTGGGACTTTGTTTCAGGCTTCACGTACAACGCTTTCTACGCAACGATGGAAGCGCGAAGAATGCATATATACGGAGACACTGAGGAAGACTTGGCAGAAATTGCAGCCATGAACCATAACAATAGCCTCGAAAACCCCTATGCTCAATGGCCAGCCCAACACGGTTTCAGCAAGATAACTGTTGATGATGTATACAAGTCCCGATTGATTTCGTGGCCATACAGACTCTACGAATGTGCAATGACAAGCGAAGGAGCCTCTGCTTTGCTGCTAGCAAATGAAGAAATCACAAAGAAGCTTACCGACAACCCCATCTGGATCACCGGAGTAGGCTTCGGCTCAGATACAATGAGAGCCGGAGACCGACCGGACAATCCCGCATGGAAAGGCATCTACCCCGAAGACGAGAAAATATGGCCAAAAACGGTTCCCAAACCCATGTCACCCTATCCTGACCTCCTGAACTTTGGCTCGCTACGAGTATCCGCACGAATGGCCTACAAAGATGCAGGAATCAAAAACCCACGAAAAGAAATCAGTTTCGTAGAAATCTTCGACCCCTACGCAGGCGTCGTCCTAGCAGGACTTGAAGACTTTGACTTCTGCAAACGAGGGGACGGAAAGAAACTACTCAGAGACGGCGTAATCTCACGCGACGGAGAGCTTCCATGCCAGCTAAGCGGAGCCTTGACAGCACAAGGACATGCTGTTGGCTCAACGTCAATCGCTCAAGTCGTAGACAGCTACTGGCAACTAAGCAACCAAATTGGCAAGAAATGGGGCGCACCAGGCAGACAACTGAGCAAAACAAAGAAAGCATTCATACACGGGCACGGAGGCACGGGATGTCAAGCAGGAGCCGTAGTGCTGGAGGTGTAAGATCATGAAGCAACCTGGACCAGAAAAAATGATGAAGAAATCACCTTATGACGAAAAATGGTGGGAAGAATGGGAACGGAAAGGCGGATGGAGACCCGAAGGCTGGAAAATAGTCGAAATGAACGACGGCCCTACACTGAACGAGTTGAAACCTGAAACATTTCTAGTAGTTCACAGACCTCATGGCAGCATGTTCCATCACAGCTATGGCAAAACTTCAAAGTTCTTCATAGGTCTACTCGAAGGAAAACTGCATGGCACAAAGTGTCCAAAATGCGGTCTCGTTTACTGTCCACCACGTGTACACTGTTTCAACCCGACGTGCAGGCTTCAAGAAACGAAATGGGTTGAACTTTCAAAGAAAGGTGAAATCCACGCCTACACAGTAATGGTGATCGCATGGCCTTCAATGGCACACTTACAGCCTCTCGTAGGTGCGATGATCAGAATTGACGGTGCAAACACGTGTTTGCCAATGACGATGCGGGATATCGATCCAGAAAAAGTCAACATAGGTTTGAAAGTCAACATAAACATTTCCAAGCAACCTAAAGGGGATCTGCTTGACGTTTATGCAACGCCAGCCGAAGAGCCAGTGGCTCCGAAAAGAACTCCAGAGGAACTGAAGCGCTTCAGGGAAGACATGGACAAAACCAGAGCTTGGGTAAAGAAGACGTTTGGACCAAAGTGACAGAGACAATTCAAGGCTATCGCACTCCCTTTTTTCAGAATGTATTGTTCCTCTTTTTGTCCATTATATCTTCGAAAGAGGTCGAACGAAACTTAAATACACGTTTAACTTGTATCTACTTTTCCCTATGAGGAGTGACATACTTGAAAGGGAAGCCTCTTGCCTCAATAGTGTCGGCGGGCTTGTCGAAATTTGGAAAGCTTGATGGATTATACGCACGAGAGATTTTTGCAGAGGCAGCCAAAGAAGCGTTTGACAACTGCCCGAAACTGGAACCCAAGAAAGACATACAAGCCCTATACGTCGGCCATATGGGCGAATCATACGAGCACCAAGGTCACACGGGGGCAACAATGGCCGATTGGGCAGGTCTAGGACACATTGCTGCCACAAGAACTGAAGCTGCCTGCGCTTCCTCGGGTGCAGCATTGCGAGCTGCAATCTGTGCTGTACGTTCAGGCTTAAGCGACGTTGTCATGGTCGGCGGCGTCGAAAAAATGACGCATCGGTCAACGCCAGAAGTGACTGAATACCTTGCCATGGCATCAGATTACCCGTTCGAGCAGTGGCATGGAATTACGTTTCCAGGACTTTATGCATTGATGGCCACCGCACACATGCACGCATATGGAACTACTGAAAGGCAATTGGCAATGGTAGCCGTGAAGAATCATTATCATGGAAGTCTGAACCCGAAGGCACAGCTGCAAAAGGAAATAACGCTTGAAACAGCTCTGTCCTCAAGGATGGTTGCGTGGCCACTTAAACTCTATGACTGTTCACTTATCACTGACGGCGCGAGCTGCTTGATTCTTACTAAGCCTGAACTGGCCAAGAAATACACAGACACGCCAGTCCACATCATTGGTAGCGGGCAAGCAAGCGACACAATCGGGTTGTATGAGCGTGAAAGCTTCACCTCGCTCGAAGCTGCAAAAGTTGCAGCCAGACAGGCCCATGAAATGGCAGAAGTGAAACCCGAACAGGTCGACGTAGCAGAGGTTCACGATTGCTTCACGATCGCGGAAATAATTGCCTGTGAAGACTTGGGTTTCTGCCGAGTCGGCGAGGGGGGAAAACTGGCTGAACGCGGCGAGACAAAGCTTGGAGGCAAGATTCCCCTCAATACCAGTGGAGGCTTGAAGGCTAAGGGCCATCCTGTCGGAGCAACAGGAACAGGCCAAGCCTATGAAATCTATCTGCAGTTAACGGGACGCGCCGAGAAAAGGCAGGTGAAAGACGCGCGCGTGGGATTGACACACAATGTCGGCGGTTCAGGCGCAACCGCGACGGTCCACATCTACACGAGTGAATTCGAATGAGCGAACAAGCGCCGTTTACGATAGAACAATTCTACAAAAACATTAACCAGGGGAAACTTCTGGCTGGAAAATGTTTGCGGTGTGGAAAAATCCATCTCCCACCGAGACCGGTATGTAGCGAATGCTACTCAAAGGATTTTGACTGGACGACTGTTTCAACAAAAGGAAGGCTTTTGACCTACACTGTGATTCACATAGCGCCGCTTCAATTTCAGTCGATGGCTCCCTATGCGATGGGCATTGTTCAACTTGAGAATGGGCTGAATATACCAGGAATGATAAGAGGCGTGCCCCTGGACCAGATCAAGGTGGGAATGGGTCTGACAATTGACTTTGGAACATGCGCAGCAACCCAGCCTTGGCCGCAATGGCCAAGATACTACTTCAAACCTTCGTAGTTTTTGCTGCTTTTCGTTTTGTGTTCACATCTTGGCAGAGATCTATTCGATTTTCGGTTCTGGTCGTGTGTTGGAATGTTTTTGTAGTTAGTCTTCAATTTGGGGACGTATTCCGCGGGCGTCGATCTTCTTGTGATGTTGGACTACGTGTGTACTTGTTGAACATGTCTACAAACAGAATCCTGAATTCAGAATGTTTAATTTCTCTTGTAGGTTTCTTAGGTTAAGACCTGTTGGTTAGATAGAAATGAGGGCTCCTGCGTCGCTCAAGATTCTATTAGAACAGCATGGATATTCGGAAAGAACGGTTGAGGAGATCTGGAAGTGGTATGATTTTCGCAAGCGAAAAGGGGCGGCCAGTTTCTAGGCGGATTTTTCTGGTTTTTTCTTTCTCGTTCGGGTTCTTGGTTTCTTGTTGTTGGTTTGCACGAGTGTTGGCAGGTCTGTGATTGATGTGATGAGATAGTTTGCTCCGGCGTCGGTTAACTCTTTCTTAGAGTTGGCTTCGGTTGAAAGACCTATTGCTATGACGCCGAGTTCTTTGGCGCAGTGCATGTCTCGGGGTCCGTCTCCAACTAGGATTGTTTCTTTGGGGTTGGCATGTAGAGCTTTCAAGGTGGCTTCTAGGTGTTGGGTGTTGGGTTTTACATATTTGACTTTGTCTCTAGGTGTGACTGCGTTGAAGAACTTTGATATGTTGAACCTTTTCAATATGTATTTGGTGGATTTGTCGCTGTTTATTGTGCATAAGCCGATTTTGAGACCCATCTTTTTCAAGGCTTCTAGTGTCTCGACGACGCCTGAAAGAAGTTCTGTGGTCTTGGCGGCTTCCAGCTCGTATTTTTCGGCTATGGCTGATACTTGGTTGCGGACTTTGTTGATGGTTCTTGTGGGTTTTCGGTTGTTTTTGAGGAATATTTCGGTTTTCAGGAGCATGTCGAAGATGCTTTCGTTGGTGGCCAGTACTGAAGCTGGGAGACCGGTTTTGATTAGGTAGCTTCTTGCCTCGGCTCGGACGGTCATGTAGTCCAGGTTGAAGGTGGCTAGCGTGCCGTCTAAGTCGAAGACTACTGCTTTGATTGGCATTGTGTGGTTCCTTCGTATGATTGGTTTTGAAGGCTTTACTCACGTTTGTGAAGAAATATACTTTGCGGTCTGAGTCTGAGTATGGCTCGGCTGGAGTTTTTGGTACGGTGATTAGGGGTAGATTTGTATATTCAGATTTGGATATTGTGTATGGCTGGTCTGTTATGGGTTTTGAAGTTTATGTTGATGACAAGTTGTGGCCGATCTTGGTTGAGACCGTTCATGCTTTGGTGATGTATGGTCATCATAAAGCATACGTGCGGGATTTGGTTCTTCCGGAGAAGCCTGATATTAAGGCGGATGAGTTGGCAGTTAGGTTGAGGCTTCCTGTCGGCGAAGCTTTGGTGATCTTGCATGAGTTGAAAGACAGAGAAAAGGTTCAGCCTTGACGCGATTGCTTAGAGGCCTATGATGCGGACTGTT
>CAYNQC010000075.1:0-6728 GCA_964399235.1 uncultured Candidatus Bathyarchaeia archaeon | reverse complement strand
ACTTCTTGAATTAGCATCGATAATTTTTCCTCATCAGGCAGGCTATAGAGGTGAAAACTCTATTATTAAAACACTTAGGACTAGCGTAAACACTTCTTCTGTGTCAGTCTTCACTTGTTTCGACATGAAACAGTTCAAACTTCAGCCATACGTGGACTGTCATTGCCTGTTCGAGATCTAGACATCTCGAAGGTCACGTTGAGCGCACTGATGGCTAAAGGCGAAAATTCAAAATACTTGTGACGATAGCGTGACCCATGAGTGCGGGAGATTGTGAAAGAGAACCGGTGAAGCGGGCTTGGCTTGATTTCCCCACGCGCGCGCTTTCTTTCGGGCAAGAGGACTATGGATAGTGTCCGTTGTAGTAGTTTGCCAACAGTATTGCGTCGTAGATGTCGACAATGTTATCACAGTTTATGTCCAAGTCTGGATTCCAATCTGAGTGATTTGACCCAAGTTCGAAACCTGCCGCCAGCCTGCCTGCATCACTATTGTTAACAACAAAATCTCCGTCCGTGTCTCCAGGCAATGTCAGTATCACCCAGTCACTGCACGAGTTGTCCTCGATGTCTGATTCGCCTTCAACAGTCGAGACGTGGGCAGTAATGTTGTAAATGCCAAAGCCAAAACCAGTTGAGTTCCATAAACAGGTCCCGGTGGTCGAGTTTCTGCTTGGAAGGGTCATGTTCGGGAGTCCACCTGCAAACGTGGAATTCGCATATATCGTGGTGTTAAGAACCTCGGGTTCTACGCCGTAGTTTGTGATTTTGACGCTTGCATTCAGGCAGAATCCCCGTGCAAGAACCTTTTTTGATGTTTCAAGACACGTTATCCCGACATCGTGAGGACCGCTATAGAATTTCTTGAGTGGATAGTTATCCATGTTTTCATAGAATAAAATGCCGTATGGAGAATCGCCGATCCCGTCGCTCCCAGTTTCATTCTGGTATTCACCAGAGTACATATCAATACCATTGTAGTCGCTCCAATAGTTACCGCCAGAGGGATAACCATCATCCCAAATCTGGTAATAGTTGCCCGGATAAGTCTCAGCGACATGGGCAGATGAGTTTAGGAAGTTGTTGTGGTAGATCAGGTTGGATCGTCCGAGGGCACACACCAAATCGTTGTTGACGAATACATTTTCGACTATGGTGTGTCTTCCAGAGTAGACATCAATTCCAACATTGTTATCTGCTATGTGATTCCAGATAATGTTGTTCTGCCAACCTCCACACAGATAGATTCCTTCCCAAAATGACACTATATTCATGTGTGTTATCGTTGCATTCGTTATGGTAACAAGTGATATTCCTCTTGAATTCTGGACTCCGATGCCCTCAAGAGTGAAACCCGCCCCATCTAGCGTGATATTGTCCCTTTCAATGAAAATTCCGTCAGTATCGCTGGCAATGTTGCTCGTCAAAGTATAAGTGATATTGTCGAGTGTTGAAATGGGTGCCGACGCCGGGTCTATGGCTCCGTTCGCCCTTATGTAGATCGTCGGCAAACGATTAGTTATAACCACGGAGCCCCCTGTGGCGTTGACAGGTACTTGTGTGGGTACGCAGAGCTGCCACTTATCGTAGTAAAACCCACCGGCCTTGGCCACTGTAAAATTCAATGGTGCTGTGCCCGTATTCTTGAGTGCCCTGAGCGTGAGGGTCGCCAGTGTATTGCTGCCTGTTATGGGGGCGTAACCATTTGTGACCGCCCTGTCAATGTCTTGGAAGAGATATGCCAAGTAAGCGTTGCCCGCAGTGTTGTTTATTTTGTTTGCCAATATCCATATGTTGTCCCATTCAGACTCAGGCGTAATCGAGTGGTAAAGGATTTCTGAAATTTTGACTCCCACAACAAGGGAAGGATCCCAGTCGAGTTGCAGTTCAAATGCTACGACATTGCTTTCTGCAAGCACGTTTTCAACGTGAATGGTGATGTTGAATTCATCTCCTGGATTGACCTGCGTGTAAGGATCAACTGAAATTAGGACTTCACCTTCCGCCTTCAACTGAAAAACAAACACGCAGGAACTGAGCACCAACATCAGAAACAGAAGCACAAGATGGGCAGTCGCTTCGAATTTTTTCAGATCTAACGCCTCTTCTGCAACATCTTTTCAGCTGATTCGTTTTTATGAATTGCGGAATCATCCAAGCGCGTATTTGTCAGTCACGTTAATAATGTCATTTTCTGTTATGGCAAAGACCATATTCACGTCTTTGCCCCATTCCTTCACGTACATCCATGGTTGATCTATTCTTGCATCTGTTGGCTCTACGTGCATCCATCTCTCGTTGATGAGAATCTCGTTCCAGACATGGTCTCCCGCGGCCCTTTTTGAATTGTCTTGGAGCTCAGAGCAGTCGATGACGATTCGGCTTTTGTATTTGTTAACCAGAGCTAGTCCATTATAGAGCAAAGCGAATTCTCCGCATCTCCCCTTGGTTTGAAGAATAATGTCTATTGGCAGTTCTGCCCGCGGGCGGGGTAGCTCTCCCTTCGTGTATTGAAGATGTCGATGCTCCCATTCCAGAAGTTGTTTCCAGTCTAGGCCTTCGAGCGAATCGTGCAGTTCGTTCTCGGCGTATTTGCGGAGTTTTTCTCCATAATCTATTGTGGCCATCGTGTCGTATCGTTGTCTATAGACTCCGACTATCGTAGGATACGAGGGCTCAGGAGTTGCCTGCATGCAGGTCACCTAGATACTGCCTGCAATTCTGCTTTTCAGTTTTATTTATTTAGAATCAAGATTCGGAATATCCAGATAAGTACGCGTTAATTTGAGGTTTCGTCTCATTAAAGCCAAAAGTTCTTAAGCGATGTTCCAAACTAGACATTCGGTGTTCTAGCATGGTTGTTGCAGGTAAGCTTTTCAAGCTGTCGGAGCCGCTTTCCACTCCTGATATTGCGTCAAGGCTTGAAGGTTTTCATGTGGAAGAGGATTATGAGGAAGGCGACTACAAATTTAGGCTTCTCACTGAGGTGGCGGGTCTTCTTCCCAAAGGGAAAATGGTTAGAGGCATTTACTCTCATGATTATGTCAGTCAGGTTTTTCACAGGGGCAAGATTCTGCCGACTCCTCGAACCATGGAAGCGCTTTTCAGCTTCGCAGACCATGAGGGCACAACCTTTCTGACGATAGTTGAAAAGAAGCGATTGGCCAATTTCATAGCGAACAAGTTGAGTGAAATACTTTTCGAAAAGGCAGGCGGAATTCTGGAAGCCAGGATCTCCCCTGAAACGCTGAAGAGATTCCATCTCAAGAACCCCGAGGACACAAAAATCACCTTTTTTGATAATGTAGATATTCCGAACGTCGACAAATTGTCGCTCTACGGTCCTGACCTGATAAACTCTTCGCTCTTCGAGGATTATGGCAAACATGGTGATCTATGGTATGTAGTTGCCAGATCGAAGGAATACGGTTACGTCGTGGGTCTCACAAGGGATGCTTCGGTAACCATATTTAATTTGGGCGAGAAAGAGCCTTACTTGGAGTACGTTGCTAAAGAAATCTATCCTCTGGCATCAGAAGAGGCAAAATAGGCACTTTTCATCGTGCACTCGGCAAAACTCTAATATTCGATTCCTTTTCGCGCTCGAAAACCTGAATGGTAGGGGTGTTTGACTTCAGTCATTTCCGTGACTAGGTCCGCTGCTTCGATTATTTCTTTCGGCGCTTTACGTCCCGTCAATACAAGTTCGGTTTGGACGGGTTTTTCCCTGATGAGCTGCAGGACTCTTTCTGTCTTTATCAGTCTCAGGTTTAACGCCACGTTGACCTCGTCCAGTACTATTACGTCGTATTCATGGCTTTTGACGGCTTCTTCGGCTGTCCTCAAGGCTTCTTCTGCCAGGTCGACGTCTTCTTTGTCGGGTTCCTTTTCGGACACAAACTTGCCTCTGCCGAAAGCCTTCAATTTGAGACCTGGAAGCTTATCTGCTATGTAGAGTTCGCCGTAGTCAAACCCGCCCTTGATAAACTGGATTATGTAGACCTCCAATCCTCTGCCGATGGCTCTCAATGCCAATCCGAAGGCCGCTGAAGTCTTTCCTTTTCCGTTTCCCGTGTAGACTTGGACGAGTCCTTTTTCAAGTTTCACTGCTCAAAACCTTCCTGACAAGTTTTCCGGCTGCAGAAGCAGGGTCTGTTTTCTTTTCCATGATCTCGTGTATGAGCTCGTCGAACTTGCCTTCTTTCTTGAGCTTTTCTATCAGTGAGCTTGTCACTTTTTCTCTGATGGCTTCAACAAGTTCCGTCTCGGCCTCGAGTCTCAATGAGTCTCTTCTGCCCTCAAGGCTGCCCTCTAAGAAACGAGTGTGTTCCTCGATTTTTTCGATGAGTTCTGGAATGCCTTCGCCGGTCAGAGCTGTAGTCTTGAGCACAGGTGGTTTCCATGGGTTATCTTTGCTGTTCATCTGTAGGTTTGCTTGAATATCCATTACGGCTTTGTTTGCGTTTTCACGGTCTGCTTTGTTCACGACGAAGATGTCGGCTATTTCCATGATGCCGGCTTTTATTGCTTGTATTTCGTCTCCGAGGCCTGGTGCGTGGACGACGACTATTGTTTGTGCTACTTTTATGATTTCGACTTCTGATTGTCCTGCGCCAACGGTTTCGACTATGACTATGTCTTTTCCCGCGGCGTCAAGGATTCGTGCGGCGTCCTTTGTTGCTTTGGCTATTCCGCCTGCATAGTTGCGAGTTGCCATGCTGCGTATGAAGACCTCTCTGTCTGTGCAGAGTTCTTGCATGCGTATTCTGTCGCCCAAAAATGCTCCTCCAGAAAACGGGCTTGTGGGGTCCACGGCAACAACGCCTATTGTCTTGCCTCTGAGCCTGTATTCTTTCACGAGTTTCTCGATTAGTGTGCTTTTTCCCGCGCCGCCCGCGCCTGTCAAACCGATGATGTGAGCTTTTCCAGTGTGAGGGTAGATCTTGGCGATCAGTCCGTGGGTCTCTGGTTCGTTGTTTTCAATGATCGTTATCGCTTTTGCTATGCTTCTTCGGTTTCCAGCAAGGACGCCTTCAACGATGTCTTGAGTTTTTGTCAACGCCTCAGCACATCTTGGCTTTTAGCTTCTTTTTGGAAGGTTGTCGAAAACATAACGTATTATCGTTTCTGTCGGAGTTCCGGGTCCGAAGATTTCCTTTATTCCCAGTTTCTTCATTTCAGTCATGTCTTCTTCTGGGAATATGCCTCCGGCAAAGACCATTACGTCTGTCAGGTCTTGTTCCTTGAGAAGCTTCATTATTCTTGGGAACAGTGTCTTGTGCGCTCCTGAGAGGATGCTTAAGCCTATTACGTCGACGTCTTCTTGAAGTGCGGTTTCGGCTATCTGCTCGGGAGTCTGTCTTAGGCCCGTGTAGATGATTTCCATTCCTGCGTCTCGCAGTGCTCTCGCGACTACTTTGGCTCCTCTGTCATGGCTGTCTAAGCCTGGTTTGGCGATTAGGACTCTGATTTTTCTTCCTTTTTTCATATTCTTTTCCTTCTAAATTATGATTAACTCTTTGTATTCTCCGTAAACCTGACGTAACACTTCGCAGATTTCGCCCAGGGTCGCGTAGGCTTTTACTGCCTCTATTATTACGGGCATGAGGTTTTCATCTTTTTCTGTTGAGCGGCGGAGCTTGTCGAGTATATTTTCAACTTTCTTCTTGTCTCGTTCTCGTTTCAGTTTTTGGTGGCTGGCAAGCTGTTCCTTCTCAACTTTCGGGTCTATTCGCAAGAGTTTTATCGGGTTTTCTTCTTTTTCGATCTTATAGTCGTTCACGCCTACAATTGTGCGTTTCCTCTCGTCAACTTCTCTTTGATACCTGTAGGCGCTGTCAGCGATTTCTTTCTGGAAGAATCCTTTCTCTATGGCTGCTATCGCGCCGCCCATTTCATCGATCTTTCGAATGTATTCGAAGGTTTTTTCTTCCATTTCGTTCGTCAAGGCTTCGATGTAGTATGAGCCCGCCAACGGGTCTATTGTGCGTGTTGAGCCGCTTTCGTGGGCCATTATCTGCTGTGTTCTCAGCGCAACTCTGACAGCTTCTTCACTTGGCAGTGCCAAGGCTTCATCGTAACTGTTTGTGTGTAACGATTGAGTGCCGCCTAAGACGGCAGCTAACGCTTGAATTGTAGTTCGAGCTATGTTGTTCAGTGGCTGTTGAGCTGTGAGCGTGCAGCCTGATGTTTGAACGTGCATGCGCATCCACATTGATCGTGGATTTTTGGCGTGGAAACGTTCTTTCATCAGTTTTGCCCAAATTCTTCGAGCAGCTCTGAACTTGGCTACTTCTTCAAAGAAGTCGTTGTGTGAAGCGAAGAAGAATGAAAGTCGATGAGCGAAATCGTCTACTTTGAGTCCTCTTTCCATTGTGGACTCAACGTAGGACATTCCATCATAGATTGTGAAAGCAAGCTCTTGGACGGCATTAGCGCCGGCTTCTCTTATGTGGTAACCGCTTATGCTTATCGGGTTCCACCTGGGCAAATGCCGAGCGCAGTATTCTATGATGTCTGTCGTGAGCTTCACCGCCTGTTTCGGAGGGTAAATGCAGAGTTTCTGTGCAAAATACTCTTTCAAATTGTCGTTCTGGGTGGTTCCGCCCAGTTTTTCTCGTGGCACACCCTGCTTGTCTCCTACTGCCACGTACATGGCCAGCAGCATTGCTGCAGGGCCATTGATGGTCATTGAAGTCGTTACTTTGTCAAGCGGAATTCCGTCCAAAA
>CAYNQC010000074.1:0-6904 GCA_964399235.1 uncultured Candidatus Bathyarchaeia archaeon | reverse complement strand
CGGAACATACTTTTTATACGGACTCCGTTTGCTATCTGCATTTTTGACTTGTTAGGTATCTCGTATTGGGCGGCGAACCCTACCAGAGCAGGGGGGAGGAGCCATACTACTTCGTTTTTTGCGGATTCAATGATATTTGACCCTACAGCTAACGCATCCCTAACGCTTCCAATAATTGTCCCTTTAGGCATTATCTAAAAATAAAACCCGCGAGTTTATAAAGATGTGTAACAAGAGGTTCGCTTGTTTTTGAGCTGACACGGTCTAATTAAATTTTAATTAAATGGGCTTTTCCTGATCCTGAACGCCGCTCTCTAAACCTACGGACAAAAGACATTCACAAACTCTTGTCCTCACGCTGAAGCGGTTGTTGCTGAAGCTCGTTTATGCGTTGTGCAGCAGGAACCGACTGCCCCCACAAAACGTCAAATGTGGCGCTGAGATATTCACCATATATGGGGTCATCACTCCAGAGCACAGCAACGCGTTCATGTAGCGAAAGACGTCTGAGGTCAATGTTAATCGCCGTCAGGCACGTTTTTCGATCTACGACGCAGAATGTAATGCCGTGATAATGGTCGAAATGGCGGAATTCTTCAATAATGTCCAGCATCTCTTGCATCAATTCGATCCCGGAGGAGGAAACGTCTGTAATTCCTCGCGCATTTCCCCCTCGCTCAACGAATTTTCTTGTTTCTTCAGCTATGCCGAAACGCGAGGCGACGGTTACGATGTCCTGTGGAACGATAAATAGCAGTTCTTCCTGTGCGGAGTTTATGAGGGGAATCGTGACACTAACGAGTTCTCCGAGACTTTTGATGATCTTAAATGTCGTAACTTCATTTGAAGGGCTAAATCGCTGGTGCGTCGAGAGGTCAGCAAGCTCCTGCTTGCGGGCTTCCATTTCATGTAATTCGCTCTCACGCTTCTTGAGCACGCTTTCCAGAGCCGTTTCGAGCTCCACTGCAACGTAGAACGTTGGCACGCCAAGAGACGGATGCACCATGCCTTTTTCGATGAGAGTGCTCAACGTGCGGTGAACGTCCTCACGATAGGTTTTCAACGACTTAGTGAGTGGCGCGGTGGACTTTGGCCCATATTTCAGCAAATGAAAATAGAGTCGTGCCTCCTTCTCGCTGAGTCCAAATCCTATTAGGCGAGCGATAAACGTCTCCTCGGAATACATGATCTTGCAGCGTTACGGCCGTAACATTTACCATCTCGAGTTTGCGCTCAAATAATTTGCGATTTATTCGGATACTATCTTTATTACGTTGGACGGCGCGTTCGCTTTTATTATTCGTAATAGAGGGTTCGTTAGTAGGTTGCTTACTTCGCCTCGTGGCTGCTCCTTGTCAACAAGGGCTCGCATAGCCGTTTATCCTACTATAGAAAACGTCTTTTCCGCAGGTTTGAGAGCGCCTTTGCGATGGGGGTCCTGTCGCAGTAGCTGATCTATGTGCTCTTCTGCATTGATTGCTTGTGTCCAGGTCATTTCAAATGCGCTCATAAGAAATTCCGCTTGCGCTATGCAGTCGCTCCAGAGTGCCGCGACATTTTCATCCAATGAAAGGGCTGTTTTTAGATCGGCATAAATGAGGCTAATGCTTCGTTTGCCGTCAGCAATGACCATCGTCATTCCATCGTAGTGGCCTTTGTGTCGCAGTTCTACACCACAACTGAGATACTCACGGGCCACCAAAGCGTTCCTTGGGTATAAATCGAGAACGCCGCGGACGTGGACGCCTCGTGCAACAGCACATCTCAATTGATTCTGAAAGCCACCCATTGAAATGAGGCTGAATCGAGGATGGGCGACGAAAATAAGAGACATCTCTGCTGAGTTAGTAAGCTGTGATATGGCAGTTATCACTTCACCAACGGTTTTTACCAGCTTAAACGACTCATTTACGTTCTCTCGTTCGCAGAGCGTAATGCTAGCGCCTTCGATAACCTTTTGCTTGACCTTTTGTAAACGACGAAGCTCGCGTTTGTGGGCAAAGATTACGTTGTTGAGCGCTCCGTCTAGTTCGACTGGCACATAGCGTGATGAATCTTCGGATGTTTTTGTTGCCACGCCGATAGCGATTAAGCGCGCACATCTCCGATAAACGTCTTCACGATACGTCTTCAAAGACCGTGCAAGGTCGCCCGCGCGCTTCGGCCCGTACTTCAGCAAGTGCACGTACAGCTGCGCTTCCTTCTCGTTGAGCCAGAACGTGGTCAATAATTTTATGAGGGCCCTATCTTCGTCAATCGCACGTGTTTCAGGTAACAGAGTGTCATCTTGGCGACGTAGCTGTGTGCCGTTTACACGTTCAAGGAGCTCTATCTTTCTCTTTTCCATCCAATGAAGCTCGCGCTGGCGAGCAAGGATCACGTCGTTGAGCGCTTTATCAAGATCCACCGCCGAATAAACCGCTGGGCTCTCCTTCTTGACGTTTACCATATTCGAATCAAGAAGGCTAGCAAGCTTTCGGTAGACATCTAAACGATACGTCTTTAAAGACCGTGCAAGCTCGCCCGCGCGCTTCGGCCCGTACTTCAGCAAGTGCACGTACAGCTGCGCTTCCTTCTCATTGAACCCAAAATCGTTGAGCATTTGTATCATCGATTCCGTGCCGTTATCACGCGGTGTTCTGCCGTGAGCGCTCTGAGCGGAAAACACGATAGGTATAACATCGCCTAGTGCACCGTTCATCTCTTGCTTACCTCCTTCTTTGGCAGCGTCAACGTGTATTTTCCACGCGTTGTGTGTCGATGGTGCTCGCTGCTACTTGGAGCCGGTATTTTACTGCGTTTGTAAGCCTTTCCGCGCAGCGTCGACAGTTAGAATCACGCGTGACGCAGAGACATCCAAAGTGAACCCCATAGTAGCACCCTATATCAGCTAAAGGGTTCATAGCTCCTCGAAACAAAAAGCGCAAATGTAGGTATAAGGCCGCGTGAGTACAATTATTTGTCACACATATCTGCGTGAAAAGTGCTTTGAGGCGAAGAACGGTATTTCGATATTGACATTGGAAAAAGAATTTAGATAGGTACGCAAGGGTTGAGGGGGTCTAGGACGCGTACACAAGGCCCGTTCGAATCAAAGTTATTTAAGTGACCTACCCGCTTTTTGGACCAGTTGCGCTACCGCAAATGCAGGGAAAACGTTCGAAAGCGCTCGTCCATATTGCTGCGAGAGCAGTCGAAATTCAAGTCCCGCCTTCAAAGCAGCTTTGGCAATGAGAAACTCTCCGATACCTGCACCGACGACTGTGCGCAACTCGTGCTCCTGTGCTTGCAACGCCAGTGCTTCGGCAAGCTCGGTGATCTGCGCGCATTCAACTTGCGTGGCAAAATCTTGTGCATTTTCCCTGCCAAGCTCGTTAACATCACAAAGCAGGACCCGTGAGATTCTTTGATAACACGCTTCGAGATCACGTGATTGAGAATCAGGTGTGTCACAGGTATAATCCTCCTCGCTTATGTAGCCTAACACGCGGTATACGTCTGCGGTGATCGCGAATAGTTCGGTGGAGAGCCTATACTTCTTCCCGCTAAGTTTAACAAAGTGCAGAAGGGTCGCGATGTTGGTTCTCAGCACGCCTGTATAGATAAGCTCATTTTGTCTTAAGCGCTCAAAGTCCCTTGTTCGAGCGATCGGCTTCCCGTTCTTAATAGGAATGACGTCGCACGTCGTGCTTCCAACATCTGTGAATATGCAGTCTTTGACGTTCTTTCCTAGAATGAAGGCCGAAGCTATCCAATTTGACGCAGCGTATAAACGCGCGTCTTCCTCTGCTATGGTGTGGGTAAGCTCTCCGCGAACATTCAGATAGCATGGATTCGAGAAAACTGAGTTGACAGCAGCAGCTATAGAACAAATCCCTTCAGTCTTGTTCTTATAAGCGTCGGCCAGCTCTCCCGTAATAACGATCCCAACGCGCTCTGGCCGAAACGCATCTTTCACTCGACGCAACAAGCCTGAGAGGTCGTTCTTCCTCCACAGCGGCAAGTAAAAGCTCCTTGTGGTTCCGTTAGCAGAGGCAACTTTCGTATTCGCCCCACCGATGTCGATTCCGATTGTTTGGGCCATAGGAGTTTACATAGGCCGGTCGTTGCCGCAATTTGTTCTTATGAACGTGTGTATGCCATGTGGTTTTAGAAGCGCTGGCAATTTTTTCCCCCATCGCGCTTGAAGAATCAAATCTGCCACGTTGCCGATCACCTTGTCAATGCTTACTATCGCCGTTGTAGGACGCGGATTCACATCGACGATATTAACGATGCCGTCAGGCTGCAACACGATGTCAACGCCAACGTAACCCTCGCACCCTAGCAACTGTGCTGCTTTAGAGGCTTGATCGAGGACTTCGCTCGCGTTCGGAACCGAATACGGGGTCGTATTGCCCAGATATTTGATCGTCGAATCGATGCGAATGTGCTGTTTGTTGATCGATAGAGGCAGCACGGTTCTTCCAATAACAAGGCTCACGCTTATGGGGTCCCCTGAGACAAACTTGGAGACAAACGTGTTTTCGTCGATTTTATCTTGTTCTAACGTTTCAACGATGCGAATTCCCTCTGCGCCACAGCCGTCGCGAGGCTTTATGATGTACGGGCCTGTGCGGGGGTTTATTTCAGGAACGGTCAATGATCCGTTCGAAAGCACCATTGAAGCGGTGGGTTTATCTGCAGCCTTTTTTACTGCCTCTGCTGGACACCCGAGATTCTTTGTGTGTTCTTCAACGAGCGCCGTGAGATCATAAAGCAGGTTATCAGGAGCGATGACGAGTCCTGCATCGCACACTTGTGCTAGTTGCTCGACTTGTGTATAAAACGCGCTTGCATCACCCTTTCGCTGAAGCGGCACGTGTACGGAATGTCCACGCTTTTGAAAACCTGCTTCGAGGGTTCGCAACATCGCGTGTCCCTCTTCGGCCAGGTTGGAGGCCATAACACTTGCGTACTCGGCTAAAAGTATGTCCATAGAGAACTCTTCAGGTGCGCTATAAAGCGCGATTTAGCAAAGTTGAATGCACTGCTGAAACGAGCTCGGGGAATGTGGCGTCTTTTGGTACGGCGTGAACAGTAACATTGCACGCACGAAGTGCATCTGCCGTTGGGATCCCTATAGCACCGATGAGTTGACTTGCGAGTCGACGCATGAGCCGTTCGCGTATTCCCATCTTGTCCGCGCAGTCAAAGAAAGCCCTGACTGTCATGGCGCTCGTGAACAGTATGGCGGCCACGTCACCCTCTGTCACCTCCCTTATGAAGTTTCGTTGAGGTGGCCCACAGCGCTTTTTAAGCGTGTAAAGCACGACTTCATTAACAGTTGCGCCGCCGTTCTTGAGCCCGTCGATCAGTTCTGAACTTCCATAAGCGCTGCGCAAGATCCAGATTTTTTTTCCTTCCACGTTGCTGAGCATCTGAACGATGCCGCGAGAGCTGTACTGTGTTGGCACAAGATCGACGCGAAGACCCTCTTCACGCAATGCAGTTCTCGTAGCGGGTCCTATGGCCACGATGTGCGTCGATTCAGGGATGCTCGCTGCCGTGAGCCCACTCTGCACACAACGCCGTGCACCGTTAGCGCTCGTGAGTATCAGGTAATCCACGTTGCCTTTCCTTAATTCGTCTAACAACGTAAACCAACCCGAATCGCGAAAAGGCATTATATCGACCATTGTAGCTGTCAGAGTTTTATACCCAAAGGATTCGACGACTTTCTTAGAATAAGCAAGCTGTTTTTTGGGTCTAATGATTGCTAGCGTTTGCATGTTGCTGTCCAAGTATATGTGCGAGTTTTACTACGTCTCCGACAACTAGTACCGCTGGAGCTTCTACGTTGGCTCGTTCAGCTTTACGTGCTATATTATCTAAGACACCAACAACGACTTTTTGGCGGCTGGTAGTTCCTTGTGCAATGATTGCCGCTGGCGTTTGCGCAGGTTTACCGAACGCGATGAGATTTGCAACGTTTTCTGCGAGGGCACCCACACCCATTAGAATCACGAGGGTACCATCAAGTTGAGCAAGAACGTCCCACTTAAGCTCGTTGCCCGCGGCCTCATGGCCTGTGATGATGGTCAGCGTAGAAGCGTACTTGCGGTGCGTTACGGGGATGCCTGCGTACGCAGGAACTGCCACGGCTGATGAAATTCCGGGCACTATCTCCACATCGATTCCGTGCGCGACTAACTCTTCGGCCTCCTCCCCACCGCGACCGAATACATAGGGGTCTCCGCCCTTAAGCCGCACTACCCGCTTGCCCTTTTTCGCGTATGTGACAAGCAGATCGTTGATCCTCTGTTGCGGAACCTTGTGGTGGTTTGGGTCCTTGCCGACGTCTAAGAGTTCCACTTTTTTGGGAACGAGCGCGAGGACGCGCTCATCGACAAGCTTGTCGTAGAGCACGATATCAGCGCTTTTAATAACGTGTTCGGCTTTCAGGGTCAATAGGTCTGGGTCGCCGGGTCCCGCCCCAACTAGGAACACCTTTCCCTTTGACGTATTTTTTGGTCTCATTTTTCAGTCAGGCGTTGAAACCGAAGCGATAGCTTCGGCAATCAACGAGTCAGCCCCGTTTTCTTTCACTCGTCGGGCAAATGCTTTTGATTCTTTTTCGCACTTGTCAGTCGATACGAAATCGGTGAGGCGCACTATGCGTTGGCCATCAAGCGAGAGCACTTCGCAAACGACGTTAACAAGCTCACCTGCAACGTGCGCCAAAATGCCAAGGGGGACTAGGCACCCCCCTCCTAAAGCCTCCATTATGACTCGCTCAACCATGCCTTCTATGAGGGTTTGTTCGTCATTTATTTGAGCGACGGCATCGAACTCGTTGATTTCCTGATGCGCCATAACGGCGATGATCCCTTGGTTTGGCGATGGAACGAATGGCAGGCGCTTC
>CAYNQC010000073.1:0-6981 GCA_964399235.1 uncultured Candidatus Bathyarchaeia archaeon | reverse complement strand
TTGCCGTGCTTTCCGTGCAGTTTCTATGTTGATCCCGAATGCACGCTTTGTCTTGAGTTTTTGAGGCTAGCGTGCTTTTTCGGTAGTATTTTGATGTCTAGTGCTGTTTGGTACCAGTTTGGTCCAGTTTCTCTTACGGTTCGTCCGGAACAGATTTGAAAAGGCGTTTTCAGTTTTCGAAGTCTTTCTGCCACTTTGATTTTGACTTTTCGTACGGGGTTCTCGTGTTTGTTGGCGTGTTCGAAATCGTAGTAGTGTATCCATCCTCCGCGTGTTTTTATTGCGTGTATGGCGTGGGGGAGGTATTCGAGGGCTTTTTCGGGCAGGGGCATGAGCACTCTGTCGGCCAGATGGCGTAGCTGTTTGGGGATGATTGTTTTTGCGTCTCCCTGGATGGGTATGACTTTTGTGAATACTTTGTTTGTCCGGGCATTTTCTCGTGTGTACTCGATGGCGGCGGGGTTTATGTCGATTGAGTACACCTTGGTGTGGTTTGCTTTTTTTGCGATGAGGATTGAAAAGCATCCTACGCCGGCAAACATGTTTATGACGACCTCTCCGGGTCTGACTTGTTCTGCTATGCGTCTTCGTTCATGGAAGAGTCTTGGTGAGAAATAGCATTTTTCAAGGTCTACGTTGAACAGGCATCCTGATTCTTTGTGGACGGTGTGGGTTTTGTGTTCTCCGGCGATGTGTTTCAGTTTTCTTAGCCTGAATTCTCCCTTGACGGCGCTTGTTTGGGCTAGGACGGTTTTGATGTTGTTGTGGACGGTCATGATTGCCCGTGCGATGTCTCTGCTGTGTTTGGCGGTTTGTTTTGTGGTTCGGATGATTGCTATGTCGCCTATTATGTCGTAGGAATTGTATATGTTGGCTACTTCTTTCGGCGAAAGAGTCTGGGAGAGTAGGGTTTTGAGGTGTTTTGTCATGTGTTGCCTTTCCGTTGTTGGAGTATGGGTTTGGCGGGAAACGTTTAAAAGCGGAGTGGTTTTCCTTTTTTAGAAAGAGGGATAGTATTTGGAAAAGTCGTCTGCGGGTATCGTTTACGAATGTGTCAAGTGTGGTGCGCGAGTTCCGTCTGAAGAGTTAGACATGCGGGGCGGAGAGACGAAGTGCATTATTTGTGGGTACAGGATTTTGAAGAAAGTGAAGCCGCCGGTTGTTAAGCGTATTCCTGCGAAGTAAAGCGAAAAAGAGAGAATGGGTATCTGGTGAACGTTGGTCTGCTGAGACTGCTTTGGTGTTGTTAGAAGATTTCTTTCTCTCCGAATTTGCGGAGAGTTTTGCCTCGAAGCTTCACGGTTGGGCCTATTACTTCGTCGAGTTCTTTTTCAACGGTTTTCCGTTTTATGGTTTCTCCGCAGATTCCTCTGGGGAGCAACCGTCTTTTTGAGCAGATTGCGTAGGTACAGTTTGCTACGTTACACACGTCTTCGGTCCATCTGCACCAGATGCCATCTTGACGGTTCATCGTGGCGTTTTTTGTGCATTTGAAGGCTTCACATGTTTGCGAACAAGTTTTGACCTGTGCCAATGTGTACACGACCTTTGTTCAATTGTTTCACAAAATTTTGATGTTGCGAGTTCTGTTTCTCTCAGAAGTATCTGATACGGGTTTTAATATAAACTTTTTTCCTTTGGGCTATTTATCTGAACTAACGGTTTCATTCTTGGTAGTCTTGATGCGCATGCGTCTGCGAATTTCCATGACGATGACGAGCAGTGCGGCTATGATGATTATGATTATTATGGCGAATTGGTTTGTTTCGATGAGCATTCCCGCCAGTGTGACGTATTTGGCCAGTTTGATTTGTAATGTTGTTGAGTTTTGAACGGGGAAGTTTCGTGCCTCAACTGGGTCTGATGAGCCGCTCATGTATAGTGTGGCTTGGAGTTGTCCTCCGATTATGTTGTCGAATGTGGCGGTTCCGTCTCCTTGTGTCGTGCGTGTTGTTGCTTGTTGTTTTTCTCCTTGGAGTTTCACGTTTATGTTGGATATGCCTTGTCCGAAGTAGTCGACGACTTGGATAGTGACTGTTAGGCCGTAGAGTTGGCATGAAACGGTTGTGTTTTGGTTTGTGAACATGTCTATGGTTGTTTCGTTTAGGAGTATTCTGTTGGCGTCGAAGACTTGTATGCGATATTTGCCGAAGACAGGGTTGAATGTGATTGTTCCGTCCTGGTTTGTGGTGCCTTCGTAGTGGGGTGCGCCTAGGAGTTCTTGGGCTGTGACTATGGCGTTGTTGAATGTTTGTCCGTTTGCTTTGGTGACTGTTACTTGCAGGTTTGAGGTGGGGCAGTTGACTTTGATGTCGTACCATCCTGTGGGTTCGTTGTTTGCGAGCAGGTTTGTGATTGTGGTTGTGTTGAAGACTGCTCCGTAGCGTGTTAGGTTCATGCTGTATGTTGCGTTCGGGGGCAGTGAATGGATTGTGGCGGTTCCGTTGATGTCGGTTGCGTAGGTTGAGTTGTCTTGTAAAAGCAATATGCCGGCGAATGGTATGTTGATTTGTGCGTCGTTGACGACTGAGGCGACTTGGATGCGTATGTTGGTGAGGTTGCATGTTATGGTTGTCGCAGTCGTGTTGGTGACGGTCAGTGTTGTTTCGTTGACGAGGGTTTGAGGGTTGTAGTATGCTTTGACTGTGAAGTCCCCGAGTTCGAGGTTCAGTACGGCTTTTCCGTCGGATGCGGTTGTTGCGCTTGTTACGAGTTTGCTGCCTTCGTAGCCTTTTATCTCGATGGATTGGACTGGTTCTCCGGCGAGGTTTTGGGCTGTGAAGTTGATTGCGTAGCCGGGTAGCGTGAAGTTCTGGTTGTCGGCTGGTGTTTTGGTTGTGAAGCCTGATGTTGAGGTTGCGGTGACCTGGTATGATCCCATGGAGGCGTTGATGGGGACGGTCCAGTCGTAGCTTACTATGCCTGTGGGGTCGGTTACGTTGACTGTGAGGTAGTTTATTCCGTTTCCTTTGATTGTGAGTGTGACGTTTTCGTTTGGTTCGTAGGCGGCTTTGATGTTTACTGTTTGGTTTCTGTGGTATTCCGCAGCGTCGGTGAGTCCTGCTTTGAAGGTTTTGGCGGCGAACGTCGAGTTGAAGAGAATTCTGTAGTCGCCCACGAAGCTAGTGTTGGCGTCTGTTGAGAAGTCTGTTGGGTAATTGAGTGTTTTTGTGCCGTTGCCAGTGGTTGTCAGCGGGATGTCCACCATTTTTGTGTATGTTATGCTTGTTGGGGCTATGACTGTGACATTGGCTGTTTGGGTTGTTGTTGTGTCGCCGCCAGTCATGTTGACGACTATGGGCATTGAGGTGCCTTCTTGTATTCTTTCGGGTCCTGAAATGTTTAGGTAGTAGCCTGTTGACACGGAGAAGAGTTTGGTGGCGTTTTCTCCCTTGGCGATGTCTTTGATTGTTATGTAGTGGGCTCCGAATTTCGCGTCTGGAACTGTGATGTTTGTGATTGCGTATTGTCCGGCGGCGGTTCCGTTGCTAATGAATAGGTCGTCGAAAAAGATTGCGTATGTTCCGTTGTTGGTTGTTAGGTTTGCTGTTACGCTTACTAGGGTTCCGACTCTTGCTGTTTGGGGGTCGATTGTGATAATTGCCATTGAGGCTGATGCTTTTGGCATGTAATAGAGCGCTGTGAATATTGTTGTCAGTATGAGTGCTATGCAGGTTAGTTGGCGGGTTTTTTCCTGGTGAAGGTTCATGTGTTGTGTTCCTCTCGTAATTTTGAGATGAAATGTGAACAACTCTAATGCTGAGACCATTAAAAACTTTGCCTTTCCGTATCCATCATTGTCAGACGTGAATTACTTTCATTCTGCAGTTGTTGTAACTTACGAGTATCACGTTGAATCGTGTAAGTGTAAACTAAGACTGCTGTTACGGCGCAAAGGCGTAGACCTTCGATGTGGACTGTTTAACATTGTTTTTCGCGTCTTTTAAGCCAAAAAAACCCTACCCCCCTCTACCTAGGTTTTTTCCACGTGCAGACCTGCAGTTTGGTCTTTCCGAGGCATGAGGACGAGGTCGTCGGTGCTGTTTACGGGTTTTCATGTTGCGATTTTGGCAAATGTGGTTGGCAGGTTTGTTGTTTTCAGGATTTTGGACAGTGAGGCGCCGATGAATGTTGCGGCTAGGGCTATTATGGTTCGTTCTATGGGGTAGAGGACGGTCAGTGTGATCCATGCGCCTGTTACAACGTGTGGGTCTGTTGCCAAGATTTCGAAGACCAGTGAGCCTGCGATTTGGCCGGCTAGAGTGGAGACTAGGCAGGTTATGAAGAAGCCGATGAGCAGTCTGGTGTTGTTGAGTGAATCTAGTAGTCTTTTTGCTTTGGCCTGAAGGGGCGAGATGAGGATGATGAGTCCTATTATTTGGAACCAGGTTTCAACAGGGAAGGTCCATGCTGGTCCTACTTGTGGATAAAATGCGAAGAGCAGCAGCAGTGAAGCGTATGCCAGTGCTGCGATGAGTCTGTTTCCTTTCTTGAGTGTTCCTGCGCAGAAGGCTGCTGTGACACCTGAGGCAAAGCTTTGGTATGAGAGTGAGCCTAGGAAGAATCCTATGGTTCCTCCGAGAAATGCGGAGAGCGTGCCGATGTATGGGCCGAGCAGTATTCCCAGGATCGGAGCAATGATGGCGGCGGCGGTGATTGCTTGCCCGGGCAGGCCGATTATTGGTGAGATTTTTATGAAGCCGAAGACGGCGTAGTATGCTGTGAAAACTGTTGTCAACGCCACTTCTGCGGCACTGAGTTTTCGGAGGGCTACCATTTTTTTGCAGTCAGCCTAAGTTTGTTTGTGGAAAGGTAATTATTCGGTGCCGTTAATAAAAGAATGATATGGTTCGTCCTTTGATCACGTTGACGACTGATTTTGGGTTGAAGGATCCTTACGTTGCAGAAATGAAAGCCGTGATACTGCGAACGTGTCCCGACGCGACGATTGTTGATGTCTCTCATGAGGTTGAAAAATTCAACGTCAGGATGGGCGCGTTTATCTTGGCTGCGGCAGCACCCTATTTTCCAATTAACACCATTCATGTCGCAGTTGTCGATCCCGGGGTTGGGACAGAAAGACGCGGAATATGCATAGAGACAGATCGTGCCTGCTACGTGGGGCCCGACAACGGATTGTTGGTTCTCGCTGCGCAAGCCCAAGGAATTAGGCATGTTTATGAGATAGAGAACAAGAAGCTGATGATGCCTGAAGTGTCCAGCACTTTTCATGGAAGGGACATTTTCGCTTCAGCTGCAGGTCACCTTGCAAACGACTTGTCGCCATCGAGTTTCGGTCCGGAAATAGTGAAGTTTGTGGTTCCCAAATTTGCGGGAGCCGTGAGGCGGAAAGGTGCGATTGCGGGGGAAGTGATTCATGTGGACGATTTTGGGAACATAATTACTAACATTCGTGGCGGCGAACTCGAAAACATAGGAGTTGGCCGATCGGTTAAGGCAAGGCTCAAAGAAGGTGAAGTGAAGATGAGCTTTTGCAAGGCCTATGGTGAAGTTGAGGCTGGGAAACCCTTGGCTTTGATTGGGAGTCATGGTTTTTTGGAGATATCGATCAATCGAGGCAATGCTGCTAGCGTGTTTAGGATCAAAGATGGAGATGCAGTGACGATCTGCCGCTCTTGAAGTCGTTGTGGTTCGTTATATTTCGGTTTCTTTAATATGTGCTCTCTGGAAAGCGTGTTTTTAGGTGCATATGAACAAGTTGTTATTGATGAAAGATGTTTGAGGAATTATACCTGCAAGCCACGCAGACATTGGTGCGTTTGTTACTGTCTATGCTGTGTGTTATGGTGGTTGCCGGTATCGTGTGGACGAGGAGAAAGGGATGAGGCTTCTTAGAAGCCCAGGGAAGGCAGTGAAGAAATGGCGGACACGAGCCATTTTTGTTGATCTTCATAAGACGAGAGTCACTCTTTGCAGGTCGGGCACGAAACATGTGCCTCCGTGGATTTTCAAACGGCTGCGTGCGTAAGACAACAGAAGCAGTCTATAATCATATTTTGTCGGTTTTGATCAGGTCTTTGAGTCTGTTTATTCCGTCGATTTCTTTTATGAAGGTTGCAACGGTTTTGGGAACCAGTCTTTCCCAGTCTTGGTCTTTGACCATTTTACCTCTTATTTCGGTTGAAGAGAAGGTTTTTCTGTCATAGAAGCGGATTGGCTTCACTTTGTACTTGGATTCCATGAATAGGCGGCGTGTCAACGCCTCGTTAGAATAGACTATGTCAAACCGTGGCGTATATCCTTCGACTGAACTGACCCACATCATGTGTAAGTGTACGTCAGGAACGGGCACGATCCAGACGCGGTCGCCGTCTATTTTGCATTCTTCCAAAGCCTTGCGTACCATTACGAGTCTTTCACCTGCGGTGAACGGGTTGTTGAAGTTGTGGCTGTATTGTGCGCTGCCGATCACGATTACGAGTTCGTCGACTTCTTTCAGAACCTCTTTTATTGCGCTGAGGTGTCCCATATGAAAGGGTTGGAATCTTCCCACGTACAAACCGCGTCTTGTCATTGGCTGCCCTTCTTGAGAGGGGTATATTTTGTTTAGAAGAATTAACGTTTGTCCTTCGCTAAATCTTTTAAACGGTGAGTTGCATTAAGTCAGGTTGTTGAAGAGGTGGGCAGTTTGATTGAGAGGGTTAATTGGCTTGAGATTAAAGTGACGGACCTGAAGAAGGCTATTGGTTTCTATCGTGATGTTCTTGGTTTGAAGATAAAGAGTGAATGGTCAAACTACGTGATTTTTGATTTAGGTGGAACGACAACTTTCGCAGTTATGCTTGGTGGAAAGAAGGGACGGAAGGAGGGGGCTCCTAACATCTACTTGGCTGTGAAAGATGTTGACAAGGAATATGAAAGGTTGAAGGATAAAGGCGTGAGTTTCGTGGAGCCGCCGAAGAAACAGTATTGGGGAGGCTATGCCGCTTTGTTTGCGGATCCTGACGAGAACCTTTTCTA
>CAYNQC010000072.1:0-7097 GCA_964399235.1 uncultured Candidatus Bathyarchaeia archaeon | reverse complement strand
CGTCCAATCCCTGCTCTTCCAGAACGCCTTTGGCCTCATTCACCAAGGCGTTTCTTGCTGCTTCAATGCCGAGCGTTTTGGCGATTTCGTGGACATTGTTCGTTGTGGTTCGCGTGCAGTCGACCCCGGGAACCTCCAGAACTCGAGACAGATTTGAACCGTCAGTGTTTATGACCCATTCTCCATGCTCTTCCGTTACGAGCACACGCTTTATGCCAGGTACGCCTTTAACGTGGAAACCTGAGACTTTTCCAAGCAGTTTCTTTATAGTCTCGACTTTCTTTGGTTGCACATGTATGCTGTTGCCCTTCGTCTTCATTGTGCAGTTTGGCAGCTCAAGCTTTTCTTTCAAGTCTTGCATTGATACTTCGCGGTCTTCCATCATAGTCTTGTCAACCTCGACTATGATTTCATCATGCACGGGATCAAGGTAGACTGCTTCAGCGAGATTTTCCATGGTTGTGTAAACTATGTCACGGGCAATCTTTACAGCTGCTTCTTTACTCTTACGGAACTCTTCCGTGAGATAGATCTTCATGATTGGTGTTGAAGGAATCCTTCTAGCATCGACGATCTCGATTAGCCGTGGCAGACCTAGGGTTACGTTTTGCTCTCTCACACCTGCATAGTGAAAAGTTCTGAGAGTCATCTGGGTGCCGGGCTCGCCGATAGATTGAGCTGCAACTATGCCTACTGCTTCACCGGGTTCCGCCAATGCACGTTTGTAACGGTCAACCGTGAGGTTGATTGCTTTTTCGACAGCTGACCTTGCCAGTTCGGTCTTGGTCAAGCTCTGTTTGAGTTGATCCACCAGAATCGGAGTCAGTTGTCCTTCAACCTTGCCCAGTTCTTCTTTTATGAAACCGGCTGTAGCTGGTTTTCCCTTTTCCTTTTCAACCCGTATTTGATCGACCAAACGGCTCACGTTTACTGCTTTTCCATGGTCACTCTTCGCCGGGTCAACACCGTCTTCACCGTATTGGAACTGAATGATGTCTCCAGCCGAGTTTCGGACGGTTCCATCGTATTCAAGTCGTATGTGTTCAAGCGCATTGATCAATCGTCTCTGCATGTAACCGCTCTGCTGTGTTCTCACAGCTGTGTCGACGAGACCTTCTCTTCCACCCATGGCGTGGAAAAAGAACTCGATAACGTCTAGCCCAGTCTGATACGACGAATACACGAACCCTCTTGCCTTTGGCCGCTGATCTCCGCCCTGGAAGTGTGGCAACGCTCTGTCAACGTAGCCACGCAGTATTCTCTTTCCACGCACTGACTGTTGTCCCACGCAAGCGCTTATTTGACCGATGTTGAGGCTTGAGCCTCTCGCGCCTGTTCTGGTCATGACGATGCCAGAATTCTCCAGCGTGAAGTCTTCGTCCGCTATTTTGCCGGATTCGTCTCTTGCCTTTGCTAGTTCGTTCATAACGTATATCTCGAAGGAATCCTCAAGCGTTTGTCCTGGGAGCCTTGGCAGCGTGCCTCGCCGGAAGCTTTCAATCAGATCTTCAATCTTCTTTTCTATTCTTTCCATTGTTTTCCGTATTCGGGCCTCAGCCTTCGGTGATAGGACAAGTTCATTGTAAGCATAGCTGAAGCCCCGCATTGAGATGTAGGTCTTCAGCATTCTTGTTATTTTATTGAGGAATTCTCGGCCTGCCTGAGTGCCATAGTCCTTGATGATCCTGTGTAGAAGGCTCTCAGACTGTTCGGCGCCGATTGAACGTCTGTCGATCACCCCGCTTATGAGTTCGCCGTTCCGCACGACAACGTAAGCGTCATGCTTGCATTCTTCTTCCAAGCATTTTGTGCATCCTTGACAGATGTTGGCTTTCAAAACGTAGTTCATATCTTTGGGCAGAAAGAGGCTGAAAATCTGTTTGCCAGTCCACATTGGTTGGGGTTCTTTGATTTTGGGCTGGGGAAGTTCACCATCGTATTTTGAGGCTAGCACCAGTTTGTTGACTTCGCTTCGCGTCAGGAAGGTGGATGTCCTCGTGAATAAGTATGCAGAAGTTATGAAGTCTCTGATGGCGCCTATGATTGGTCCTCCGAACCTTGGCGAAAGAATTTGGTCCTGAACCTGCATCAGCAATAGAGCCTCTGTTCGAGCTTCTTCGCTCTGAGGAATGTGCAGGTTCATTTCGTCCCCGTCGAAGTCTGCGTTGTATGGAGGGCAAACGCACAAGTGCAGACGGAACGTTTTGTATGGCAGAACGCGAACATAATGCGCCATGATTGACATGCGGTGAAGTGAAGGTTGGCGATTGAAGATGGCTATGTCACCGTTCTTCAAGTGTCGCTCGACAATGAACCCGAGTTCGATGGCTTCGGCGATTTTTTCCCTGTCTACGACGAATTCGAGTCTTATGCGTTTTCCGTCGGGTCTGATTACGTAGAGGGCGCCGGGATATTTCTCAGGTCCATTCTTGGCGAGGTTTCGCATTTCTGCGATGTTCCATTCTGTCACTTTTTCAGGCACTGACAGACGCATCGCGATTTCCAAGGGAACGCCGACCTCGTTTATGTCAAGGTTTGGATCGGGTGAAACGACGGTTCTGGCTGAAAAATCTACTCTTTTTCCTGAAAGGTTGCTTCTGAACCTTCCTTCCTTTCCTTTCAACCTTTGCGACAGCGTTTTGAGGGCTCTTCCTGAACGATGGCGCGCTGGCGGTATTCCAGAGGCTTCGTTGTTGAAGTAAGTTGTCACGTGGTACTGTAAGAGCTCAGACAAGTCTTGAATAATCAGCGTCGGAGCACCTGCATCCATGTTTTCCTTGAGTCTCTGGTTTATGCGGATGATGTCAACGAGTTTGTGGGTCAAATCATCCTCGGATCGGATGCCGGATTCCAACGTTATTGAAGGCCGGACGTACACTGGGGGAACAGGGAGAACCTGCAGCACCATCCATTCAGGGCGCGCTGTCTTCGGGTTAAAGCCCAAGAGTTCAAGGTCATCGTCGGTGATGCGTTCCATTCTCTCTCGAACCATGCTTGGAGTCAATGGTTCTGAACCGCTTTCAGGTATCTGTTCACTGAACTTCGTGGGTTTCTCAAAAGTCATCTTGTACTGTGCGGCAGCACAGTGGGGACACTGTTTTCTCTTTGTTTCCTGCATAATTGCCTTGTAGACTTCATCCGGAACCAGACCGAGCAGTTGTTTTGTTTTTTCTACTCTGCTTTTGGCTTTTTCTGCGACGTCGTCGGGAAGCAGTATGCGTCCGCAGTTCCGACATGTAGCCCTCAAGAGATCGTAAATGATCTTGGTGAATTCGATGTGTGTTATAGGAACTGCAAGCTCGATGTGTCCGAAGTGTCCCGGGCATCGTATTGCCGTGTTACCACAAGTTTTGCATCTTTGTCTCGGCTCAAGTGTTCCGAGTCTTCCGTCCATCAAGCCGGCAGAGATCGGGGCGCCGTCTTCGTCGTAAGTGTCAGGGGTCTGGACTTCCACCACTGAGAGCTTGCGCACATCTTGCGGCGAGAACATGCCGAAGTTGATTTCGTCAACAACTTTTCTGACAAATTCTTCTGCCGACATAATCATGCCTTCTCCTTAAGCGCCAGTTTAGGCGAAATGCAGAGGCTCATCAATTCTTGAAGTAGAAGTTTGAAAGCGTAGGAAACGATCACTGGAGAGATCTTCGCCTTGTCATCGCAAAGCTTGCACACGTACTTTCTTTGTTTCATGTCATGATAGGCTATGTGTCCACAAGTTTCGCAGATATAAAGCGTATACTTGTCTGATTCTTCGAGCAGCCTGTCTCTGAGAAGCATTGCGGCACCATGACCGATAAGGCAGTCACGTTCCATTTCACCAAATCGGAGACCGCCGCCTCGGGCTCTGCCTTCAGTCGGTTGCCTCGTCAACATCTGCACTTGTCCTCTTGCCCGTGCATGAATCTTGTCAGCCACCATGTGATGAAGCTTCTGATAATGGACCACACCGACGTAGACGTCGGCAACAAATTTCTGGCCTGTAACGCCGCTGTAGAAGACCTCGGCGCCTGTGCTACTGAAGCCAAGTTTGATCAAAGCCTGTCTCAGCTCAGTGGGTCCTTCGTTTGCGAAAGGTGTTCCGTCAACTGGTTTGCCTCTTGCAGACGCAACTTTTCCAGCCAACGATTCTATGAACTGCCCCACGGTCATTCTTGATGGTATAGCATGCGGGTTTATTATCAAGTCGGGTACGATGCCGTCTTCTGTGAAAGGCATATCTTCTTGGGGAACAATCAGTCCGATGACTCCCTTTTGTCCATGGCGAGAAGCGAATTTGTCGCCCAGTTCGGGGACGCGTTGATCGCGGACTCTGACTTTGACTAGCTTGCTTCCCTCTCCTGAATCGGTGATGAATATAGCATCAACAATGCCATTTTCCGATGGTCGCATGTCGACCGATGTGTCACGCATAGACGGTCCTTTGACCTCGAATTCCTTATACTCTTCAAGGAATCTTGGCGGGCTAATCCTGCCGATCAATACGTCTCCGCCTGCAACGCCTGATTCTAAACCGATGATGCCGTCTGGCTCAAGCAATCTGTAGTACTGTTCGCCTCTGTAACCGCGTGTTCCGGCTTCAGGAAGAATAAACTTGTCTCTCAGCCCACCCAAATACTGGCGACATTCGGCCTCGTAAATTCGGAAGAAAGTAGAGCGCCCTAAGCCTCTTTCTATTGAAGCCTTGTTGAACACCAATGCGTCTTCCATATTGTAGCCTTCGAAAGACAACACGGCCACAACGTAGTTTTGTCCTGATGGTCTCAGTTTGTACCCCATAGTCTCCATCAAAGCTGTCTCCGCAAGCGGAACTTGCGGATAATGCAGTATGTGAGACCTTGAATCTACGCGTTGCTGGAAGTTTGTTGAGTAGACTCCTAACGCCTGTTTAGCCATAGCCGCTTGATAGGAGTTACGCGGCGACTGATTGTGTTCTGCGTAGGGTATCGTTGAAGCACAGATTCCAAGAATCGTATAGGTTGCGATTTCCAAATGCGTGTGATCGGGCTTCAAGTCTGCATGGTTCAGAGAAACATAGGCGTTTTCCTCTTCTTCAGCGTCCAAGTATTCTATTATTCCGTTTTTAACAAAGTCTTCCCAAGCCCATTCTCCGCTGGCTATTTTCTCAACTTGTTCGGGTTGAAGCCTTGGGACACCATTATCAACAATTATCAATGGCCGTCTGACTCTGCCTTCGTCGCAGTTAACGTAGATTTCTTCCCTTTCAGTCTGGGCCTTTGAGAAATACGATACGTTGATCTCTGTCGACACTTCTCCTCTTCTTCGCCTTTCCCTCAGATCGTCAGTCAACTGTTGTGGGGAGCCACAATAGCCAATTATGTTGCCGTCAACGAATACCTTGGCGCCGGTTAGTTTCATATCTTCACTTGCTTCTAAAACTGAGGCTACGCCGCCGCTGAAAAGAAGCTGTTTTATCTTGTCCGCGTTGACGCCCACCGAAATGCATGCAGACAAGGCCAAGTTCTTGACAAGGCCACAGTTCGAGCCTTCAGGCGTCTCGTTGGGGCACAACCGTCCCCAGTGGGTTGCATGCAGGTCTCGCGCTTCGAAGTTGGGTTGGCTCCTGCTCAATGGTGATTGCAGCCGTCGCAAGTGGCTCAGAGTCGAGATGTGGTTTGTCCTATCAAGAAGTTGCGTAATGCCGACCCTGCCTCTTCCCCAGTTTCCAGTCGCGAGAGCATGTTGGAATCTTTCGGCGATTATCCCTGGCCTCACAGCCGCAGAAACCGTTATTATTGGTCCTTTCACGCCTATCCGTTCAAGCTGATATTTTATGTCACGCGTGAGGTTTCTGAATGCCACTCTGAAAAGATCGGCAAGCAATGGACCTGCAAGCCTCAGGCGTTTGTTCTTGAAGTGATCCTTGTCATCTGTATTTCTTCTTCCGAGAGACATTTCAATTGCCCTACAAGCCATTTCACCTAGAAACAGCGCCTTGTCCTTTCTTCTCTGATCGGTCCTGCCGATGTGTGGCAAGAAGTTCTTGTCTATTGCAGTTTCGGCCTTTTGTATACGGTATTCTTCAACTTGACCGTGTGCAACTCGGTTGCCGATGAAGAGAATCGCGTCTTTTGCAGTGTCAACGCCCAAAGCTTTTTCGAAAGATGGCTCAAGCGTCGCTTGAATATCTTTGTCTAGGGAAATTGCCTCAGCGACCTCTTTGTCAGATTCTAATCCCAAAGCTCGCATCAAAACAACAAAGGGAACCTCAGAAGGAACACCTGGCATTGAAGCATATAATGCCCCATCGGACTTGATTTTCAGTTCAATCCTCGCCCTAAATCCTACGGTGGTCGAAAATATCTTCGCCTGATAAACAGGAGTAGCGCCCTTCTCGTCAACGTCAACTAATATACGGTTAGGTGCCAGATCTTCCATAGCGACTATCACGCGTTCTGAACCATTCACGACGAAGTAGCCGCCAGGATCATCAGGGTCCTCACCACATCCGACTAGTTCGTCTCTCGAAAGTTGTGAGAGAAAACACAGTTTGGACTTCAACATGACAGGGATGTTGCCAATGTAAACAAGCTCGGTGTCCTGCTCCCTGCCGTCGATGACAGGAGTCATCTCAAGCGCCACGGGCGCAGCGTAAGTCAAATTGCGGAGCCTAGCCTCCAACGGGTAAATTTCATGTTTGGTTCCGTCTACCTCAGTCGCATAAGGTCCGGTTATCCGCGTTTGTGGATCGATAATCCAGATTTGACCTAGTTTGACTTTGTATGGGCTTTCAGGCACTTCTATAGGGATTTCGGCGACTTCATCTATCACTTCCTGCAAGCCGCGGTCTATGAATTCGTTGTAGGAGTCCAAGTGTTGACGAACCAGACCCTTGTGCTTGAAAAAGGCGTTCAGCAACAGATGGGTATCTTCTTTCAATATCTCAGTCAATTTCAATCATCCCCTGCAACTTCACGTTTGATCTCATGTCAACGAAACGGTTTGATGCGGGTTTTTTCAAACTTTAAATTTCCTCCGTCTGTTGGGTCATTCCAACTCGAAAAATGGTCGCCAATGTTAAAGAGCTAGAAACGTAGACTATGTAGCTATCTAATAAACTTTTTCATGAATGACCTGAG
>CAYNQC010000071.1:4806-7126 GCA_964399235.1 uncultured Candidatus Bathyarchaeia archaeon | reverse complement strand
GCGAAGATAAAGTAGAAGAGACGAAAGAAAGGGAGAGAGAAAAGGCAAGAAGAAAAGAAGGAATAGAAGCTGGGAGAGAAGAGAAGACAATGGAGGAGAGAGAAAAGGAGACACGAGAAGCGAGAAGAAAAGAAAAATAGCTCGCCCTTATCTGCCCAAGCGCGCGCTGTTGTCCAGTAGGAATTCTACAATTCTACCATTTTTGGTATAGACAGGTACTGTATCGGAATAGGCCCGTTGTGTAATACCTGTCTGCGCTGTCTGGAAGAATCGTGACCACCGTCTTTCCTTTGCCTAAACTCGTGGCTATCTGTGTGGCCGCGTACACATTGGCGCCTGAGGAAATTCCTACAAACAGGCCCTTTTCCCGTGCCAAGCAGCAAGCTGTCTCTATTGCGTCCTCATCTGAAACCTGCGCCCAACAGTCAATCAGATCGGTCTTCACTATTTGAGGAATGAACCCATCACCTATGCCTTCGACTTGATGATCTATGATCTCAAGGTGTCTTGACACTTTCTTAGGCGCAGTCGATCTGGAACCCACTGGCTCAACGGCAACTATCCTCACCTTAGGATTGATCTTGCGCAATGCTTTGCCTACACCCATCAATGTCCCTCCCGTGCCTATGCCCGCAACAAAAGCATCGACACTTCCGCCAGGAACCTGCTTCAGAATCTCCTTTCCTGTATTCTCCATATGAGCCACGACGTTTTCAAGATTCTCAAACTGCGAAGGCATCCACCAGCCTGGGCGCTTGGCCAATTCTCTCGCCTTTGCCAACGCACCTTCAACAAAATCGGCAGAAGGGGTTAGAACAACGCGGGCGCCGAAGTGTCTCATCATGCTTCTCCGTTCACTCGAGGCAGTTCCAGGCATGATAATCACAACCTTGTAGCCCTTTGCGGCGCCAACCATGGAAAGACCTATTCCCGTGTTCCCGCTCGTAGCCTCCACAATCGTGTCTCCCGGCTTTATGACTCCGCGCCTTTCAGCCGCTTCGATCATTTGCTTCGCGATTCTGTCTTTGACGCTTCCCCCGGGGTTCATGTATTCAAGTTTTGCGTACAAATCAGCCTTGATCTTGGGGAGGACGAGTCTGATCATTGGTGTGCTTCCAATCAGATCTATGACACTCTCTGCTACCTTCAAATCGTGTTTCTCCTGTGACGACTTCAGATTATGATTTTGATGATAAATGTCTTCCTGAAATGTGTGAATTCTGCGTGTGCACTTTGGAAAGCTTTATGATCACCTGAAGAGTTCAACTTCGCTAATCGCTGAAAGGGGAAACAGTCGTGGGTTCGAAAGTTGCGATAACGCGTTTTGACGAAAAAGAAAGCGTGTCTCTTGATCACGCATTGGAAATGATCGGAGGCATAAGTGACCTCAACACGACCCGAAGACCAGTTGTCATCAAGGTGGGAGTCTTCACAACCAAGAGGGCGCATTATTCATCTGTTGACGTCGTGAGAGCCATCATCAATGGCTTCAACAAGGCACCACAAGCGTTTCTTGCCGAATCGGACAACTATCAGGGAACCGGGTCGGAAAGGCTTCAAGTATGGAAGGAACTGTTCACCGACAATGTTGTTCCGTTCAACCTTACGCAGGATGCTGAGACAAGACAGTGTCGAATTGATGACGAAAACCTTCAATTGTCACACATTCTTTTCAAACCCAACGTGTTTGTCAGCACCCATGTGCTTCGCACTTTTGACAGAGGAAGCATCCTGAAGAACCTGTTTGGACTAGTTCCTGACCGTAAGAAATCAAGGTTCCACAAAAAACTGCCCGCAGTGCTGGCCGACTTGTACGAGGCTATCGGCGGGATAGACCTCGCCGTAATGGATGGAACAAACCTTTGGCACGCTTGGACAGGCCCGACCACGCGCATGAACACGATTCTAGTAGGCAGAGACGCTGTTGCAGTCGAAACAGTCGGCGCGACACTTGCCGGCTTGGACCCACAGAAGATGCCAGTGATTCAGGAATTCTCAAGAAGAGGCTTAGGTGAAACCAACATGGAAAACATCGAAATCCTCGGCGTCGACTTCGACGAACTCAAAAAGGAATGTGAAATCGCAATTAGAGCCAGCAAGAAGAGCAAGCGAGCACAAGGTCCCCAGACATGGGGCGGACGCGCCAACCGTGCATTCACTCTGCTTCTTGGAGAAGGATACTTCAAACCGCCAAAGAAGAGAATGATAGACGCCATCTTGAAAGCTCTCGAAAATAAGGGAGTCCCAACCAAAGGAAAAGAAGAGAAAATCCCAAGCTTTCTCGCACGAAGGGTCAAAAGCGGAACACTCGTGAAAGGAC
>CAYNQC010000071.1:0-4706 GCA_964399235.1 uncultured Candidatus Bathyarchaeia archaeon | reverse complement strand
TGCGAAGAATCAAACCCCATGATATGGCACATGACAGAAGAAGGAAAAACAATTCTCAAACAAAGAGTCCAAAATGAACTATCGACCAACAACAGTCACGTCTTAATCGCCGAAATGAACGGAGAAATCATCGGATCTGCACATGGAGAAATCACTCACCGAACCGACTACACTCCCAAAACCGTAGGCAGTATATCTACAGTATACGTTGTCAGAGAATTCAGAAAAAGAGGCGTAGGCGCACTTTTGGTTAAACAGCTCTGTGAGCTCTTTGACGCCGAAGGCGTTGAAGACGTGACCTTGAGATACATAATAGGAAACAAAGAAGCCGAAGCCTTCTGGAGAAAGCTCGGCTTCAAACCAATCATTACAACAGCAAAGACAAGTCTCAAAGAACTGGAAAACAAAACTTCCTCTATGAACATGTAGAGAAAGACACTTTGGAACCGTTTATCAGGTTCTTATTGCCTCGATGACAATCGAATGTGGAATTTTCATGTGTTTACGCAACGAAGGATGCCTGGACGCACCTTTCACAGTAGGCTTTGGCTCAACAAGCCTAGCAACAACGAACCCGCTCTTGTGCAGTGCTTGGAAATAGTCCGTAAGAGTCCTGTGAAATGAGGTTGTCCGGAAGGGTTTGACAAGCCTCTTCATATCCCATGCGACGTCGCTTTTGACGATGCCGAAATACCTCTTTATCTCCAAATGCACAGCCTCTCTCTCTGTTGCATCTTTTGTCGCTTCTGCGTATTTCCATTCTGCGATGGGTTCTCCACCTGCAGTGTCGCCATATGCGAAACAAGGATGAGTGATTGAAAAGACAAACCTTCCATTCTTCTTCAGGACTCTTGAAACCTCTGAAACAGCGTCTTCATAACGTTCAATATCCATTAGAGCCATAAAACACGTCACAACATCAAAACACCCATCCTCCAAGACCTTCAGATCTGCTGCGTCAGAAACATAATATCGTATGCCCAACCGTTCGTCCTTTTCCATTTTTCTCGCCAGCTCTATCATTCTTTCTGAAAAGTCCACACCGACCACTCTAGCTCCTCTTCTAGCCAACATTCTCGTGTTTTGTCCTTCACCGCACGACAAGTCCAAAACACGCCTACCTCTCACATTCCCTATTACCTTGAAGGTAGCAGGATTGTTCATTTCCTCCCGAAAGTAGTCCTTGCGCTTTCGAACAAAGTCCGACCAAGACTCCGAAGCGTCATCCCACTCCTTCGACAAACTGTTCTTTCTGACCATATGACCACCTGAGCCGATGATAATACCAATAGAAATCTGTTGATGGAATAAATGTTTACTGACAATAGAAATGCCGTTACATGCTTGGGAAAATCGTCCTAATCATGTGATCCATTCTATTTCAATTAACTGCGCGCTAATGAGCCAAAATTATCTGTGTCACAGCTTCTCTTCACGAAGATGTCCCCTTCTCTGTAACCTAATTTCTTGTACAGGCGAGGATCGTTCACATTGGACACGAAAACGCCGACGCTGATTGCATCGATCAAGTGTTCGATTTTTCGGTTGGTGATTCTTATTACCTGCAGGTAATTTTATATATTACCTTATCGTAATTACGCTTTGGTAATAAAAGAGGCAAGGCCAGATGAAACTCAAACTGCGGCTTGTGCAAGACGGGAAAACAGTATTCGAAATTCCACTCTCGCTCGAAGACTGGTCAAAACAGGATTTGGAAGAGGAATTGAGGGAGAACGAGGAAAGCTTTGAAAGGTTCTCGAAAATCTTCGGCGCTTTGTCACACCAGACTCGGCTGCGAATGATGAACCGCCTTGTCGAAGCAGATGACAGGACACTGAGCTTTGCGGATTTCATGCAGGATCTCAACTTGAACCCGAAAATCGTCTGGGAAAACTCGCGAAAACTGGAGGAGGGCGGTTTGCTGGAGAAAACTGGCCGTGGGAAATACGCGTGTTCTGAGTTCGGGGAGACATTCATGATGATGAGTCTGGTCCTGCGCCGTTTGATGGAATCCATGGAAAGTATGGGAGGATTGTAGGGAGGTGAAAACCTTTGCCATTTGAGGATGACTTTGATGATTTGTTCGACGACTTTGATATCTTCAAATTGATGAAAAAATCTCAGAGCGAAATGGACAGAATGTTGGATAAGATTCGAAGCGGGGACATCAAGGGTACGTGGGAAATCAGGCAGATCGACGAACCTGACATTAAAGGTTTCACAGTTCGAGGATACTTCGGAACAAAGCAGCCATTACAGCCTTTGGAGCCAATTGATCCACTGAAGCCTTCAAAAAGAAGACCCTTGCCCGAGAAACCCTTCGAAGTTCCGAAGGCCGCATTGGACGAAATGCGAGAACCGCTCGTGGACATATTCGATGAAGACGACATAATCCGGATCTACGTTGAGTTGCCAGGTGTTGAAAAAGACGACATAAAGCTGAACTTCAAAAAAGGCCACGTTGAAGTTACGGCCAAGAACTTCTACAAGGCCATCGAGTTGCCTGTTAGGCAGATCAATATGAACGGCGTTTCAACAGAATACAAGAATGGAGTTCTTGAAATCAGAATGCCGAAGCATAAGAGGCTCCGCGAAGAGGATTCAAAACACCTGAAGGTCGTATAGCTCAGCAACTCTTTTTTCTATTTTTCAATTAGCATATTATGCTTTTCCAGCCGTTTCATTGGCTCAGATTCTACCAAAGAAAATATACGAGCAACGCAACTGGAAAAGTCAACAAGAATGATGGAAGGACATACTTGTACATTTTGCCGAGGGAACACTTGAAGTAAGCGGCTGTGAACGTGAAACACAGATGCGTTGGTGCTATAGTGTACCCCAAGTAAGCACTCATAAAGACCAGCCCCGCGACCTTCGCCGTGAAAGGCAACGGAAGCAAAGCTGACAGAATAGAGACGCTCACAGCGACGCCGCCTTGAGGTGAACCCGTCAGGAACCCAAGCGCAGCAGGGCATATTATAATGAACAGAACGATGTCAACGCTTCCGTTTGCAACAATGGATGAAAAAACCTGTGAGATTCCCGCTGTAGTCATGACGTTTCTCAGCAAGAAGGCGCCGTAGGCTGCAGCAGTTATTCCCCATATGCCCCAACTTCTGAAGGGTCTAACAAACACAGAAACATGTAGTTTCGTAATAGCAATGAAAATGGCTAGTCCTATGAGAATCGCGATCGCGACCTCAAAACCGCTTAACAAGCTGCTGGTTCCTGTTAGAACCAGTGTTATGGCTATCACGATGGTAGTCAATATTGGGATAAAAGATATTAGAAACTCTTTTAGATCAGTGTTCCTTTGAGCTTGGCTATATGTTTCCTCCCTTTTCCACGTAGCGACTTTTCGAAAACTGATTACGTATCCGACAATGACCATGACGATCACTACTGGGATTTGGCGAACGATGATCGAGGTTATACTCACCTGAGTCAGCAGAGCCGCCGCTATGATCACTGGGCTGAGAGGATACACGGGGAAGATAGTGTGTCTGAACCAAAGATTCGCGTAGGCTTTCTTGGTGGTCGTCATTTTCAGTCTGTCAGCTTCAGAATCCACGAGCGGTGCTGACATCAAGGCTCCTCCTCCAACCGGTAACAATCCTATGACCGCCGGGAGAACGCATAACACGGTTTTCGGGTTGTTGATCAACCCGCTTATACTCCTGTTCAATCGCTTGATCATTCCAGTTTCCCTGTAAAGCTCGCTCAACAACATTATGCCGAAGGTGGCAGCGCACACTGAAACTGTGAGTAAATCCGAAGTCGTTGTGATTATCACTGGAATAATCATTCCCAAGTCGAGGGCAAGCAATCCCAGAAACAGAGCTGTCGCGTTCAACGCGATGCCAAGGTTCACGCGTTTATAGAGCAGCACTACCAGGAAACCTATGGCTACGACGATGGCTATAAGAGGGTTGACAAGTCCCAAGTGTGCCTCTTCCTTTGCTCAATGATAGGTAGAAGAGGCAGGACATCAGGCTCTTAATTGTTTCCTTGATGACGCAGACATACTAACGACAATCAGTTTTAGCTGTCCAAATCTCCTAAATAATGGCTGAGTGAAGGAAAGGGATAGGCGCGCGTAGTCTAGTTTGGTCTAGGACATCAGCCTGAGCCTTCGGCTCTATTTTAATTTCTGTCACATATTTTGCCTCTGATGGCAGTAATATGGTCAAATTGGGCTTAAAAGGCTTTTCTCCTCAGAAATTTAGTCGACTCTGGTATTGTAACTTTACACTGATTTTCTGTAATACAGTATGAGGAAGGGCGGAAGCCTTTTCTGTTTTTTGCCCGCGCTAGAATCCTGAAAAGGTTTTAGCTCTCTGTTCAAACACATATGGCCAGCATGCTGTTTTCGCGGATCTCGGTTCAAGTTCGCGCACGCGATATACCAAACCAAGCACGTGTTAGACTGGCTTGAAAGTTGACTCCTTCGGCTTGGCGATTAGTTCTTTTGGAATGTCAACTGCTCTAACAACATTCTGAGAATTCACCATATAGAGAGGCGTTCCATCAGTATTGTGTTTCTTAAGTCTCTTTATGCCAACAAGTATCAACTTGATCTTTAGGGTTGTACCATCCTTTAGCTTATAGACATTCCAGTGTTCTTCTTTTTCTTCAAAGTCAATATCGTCACTCTGCGCTACATCCTCCGGTGTTATAGGACTTGGGGCAGCCATTGCTTCATCACA
>CAYNQC010000070.1:0-7236 GCA_964399235.1 uncultured Candidatus Bathyarchaeia archaeon | reverse complement strand
GCTGCCCGGATTTGAACCGGAGTCTAGAGAGCCCAAGTCTCCAAGCCTAGACCAAACTAGCCGACAGCCCCAATTTCTTAACAGCTAAAGCCATTGTTGATGTATTGTTTAAGGCTTTTGTTCAACTTGAAAAAGGTTGGCTTCTTGGCATCGGTTGACCAATGAAGTCATTAATAGTTCATTTGTCTTGAGTTTCAGTTTCAAGTTTGGCGATTAGGTTCAAGTTGATGTTGGAGATTCTTCTGGCTTTGCCGACGACGAAAATGTTTCCCATAGTCTCGCTCCCAAGTAAACCAGAATCAAAGACGAGACAGCGAATATGAGCATGTTCAATGCCAGTCCGACCCACAGCACTTGGGGCGCGCTAGTTTCTGGAGTCGATGATAGCTGAGAGACCATTGTCTCGAAGTCTGTTGTTGGCCTTTGGAATTGCAGTGGGATTTCTATCATTTCGAAGGGGTAGCCAAAGTATCTCACAGCTATGATTGTAGGGATTTTTCTCACAATTACCTCGGTTCTTGCGACTGTTGATGTCGAAGCGTAGGAGGAAAAGAGCAAAAACACTAATAACAAGAGAATGATAAGCAACTCCTTTGTGTTGATGTACCAAGCGATTTCGTCACGAACTATTTTGGCAGCTTTCTTGACCTTGGATCTCTCAAGAACGACCAACACAATTAATATTACTGCCGCTATAGCGGCGCCTATAGTGAGTTGTGACATAAGAGGGTTGTAGAGAGTGGCAAGAACACGCATAACTGAAAGTGCAGCCGTTCGGATGTGCCCTTCTAGGTCTTCTGTCTTTACCCACCCAAATGTCAGAGTTGATGTGGAATTGTCATATTCCGTGTGTATCCAACCAGGCGCCCCGCCCCCCAAGAATTTCTCGCTATAGAAAAGCGGGGAGGAACCGAGCATCGTGCTGGATTTGACTCTCACAGTGTCGTTTATTGCAGGATCGATACCCCAGAAATCCCTTTCGAAAACGCCAGTCTGCACTGGGTTCCTGAAAGCCTCTTGATCCGAGCCGCCGACTTCAATGGGTTCTGTTTCCACTGCTACTCCTAGATCTTGTGCAGCCTTTATAACAATCTGATCTAGTCTCATTCCCTTGTCGTCTGCTAGTGTTTCTGAGACTGTTAAGAGATTATGACCGATGCAGTCAAGGTTGATCACGGCGTCGATGTTCTTCATTTCCGTATTGTGTCTCTTTATATAATCTATTGACCCGACGAATCCTAGTTCCTCGCCTGTGAAGGCTATGAAAACAAGGGTTTGGTCCGGAGTATATATCCCCGTCTGGGCGGCTTGTTTGAATATTCGGGCCAACTCAATCACCCCTGCTGTACCGGCCCCATTGTCGCAGAACCCAGCATCCATAACTGTGTCATAGTGCCCCGAGATTATGACATATCTATTTGAGTTGGTTTTTCCTTTCAATTTCCCAACAACGTTGCTGTGTGTTCCGTTTTGGATCACGGCTGGGATTTTTATGCTTGCACGGACATTCGTACTGTTCACCTTTTGACGAATCAACATGCCGTCACCATAATTCACCCACCCCACCGGTACTCCAAGATTCCAGAAGGCGGTTCCTGATGCTGATCCAAAAAACGGCGGTGTGAAATTCATCCAGTCATACCACCAAGTGTAGACGAGCGCCGCAGGTCTCTGTGACTCTATTTTTCGCAGAAGCTTGTCGCGCCACTCCCCGTACCAGCTGGCTTCTCTTCCAACCAGGACGACCTTTCCTGCCGTATTTATGTTGTTCCATTTGATAGTCGCACTAATTGGCATGATTTGTTGCCGGAAGTTTCCATACACGAGACCATCGGGTAAGGGCAGGATAGAAATATCGGTAAACGTCCCGTTTGCAGGTGTGGGCCAGCTGAAGTGCTGGCATTGAAATGATCTGACGCTTGTTTGATCATCTGCCGTATTGGGATTGCCATCTTCGTCTAAGACGAGAATCGGTTGGCTAGGCAGATTCCAGGTTGTGAATTGAAATGACTCAAGGCTGGTTTCAAGCCCGAAGCCATCGAACTGGTCTTTTATCCAGTCTGCAGTCCGATTAGCATTAGGTGACCCTGTTGAGCGAAAAGCATAGTCTGAAAGGTTATGATCTAGGGCAATTCTCTCGAGTTCAAGATCATAGTCGTAGGCTCTGGTTCCATTTACCAAAGACACAACTTGCGCTTCTTGATCTGACAAATGTGGATATTGGCCATCCGCTTGAACCGCAAGCAGCCCTAGCATTAGGGGCAGTAAGGCACAGGCTAGTAGAATCAGAGCCAAGACTGATTTCTTTCTCATAGTCCTCAAAGTAGTGCAATATTCCCAGCATTTATGCTTGGCGAAAAAGAACTTTGCACATACATGGAGTTAACTGTCAGATGTGTCTACGTTTCTTAATTCCACACTGGAGAATCTTCGGACACACCAGGCAGTCGTCAGGCACCGTCATGTCGAATGATATGGCATCCACAAAGCCAGAGTAATGGGCGCATTTTGCAGGCGAGTCGAAGACCCTGCCGTATTCCATTGCCTTTACATTGGTGATCTTCAGATTTTCAACTTGCAGGTCTATTTTTGACATACAATGAGGGCATGCATAAAAAGTCTTTCTGGGCAGTGTGGAAGGGTCTGTGAGGATGGTCGGCCTTTCAAACGCTTTGCCGCATCCATCATATGGGCATTTTAGCTTGGACCCACCACGGAGGTGTAATGATGACATGTTCATTTGTTCACAGACCTCTTCTACATATCGTTAATATTAATATTTAATAAATGTTACTGTGTATATGTCGAACAAAAATACAGATGGGCAAGTTTAAGGAGCCTCGGCCGGGCTTTGAACCCGGGGCCTGCGGTTTACGAGACCGCCGCTCTACCGAGCTGAGCTACCGAGGCCGTGTGCTTACTTCAGAGGAACCCTTATTTTTAAGACGTTCGGAAATAGTCATTGAACGACTTATGGACACTTCAAGCATTGCTCAACATAGGGATTTCTTAGTCTCTGTCAGTCCTTTAAGAAATGAAAACGATTGCGGAGATTCGAATTGAAAGACCTTAAGCGCCTTGGAGAGCGTCGAATAATAGAACTCATTCAGAGTCGGTTGGATCCGATGCCGAGGACGCCAATTCCCTTCAACGATGATGTGGCTGCCTACGAAATAGCGAAGGGAAATCTGGTTGTTCTTAAGACCGATATGCTTGTGGGCAAGACTGACGTTCCAAAGAGCATGACCCTTTGGCAAGCCGCCCGAAAAGCCGTGGTCATGAACGTCAGCGATTTTGCGGCTAAGGGCGTTCAACCAATATCTGCACTTGTTTCTCTTGGTCTGCCTGAGAGTTATGATGAAAGAGACATAGAGCAAATTGGAGAAGGCTTGAATGCTGGAGCACGGCAATACGGTGCATACATAATTGGTGGGGACACAGGCGAGGCCTCAGATCTAGTGATCGCGATTGCAATGTTTGGCATGGCTGAAAAAGAGACGCTGATGCTGCGGAATGGGGCAAAACCAGGGGACATTGTTGCAGTAACAGGGGCTTTCGGCAAAACTTCTGCGGGACTGAGAATCCTTATCCGGAAATTTGAAGCGGCGGACGAGATCAAGGAAGTTCTGGTCAATTCAGTATTGATGCCCAACGCGCGGCTCAAAGAAGGATTGACCCTCTGTCAGACAAAGAGTGTCACCGCCGCAATTGATTCAAGCGATGGTTTAGCGTGGAGTCTCCATGAACTTGCGAGAGCAAGTGGTGTCGGCATGTCCTTGGAAAAACTGCCGATAGCAGTTGAAGCCCAAAGATTTGCATCCGCCAATAAAATCGATCCTGCAACATTAGCCCTTTATGGCGGGGAAGAATACGAACTTGTGCTGACCGTGAAATCTGAAATGTGGCGGAAAGCCGAGACGGCTGTCAAGAGAACGGGAGGAAGTCTTCTTCGGATAGGAGAAGTGACGAGCGGCACAAGCATCGTATTTGAGACTTCTGGAAAGATGACAGAAATACCCTCAAAAGGATATGAACACTTTAAGAAATGAAGAAGGCTTCTCTATCTTTTCAGGGTCTCCACTAAAGTTGTGTGTAATGCCGCACCCACTGTTCTTCCCAGAATTGAGACAAGGTAAACAATCTGCAACCCGACTACAAGCCCAAACATGCCTATCGTGAAATCTGAAAGATAGCCACCTATTAGCGAGCCTATGAAAGTTATTCCTCCGACAATAAGATTGTACATTGCTATGAAACTGCCCCGGCTTTCCTCAGGCGACACGTCCAAGATGTACGCTGTCGCAGACGCACCGCCGAGGGCGTTAACAAACCCCCAGAAAAGACTGACAATTATCAGAGTGTTGACATCGCGCACCAATGCATAGGCAAGAGGCACTGTCACAAGACCAAATCTGAAGAAGATCAACAAGGGTTTTCTGCCAACAGAGTCAGCCAGCCGTCCTGCCCAACCTTGAAAGACAATGCGCACCACTGTCTGCCCAATTGACAAGAACGCGAGCTGCAGCATCGACGCATTTAGGACTCTGATTTCAGTAATCGAAAAAAGGGGCCACGAAATGGACATGAAGAACTGAACCGTCCCATCCACATAGCAGTATTTCATAAAACGAGGGGTCTTTTTCGCATGCGACACGACCTTCACTATGTCTGATGTCAGATTTTCTCTCAGGTTCAATTTTTCGCCATTCTTTTTCTCCTTTATTTTAAACATGACCAGTGACGACGCGATTCCACAGACAGCCGCAACTATTAGCGGTATGAAGAAAATCTGGTGAATCGACCCGCCCACTGCAATCATCAAAAATCCTGCCAACAGGGTTGCCGCAACGCTTCCAACCGCAGACCATAAGTTGATCGAGGCATTTGCTCTTCCGAGTTTGAGCGAAGGCACCAAATCGCCTATGAGTGCAGTCCATGCGGGTGTCGCCATCGAACCAACCAGTGCTTGAACTGCAAGCAGGATAATGAGTTGGGTGGCGTTGGCCACGAATATCATTGGAATCCAGAGAGCCGACAGAATTGTAGTGCCAAATACAATGAAGGGGATTCTGCGTTTGATTCTGTCGCTCAGTCTGCCCCAGAAAACCTGCATCAAATTGTTCGAGAGGTTAGTTGAAGATTGAAACCAGCCCATATCTGAAGAAGAGGCTCCCAGCTTCACTGCGTATGCCCCAGTGAACGGGTTGACCATTCCGCTGCTGAAAGAGTTGACTACAGATCGGGTGTAAAGAGGTTGAAGATCCACTTCGTTATCGATTTGTTTTTCTTTCCTTTTCTTTTGAACCGTACTCTTCACGCTGCGAATATTGTTACTTAGATTTCCAATAAGAAAGAAGCGTCGCCTTAAAAACCAATCGCGCTATCACTTGCTCGAAAATGCTCTTTCCACTGGCTAGCTTCAGAACTGCAAAAATGTCAAATACATGGTACATTTTGCGCTAGTTGAGACAATACTTTTATCGGAGCCGTTGTGCTCTTATTTCTATCTCGTTTCTGCTTTCAGAATTTTGGGCGAGAATTTGCTCTCTATTTTCTTTTGCCCTTGTTTTTCTTCTTCTCAGATTTCACAACTGTTACCGAATGTGACTGATTGAATCTTCGAATCTCCGCGTCTGGAAAGGCGCGTGCTATTTCTCTTCGCAGATGGGCAAAATCAACTTGACCATAAGTCTTCACATCGATGACCTGTCTTTCATCCTCATCATGACTTACTGCCACGGTGTATCCAGCACCAATTTCAACATGAGATGGTTCTATGACGAAAGGCATGTCTTCTGAGCCAACTTCAATCCCGGTTTCAGAGGTACGCTTTTCTTTTCGCTCGGTCATGCAAATCAGAGACTCAAATTGAAAACGACAAATTAAAGCGTTGTTAAGTTCAAATCATGATCACTGTTATTCTGCTTCTGCTCTATCCTTACTATTTGCGCTCCAGTTTCATGTGGAAACTGCTTAGCAGAGAATTCCGCACATTAGCCGACGAAGCCTAACACGTCTTCTTCCTGTCCATTATATAATTAAGAATAGTCACACATGAAGCCGCAAGATAGGGCTGCTTTCCCAGACTGACTTTTTGGCCATACCTTAACGCGAAATTTTCCACATTCTTAGGCAGACCAACATGATCACCAAGAACAAACACCGAGTCCTTGTCTAAGTCGGAAGACTCTATATCCTTCCCACCTTCTTCCAGCACTAATATAGTAGCATGACTGGCCTTTTCCTTCAATAGGGCTTCAAAACTTGTTTTCTGCAAAGATATGCCCGGATGCTTCCCTCCAGACAATATCTTTCTCAAAATCTGCTCCCATGTTTTCTGATCTGTTCGTACGTCATATAATGCCTGCCCGTCAAGCCTCATGTTCAAAGGCGGTCTTGATGGCCCACTCAACAGAGCATTGAACACGACATTTCTCCGCAGTCCATGTGAGAGAAAGAATGATGCCACGATGCATTCGTGAACAACATCAAGTCGGCCTGCATCATGGAGGTTGACGAAATTTGAGTCTGTCTGGCCTTTGCGGGAAAACAAGATGAATTCTCGCATCTGAAACCGCCGACTAGAAGTAATGTGTGGCTATGAGTTATCAGTTGCTCTCGAGCAAGAATCTTGTTGATAACGCATGCCTCTTGAAGTGGAGCCTCGGGCGGGATTCGAACCCGCGACCTACAGCTTACAAGGCTATCGCTCTGACCAGCTGAGCTATCGAGGCACAGAGGTTCACAATTCTACCTTCATTGGTGAAGCTTAATTTAAGCCTATTTGGTTTCGGTGTTTTACACGCATGAACCATCTCAGGCGATTGAGACTTTTCCAGCCTCATACTTCAAATCACATAATACAGTATCGTCCGAAAGTCAAAGGTCACTCTGGAAAGCTAGATTGTGCGCACCTGTTTCTCATGACGTAATCCTTATATCAGCGAAGAATGCTTCTGAAGTAACTTAGCTACTTACTTGTAGCCATAAAAAAGATGCAACTCCACATCGACCGGTGGGGAGTGAAGGGTGAAAATGAGCACGCGTTGGCGTAAGCTCAAGATGACACCATGCATAGACTTAGGAACCTGCGCAGATGTTTCACCGAAACGTCAAACAGACACTGCCGTAAGGTTCGATATGCTACGCCGTCTGGAGAATGGCTTGGCTTGAGTGCTGAAGAAGGGCGCGGCAAGCCGCGAAAGAGCCCCGGGTAAGCGCATGCAGCCTTAGAAC
>CAYNQC010000069.1:0-7307 GCA_964399235.1 uncultured Candidatus Bathyarchaeia archaeon | reverse complement strand
ACGCTATGGGTTTTATGGCACGGAAAGAACGAAACTCACTATAGGCTATCTACAATTCAAAAAGGTTATATGTAGCCGGCACTACTTTGCAGTGTTTGCGGGTGTAATGTGATGCAAGGTGACCGCCAAATTCAAAACCGATTCTAAAACAAACCTCACTGTTGAGTATAACCCGCTTGAGCTTGAACAAGATATACGTCGATTTTGGGAGAAAAACCAAACACAGCAGAAGCTAGCGAAAGCGAGAGAGAAAGACAACGTTGGCGTTTTGGGCTTCGTTGAAGGACCCCCGACACTCAATGGCATACCTCACATAGGCCATGCGAGGGGGCGTGCGATGAAGGACCTCCGGTACAGATGGAAGACTATGCAGGGCTATTACATGCCGTTCTGGGCAGGATGGGACTGTCAAGGATTACCAGTTGAGCTTGAAGTAGAGAAGCAGTTGGGTGTCAAGAACAAGCGGGAGCTTTTGGCAAGAGTGAGTGAGGAACGTTTCATAGAGGAATGCAAGAAAACCGTGATGAAGTACCATAAAGAATGGGTGGAGCTGGACAACAAACTTGGTGTTTTCATTGACCATAGCAAGGCATACTGGACATTTCATGACGCTTATATCGAGAGAGAATGGCAGATCCTTAAGCGCGCATGGGATCAAGACCTACTTGAAGAAGGACATTACGTTGTCGCTTATTGTCCAGGCTGCCAAACGAGCCTCAGCAACGCCGAAGTGGGGTACGAAGGCTCGTACCAGATGGTGGAAGACCCGAGCATCTACTTCAAATTCAAAATAGCCGACAAGCAAAACGAGTACATGCTTGTCTGGACGACGATGCCTTTCACGCTCATCACAGACACGATGCTTGCAGTTCGACCTGAAGCGGATTATGCAAGAGTGCAGGTGGGCGACGAAACGTGGGTTCTTGTGAGACCTCGCGTCGAACCGCTCATGAAAGAACTAGGCATAGAGAAATACAAAGTATTGGAAACAGTTGCAGGCAAGACTCTTGAAAACACACGCTACGAATACCCCTTCACCGACATGGTTCCACAACAAAGTGACCTTGAGAACAGCCATCCGTTAGTGCATAAAATAATCTGTGAAGATTTCGTCGATGTTGAAACAGCAACAGGGGTCGTTCACCTTTCTCCTGGAAACGGCGAGGAAGACTTCTTTGCCGCCATGAAGCGCGGCGTGCCGATATTCGCACCGTTCGATGATGAAGCCAAATTCACAGCTGAGGCTGGGAAATTCTGCAGCCTGTTTGCCAGGGATACGGACAAGCTGGTGATCGAAGAACTTCGAAGCAGAGGCTTGCTCGTCGTAGCAAAAAAGGTGAAACACGAATATCCAACGTGTTGGCGATCTCACCACAAAGTATTGTATATAGCAAGGAAAGAGTATTTCCTTAGAACCGACAAGATAAACGCCAGAGTTCTAGAGGCAGCCGAAAAGGTAGCTTACTTCTTCGACGAAACAAAGAACAGGTTCCTGAGTTTCCTGAAAGAAGGCAAACCATGGTGTATATCCCGGGAAAGAGTGTGGGGAGCACCTTTACCAGTATGGAAATGCAGACAATGCGAAGCAAAGACGATAGTCTCCAGCAAAAAAGAGCTTCTGGAGAAAGCAGTCGAAAAGCCAAAAGGCGAATTTGAGCTGCACAAACCTTGGGTCGATAGGATAACTTTCAAATGCCCAAAATGCGGAGACGCAATGTACCGCGAAGATTTCGTTCTCGACACTTGGCATAACAGTGGAGCTTCGCCCTATGCTAGGTTCAGCGATGAAGAAGTAGTGAAGTACGTGCCAGTTGACTTTCTCACGGAAGGCGTTGATCAAACGCGCGGTTGGGCGAACTCGTTGCTTCTTGAATACGTCATACTCACGGGGAAGCCTGAATCACCGTTCAAGGCGTTTCTGTTTCAGGGGTTGGCTCAAGACGCAAAAGGAAGAAAGATGAGCAAGAGTCTTGGAAACGTAATAGAAGCAAACAGGCATCTTGATGACTGTTCTGCAGACGTGAGCAGGTTTTACTCTCTCCGCAAGTGCGCGCCGATAGACTTCATAGATTTTGACCCCAAGGAACTGGGACGTCGAACCTACCAGGTGCTTTCCACGCTTTACCACCTCAACAGGTTCTTTGTGCAAAACGCAGAGTTCGACAATTTTAGCGCGAAGAAAAACACGTTAGAATGGGCAGCTGAGCAAAAGCATCTCGCAAAACCAGATTTGTGGTTGCTTTCTAAGCTTCAGGAGACAATAGAAGAATATGCCTCAAGGCTGGGAACATGTGAATTCAACCTTGCACTGGCAGCTTTGGAGGACTTTGTAATAGAGACCCTAAGCAGGCTCTACGTGCCGATGGTTCGCAAGGAATTGTGGACCGACGATCCCAGCACTCTTGACAGACGTTTAGCAGTCTATGCGACACTCTGGCACGTGTTGCGAACCATAACATTGCTCTTCAACCCTGTAACACCATACTTGAGCGAAGCGCTACATCAGAAAGTGTACAGAAAGCTTGATTCCACCTTGCCTGAAACAGTGAATCTTGAATCATGGCCCACGCCGGACAGCAAGTTCCGAGACGAGAAAGTAGAAGAAGACTTTCAAAGATTGTTCAAGACTGTTTCACTGGTGTATTCAGCTCGTCAGAGCGCGGGATTGAAGAGAAGATGGCCACTCAGCAAGTTGGTCGTCGTTGGTCCTGAACCAGTGTGTAACGCGTTGAAAAAGGTCGAGGAATTGTTCCTTGAACTTGCCAACGTCAAAAACGCGCAATACACGAGTGAAGCCTCACAGTTCGTTGCTTCTGAAGGATGGGCCTCAGCTTCCGAAGGAGAAGTACAAGTCCTTTTGGACGCTCGACGCGACGAAACGTTGCTAGGAGAAGGAGTGATGCGGGACCTGGCTAGAAGGGTTCAGGCGCTCAGGAAAGAACTTGGTTACACGCCGACTGACGTCTTAGAAGCCGTTTACCTGTCTGAGCTTGACGATGAAAGCATCAGACTGCTTAACCCATTCGTTGATGAAATGAAAGGGCTTGTTCGAGCAGAGAAAGTGTTGCTTCAGGGGTCTGCCAAGGACAAAAACGTTGAATGGCACGAATCACAACTGGATGACAGAAAAGTGGCCATCGCCATTTTGGGTGAAAAGAAAAAATAATACGGAGAAAGCTACGGAGGAGGCGGAGGTGGCGGTGGAGGCGGGACTCCTTGAGCCATCGCTGGGACTCCTTGGGCTCTCTTCCTTCGCAACATGAAACCTGCAACTGCAGCAATGACCACAACTACAACGACCACAATGACAATTAACCAAGTCATGTCCAGACCAAAGAGTCCACCGCTCCACAAGGTTGTCTCGGCCAACGTTATGCTGTACTGAGTTTCCGTGAGAGAACCAGTGGATTCCAATAGTATGCCTGTGGCTTGATCCCAGTATATGCGTGACATGAAACCCATGTATGGAGAAGACGCGTTCGCCACGATGGCTTTTCTGCCACGCCAGTCGCCTATAGTTTCTACGCTTGCAGCTTCGCCTGGAATGAAGTTGCCTACCGTTAGGTTTGCGGGTATGATGAAGCCGCTCGCGGAACCTCCACTTCCTGTTGAGACATCTAGAGTGAACTGTTCAGGCTGACCGGCAGTCTGTCCTTGCACAGTCACTTCATAGGTTCCGGTGATCAGGGTTCCTTGGACGCTTTGAACGGTCAGTTTGATCGTTCCTGAGGCCGATTGTCCTTGATAGGTGACATTTAGTCGTATCTGATGGAATCTCCGGCTTTTACTGCAACAAGATATGCTGCGTTTGAAACACTCGTGGCCATTATGATGTAAACGAGAGCAGCGATTGCTATTGACCTGTAAACGAATGCCTTCAATTGACAAGACCTCGATGGCTGTCGATACTATTCCCTGAATTTTTTGAGCTTTCGGAGCGGTTCAGTCCATTTCAGCATGGCGCCGTAAGGACTGTTATTTGCCTTAAGAATGATGAAAATGATTTACGCATCAAACATAGGTAGATAAATAGGCTTGTTACTATTCCAATTTGGTGCGTAAGTCATTGACACTTTGAATCGTTGTGAGCGTGTGAGAAAATGAGCAATAAGAGTGTTGAATTGAGACTGATCGCTGAACTGTTGAAGAACAGCAGAAGAAGCGACAGAGAGTTGGCGAAGGTGCTGAAGATTTCTCAGCCCACGGTGACACGTGCAAGGACTAGGTTGGAGAAGGAGGGGTTGATAAGAGAATACACCATTGTGCCAGATTTTGGCAAGCTGGGATATCATTTATGCTCTATGACTTTTGCCAAGTTCCAGGAGTTGCCTCACGTCGAAGCGTTGAGGAAAGCAATTGAAGCATATGGGCACAGGCTTTCAGAGATTCCGCAGGCGGTTTTGATTGAAAGAGGAATGGGAATCGGCGCCAACGGGGTAGTCATAGCCCTGCACAAGGACTATGGAGCCTACGTGGATTTCACGAAGTGGATTAGGCAGTTTTCTTTGATAGGCCCGTTCGAATTGTCGAGTTTCCTCATAAACTTGGATGATGAAGTCCACTATCGCTACCTGACGTTTTCAACGTTGGCGAAACACATGCTTTCGCTTCAGAAAGAAAAGGAAAAGAAATAGCTCAAACTGGGAAAACCGGTTTTTGAGCGTTACTGAAAGGAAAAGGCAGGGCTATAGTACTAATTATGTTTCGGCCTGAACTGCTTTTTTCTCACGCAATCGTACGTGCTCTGCTTGTTTATCTGAACAGAGTCTGCAGGAACCCGTCTTTCCTCTTTCCGCTTAGCTGGGTTAGTTTGTCGCCGATTTCGTCTTGGGTGGCCTCTGTGGAATCCTCGAGGGCTCCTACCGTCACATTTTCCTCTCGAGAGGCGGTCTCTTCTACTGTTTCGGAGTTTTCGGCTTGTGTTGCTCCGCAATACTGGCATTCCTCGGCAGCGATTGGGATTTCCTTTTCGCACTCTACGCAGTTCTTGAGGTAGCTTTTTGATGTGGCGTCTTCGGACGGTTCAGAACCTTCCTGAGCTTGTGACAGTTGGCTTAGCCTTTGTCCCAGGTCATCTATGATGGACTTGAGTCGGGATATGTCTTGGCGTGTGTTCTTGTTTTCGTTTCTTAGGCGTTCGATTATTTTCTGTTCAAGCTCCTTCACGTTCTCTTCCATATTTTTCTGTTCTTCTCTCAACCCGTGGGATTCGTCTTCAAGCTTTGTTCTCTTATCTTGGAGTTCCTTCAGTTCTTTAGGTAAACTCACTTCAAACCACCGAATAATCAACAGTTGCGCATGGAGATAACAGGTTTATGAAACGAGAATACATATTCAAGATCAACTGGGGACAGCCTTGCATGCATATGCATGGACCGAAACCTCTAAATCACTTACTGCTCGTTCTTCTCCAAAAAGAAGCAAAAAGGGGCCGGTAGTTCAGCCTGGTATGAACGCCGCATTCGCAATGCGGAAGTCGCGGGTTCAAATCCCGCCCGGTCCACTCTACGTGAACACACGCCAGTTTCCGTGAAGGAAGGAATTTTCAGAACGGTTTGGGAGTTGAAGAAGGAAGGTTATGCTGAAGCCACCGTGGCGGGCTACGGTGAGAACCTCAAGATCTTCTCAGAGATTGCAATAGCTATCGTCACAATTTTCTTCATGCTTCCAGTTCTCTTATCTCCCCTTTGCACAGTAATTTGTCAAGTTTGATCGTATGTAGTTTATGGAGTTGTTTTCTATCATTTCCAACTGCGCGCGCTGAGAAAAAGTTGGGGATGGGAAGTTGTCTAAGCGTACTTTTGTTCTTTGTCGCAGTACCATCGTTGATATTGTTGTATGTATCGCAGTGGGCCACCGCATGATGGGCATACTGGCGTTGCTGGGCTCGGAGCAGGCGACGGAGCTGGAGGCTGTGAGCTTGGTCCTCCCATTCTTCGGTTGAGAGCAGCGATTTCTTCGTAGATCCTGAACTGGACAACCCAGTATTCGCAGAGAATTCGCCAAGCAAGGTTTCCAAAGATCAACATTACAATGCCTATTATGATTCCAACGCCTCCACCAAGGGAAACACCCTGGCCGGCTACGTTGAAATCTACAAGCATTATGATGAAGGATCCGATTGTTATTACCAAAGCGCCCAAGATGTAGATTATCATTATGAACGTCGGTGTTATGAATTTCTTGAAGCTAATGTATTCGCTCATTTATATCCCTCTACTTTCGAGATACAATGTCTTCTCAATATAAGCTTTGACCCCAGCATACGTGCGCGCTCTATCCAACCAACAATGACACAATAGTCAGCAGAGTTGTGCTGCTGGAGATTGTGCTTTCAACCTAGTACCTTCGCCATATACATTTGTTCTGTTTTGAAACCCATTTTGTCGTAGAGTCCTATGGCAGGTTTGTTGCTTACAGATACCATGAGCAGAATTCTTGAATAACCTTTTTCTCGACAATAGCTCTGGGCTTTCTCAAGAAGTGTTCTTCCTATACGTTTGCCCCTGAATTCTTCCTTCACAAATATATAATAGATATAGCCGTGCTTCAGCCCAGTCGCGCGCGCTAATAGTAAGGTTGTTGAAAGAGAATCATTCTATGACTTTCTAAGTTTCTACAGGCAACTAGGGGTTATCGAATACAAAGGATTTCTTGACGAAGTCACGTGACTGCTTTGACTTACAATTGAACAATTCACACATCCTTTGAGTGAATGGCTAAGCATTGTAGAGTCGTCCTCTAGCGCGCAAAGTAACTTGTTACACTTTACCATTCTTCCAACATTGCCAATAAGTCCTTCAAAGTTGTTACAAAGGCATGGACTTTCACGTTAATTCTCTTAAAGCGGCTTGGCGTTGAGCGTGCTAACAAAGTATAAGTTGTCAGTTTGACGCATAGGTTGTTGTGAAAAAGTTGCCTCAGAATTACGCTTGTCGCGCATGTGGTAGGATCTACTCCTTAGGAGAGTATGAGAATAGTCGATTCTGTAGTGACTGTGGAACATACCTGATATCCGAGAGCAAGGCTTCCGGGCTTTTCAAAGGGAGCCGCCAACGTGTAAAGAACAAAGTTTCGAAAAGAAGCTTGCTCCCTGATAACTATGAAATGCGGAGGGAGCAAATGGAGTTTGTTCAGGAGGCGACAAAGGCACTTAGAAGCAAAGAGGTTTTCGTGGGAAGTGCTCCATGTGGAATAGGCAAATCTCTTGCGTCGCTGCTTGCAGTTTTGCCTCAGCTCGAAGAAAACAGACTGATGATCTGCTTCAGAACCAGAAGCCAGCTGCACATATACCTCAAAGAGTTGAG
>CAYNQC010000068.1:0-7343 GCA_964399235.1 uncultured Candidatus Bathyarchaeia archaeon | reverse complement strand
GGCGGACTCTTAATCCGTAGGCCGCGGGTTCAATTCCCGTCGGGCCCGCCAACCAAAACACCCGTGCAAAAGGGTTCTCCAAACATGATCAACTGGAAAACAATCCTTCAAGAAAGCCCCATCAACTGGCTTCTCGAAAAAGAAAACCCCTCAACACGCTACTTCACGTTACGCGACATCCTCGACAAAGACGAAAACAACCCAGAAGCAGCCGAAGCAAAACAAGCCATACTCCAATCGTCCGTCGTAAAGAAGATACTTCAAAAACAAACCCCAAACGGCAACTGGGAGGACCCAACAAGCCCCTACCACCCCAAATACAAATCCACATACTGGCAAATAATGCTCCTCGCACAACTTGGAACAGACAAAACCAACCCAAACATCAAAAAAGCCTGCGAATACGCCTTTACGCTTCAACAGCCAGAAGGCGGATTCTCGAGTGCTACATTAGAACAAGCACTGAAAGAATACGAAATCCAACAGAAAAAAGGCAAAAAATTCCCGCAACCCCAAGAATTCGCCGCGTCCCTCGTCCACGAACACCAGTACTCATGCCTAACAGGCAACATGACCGCCGCCTTCATAAGAATAGGCTACAAACAAGACCCAAGAGTAAGAAAAGCACTCGAATGGCTCATGAAAATACAAAACCAAGACGGCGGCTGGCTCTGCCCCTACTGGCGCGCACACACAAGAGACAAACACGGATGCTTCTACGGCACAATATGCCCGCTCGAAGCCTTCTCAGAAATCGACAAAAAACACCTGGCCAAACAGATGCAGGACACAATTGAAAAAGGCGCCAAATTCATGCTCATACACCACCTCTACAAAGCCGACCACCACGACTACAAAATAATAAACCCCAATTGGCTAACTCTGAGCTTCCCATTCTTCTACACCTACAACGTACTCAGGGGACTAGACGTCTTGACGCGACTCGGCTACTCAAAAGACAAAAGACTAGAAGACGCAACAAGAATACTCCTTCAAAAAAGGCAAAAAGACGGAAAATGGATACTAGAAAACGCACCCACCGGAAGAATGCACACCAACATCGAAAACAAAGGGCAACCAAGCAAATGGATAACCCTCATAGCACTAAGAACCCTGAAACGCATCGGAACCAGCTCAACAACAAACCGTAGTTAATCCGTCAATCAAGCAACGACACCACAAATGCTTCTCTTGCCAACAACTATGACTCCGCAACGTTCCCTTACGCGCTGAGCCCTCAAAAACCTGCGAAGAACGGAGCAGCACGTTCATATATTCACAATGACACATGCCGTTTGAAGGACGCATCGACATATGGCTCTATGACGATTCATCACAACAAACAGGAATATTCGGACCCGACACAACAAATATAAGTTAGCCCCAACCTCAGAGACAAAACAATCGGTGCACAATTATGGGTGTTATGAAACTCCGGGCTTCAATGGCTGGGACCCTAGCCCTGATAATCGGATTATCCACACTATTCTTCACAATAGTCCTGAGCCTAACCGGCTACTTCAACTTCATGACCCTTGGCATACTGGTCGGCGGCTTCAACGTAATCCAATGGCTCATATCACCATACATCGTTGATGCATTATACCACACAAAAGAAATCAAACAAAACGAAGACCCAAAACTCCACGAAATCGTCGACAACCTAAGCAAGAAAAGCAACATAAAAAAACCCCGACTCATGCTTGCCCAAATACCGATACCAAACGCCTTCGCATACGGCTCACCAATAGCGGGCACACGCGTCGCAGTGACTTCTGGACTCATGAAAACCCTCGACCACGGCGAAGTCGAAGCCGTACTCGGACACGAACTGGGGCATCTAAAACACAGAGACGTACAAGTAATGATGTTCGTCTCAATTCTGCCCGCAGTGGCCTACTTCATAGGCTACTCACTCATGATCTCCTCCATGTACAACAACAGAAGAAACGAAGGCAACAACCCCGCAGCTTTCGGAATAGCCTTCATGGCATTCTCATGGATAATGAACTTGTTCATACTATATCTCAGCCGCCTTCGAGAATACTACGCAGACCGACACAGCGCACTGACAGTGGACAACGGGTCACAAAAACTGTCAACGGGACTGGCAAAAATAGTCAACGCCACCAAAAACATGCGCATGACACGAAAAGACACACAAAACCTACACGCCTTCAAAGCACTCTTCATAGCCGACCCAGACCGCGCACAAATTGACTCAGCACAACTCTCAGCAATGACATCGAACGACGGTCAGAAACTCGTCGACGAACTCATCTCAAAGAAAGTAACTGGCGCAGAACGACTACTGGAAATCCTCTCAACGCATCCAAACATAGTCAAAAGGCTCAGAGCCCTGAAGCAACTAAACTAGTTGCCAATTCTTTTTTTAAACAAACAGAATCGTTGAACGTACAAACGGAGAAACTACCCAACCTCAACGGAACTGGTTTCGATGCAAACCGATCAACTTTTCAAGACAATCGAAAAACTGCAAAACGAAATGACCGAGACACTAATGGAGCTGATCCGCATTCCAGCAATCGCCCCCGAAAGCGGCGGGAAAGGCGAATCAGAGAAAGCAGAGAAACTTCTTCAAATATGCAACACTGTAGGGTTCGACAAGATAGAACGCTTCGATGCCGAAGACAACAGAGTCCCATCCCAAAAACGACCCAACATAATCGCCTATCTCGAAGGAAAAAAAGACAAAGAAACACTCTGGATAATAACTCACATGGACATAGTCCCACCGGGAGAAAACAAGCTCTGGACCGAAACGAAACCCTACGAGCCCACGATCAAAGACGGCAAGATCTACGGACGCGGAAGCGAAGACAACATGCAACCGATGATTTCCTCTATTTTTGCAGTTAAAGCACTGAAGAAACTGGGAATACGACCCCAAAGAACGGTTGCGCTCTGTTTTGTGGCCGATGAAGAAAACGGTAGCAAGTATGGAATTCAGCATCTCATAGAACAAGGACTCTTCAGAAAAGACGATCTGATACTCGTCCCAGACGGAGGAGCCAACGACGGAAGCTTCATAGAAATCGCCGAAAAAAGCTCACTCTGGCTCAGAATAAGGACAATCGGCAAACAAGCTCACGCGAGCAGACCGGGCGACGGAATAAACGCCAACCGCGCGGGAATGACCTTCGCCCTAGCGCTAGATGAGATGTTGCACAAAGAATATGCTGATGAAGACAAACGTTTCGACCCTCCAACCAGCACTTTCGAACCTACAAAAAAGGAAAAGAACGTCGATGCCTCTAACATCATTCCAGGCGAGGACATCATCTACTTCGACTGTCGCATCCTGCCCAAATACAATGTGGACAGAATAATCGCAGAAACAGAAAACCTAGCCGCTGAATTCGAAAAGAAAACCGCCACCAGAATACAAATCGAAGTCATCAACAAAAACATCGCCCCGACACCAACAGATGAAAACGCAAAAATCGTTAATATGCTGAAAGAAACCCTCAAGAAGACAAGAGGAAAAAAAGCGAAAGCGGGTGGGATCGGAGGAGGAACGTGCGCCGCAGCGTTCAGACGGATAAACATCCCGGCAGTCGTCTGGGCCACGATGGATGAACTGGCACACCAGCCCAATGAATATGCAAAAATAGAAAACATGGTTAATGATGCAAAGGTTTTTGCCTATTTAGCCGTAAAATAGAGAAAAACCAGTCGCGCTAGTACTCTCCTTGATTCTTGAAGGAAGCAACTTCTAAACATGGCCTTGTGTCTAAACAATGAAAAACTTAATATTGTTGGTTGGATAATCCATCCAACATATGGACTCCAAGAGAATAGCAGTACTCATCATGCTAGTCGCAATCTCCGTAGGCACCAATTACGCGATGATCTCTCTTTACAACGTAAAATTCATGGATTTCATAGTCTTTGTCGGCGGTTTCTGCTTCGGACCATTCATAGGCGCACTTACCGGCATAGTCTCATGGATTGTCTACGGCACGTTGAACCCTGTTGGCTTCGAGGTTCGTATATGGCTTGCCACGATGCTTTCCGAAGCATTATACGGAATTATTGGAGGATTTATGAACAGAGTCCTACTCTCAGAAGGAACCAGCGTATTGAAGGAGAAAGTGCTGAATGCAAGCATTTTCTTCGGAATGCTTGGAATGCTTCTGACATTCGGATATGATGTCATCACAAACGCCGTTTCAGGAATAATCTGGTATCAGTCAATCCTTGTTGGTCTGATTACAGGCTTCGTTCCATTCGGACTTGCCCACGTTATCAGCAATGCGATTTTCTTTGGGGTAGGATGTGTTCCTGCGATAAGAGTCATAAGCGAGTTGACAGGAGGCAGAAAGAATGGCTCTACTGCGAAATAAGTGGACGATGGTTTCAATGTTCTTGGCATGCTGGTCTTTGACAGCAACATTCCTCGCGGGCTTCTACTGGTTCAAGTACACAGACATACAAAATAGGATAGGTGAAGGCCTCATCTACACAAACGTAGGCATTGATTATGGCAATTATACGCGAGAATGGCACAACAGCACAAAAGCCTTCGCGGGAGAAACACTCTTTGATATTACAAAACAAGTAGCAAATGTGACCTACGAAGTCAGTATGTTTGGGACACAAATAACTGGAATAAACAGTGTCAGCAAACAAGGCTCTTACGGGTGGACCTACTGGGTCTTGAACAGCACGAGTGAGACTTGGTCAATGGTATGGGAAGGCGTCGACGCTCATTGGCTGGCCGCCGATGAGACTTACATGTGGTACTACACGAACGAATTCAATCCTCCCAAGTAAAGACCAATCAAGCACACACAACAAAAAAAGCCAAACGAAGTCTTCAACAACATCTGCCGCAGCAAAATCATTTAAGCTGAGTCTGAATTCTGTGATAATAGGATTAGGACATCAAGAGGTCAAGAATGTGAGAGAGACTTCGCGCATATTCTCACAGGTCAGGAACGAAGGACGAAAAAATCTCATTGAAACCGAAGCTAAGACCGTTTGTATGGATTACGACATCCCAGTTACGAGATTCAGACTTGCGAAAAATGAGGCAGAAGCCGTCGAGCTCTCAACATCGATCGGTTTTCCCGTAGTGCTAAAAATAGTCTCGGCGGACATTATTCACAAATCAGATGTCGGCGGCGTCGTTGTTGATATCAAGAACGCCAAAGAGGTTCGAAATGCCTACAGACAGATACTCGACAACGTTAAGAAGCACAATCCGAGTGCAAAAATCACAGGCATGCTAATACAGGAAATGGCACCGAAAGGAACAGAAGTCATCGTTGGCGCTATTAAAGACCCACAGTTTGGGCCCGCGATCATGTTTGGACTGGGCGGCATTTTCGTTGAAGTTCTGAAAGACGTCACCTTCCGGGTTGCGCCAGTAACAGAAGGTGAAGCAGCCGAGATGATACAGGAGGTCAAGGCTTACCCCCTATTGAAAGGTTATAGAAACACGCCCCCGTCAGATCTCAAAGCCATAACCAAGATTTTGGTGAACACGTCAAAATTGATGATGGATAATCTTGAGATCAAGGAGCTCGATTTGAACCCGATAATGGTGTATGAGAAAGGAGCAAAGACTGTCGACGCTCGGATTATCTTGGAATGAGCTGCCACTTCGGCGCCACAGCGACTGTTCTCCCATGCGTGACTTCCCCTGGTCCGCTTCAACATCAAAGCGGACTCAGCGGGAAAGCAAGAGTAATTAGATAGCTTCTTGAATGGACGGAATAGAAGGAAAGAATGCTTGTCAACATCGCTGAAGAATCGATTGCTCGCGGATCTGAATGAAAAGCTGTTTCCGCTGAATGAGCAGAAATACCTGCTGGACAATCAGATGAACGATTTGGCCGTCAAGAGAGACACGCTCAATGGGAAATTCAGAGACTTGCGAGATGAAATCGAGCAACTTCGCGACGACAGGAATGAGATAAACGAGAAAGTACGAGAGCTGAAACAGGAGCGAAGCAAACTAGCCGCAAAGATAAAAGAAAAGACTGAGGAAACAAGAAGACTTTGCCAAGACCGCACGGAATTGAGTGGGAAAAGGCCTTCAAGAAGTCATCTTTCGCTCCAGGAAGAAATCGACTCTATTGACTGGAAGATTCAGACAACTTCGCACACTTTGGAAGAGGACAAGGAACTGGTAGGAAAAGTGAAGCAGCTTGAAGTTCAACTGGATATTCACAGGAAATATGAGCATTTAGACAAGCGGATACGCGACTTACGCGCTGAAGTAGCCCGCCTCAAGACGGATAGTGAGAGTTGCCACCAAGCGCTAACTGCAAAGGCGCGAGTGAGCCAGGAAACGCATGCAAGAATGCTGGCAAGAATTGAAGAAGGAAGGAAGACCAAGACGGAAGCCGATGACTTGCACAAACGGTTTCTCGAGGCCAAGCAAAAGGCCATGCTGGTGAAGGAAAAGCTTGCCAACGTTAGTAACGAAATCAAGCAGCTGAAAGGTGAAATTCGCGAGGAACAGCAGAAGGAAAGAAAGCAAGGTGAAGATGCGCTTAGGCAGAGTCTTGAAGAGAAGGCAAGGGAAAAGTTGAAACGAGGGGAAAAATTGAGCTGGCAGGAATTTCAACTTCTGTCAGAGAAGGGTGTGACGGCGCAAGATTAGATTTGAGTTCGGCTCTATGCAACAAATATCTCGTAGACCTGAAGGGAGCAGGTTACATTGCTGAATCCGGTCGCCTCTGGGAAACAATCAAGAAAGGGCGGCAAGTTATTGATGCCTGCAGAGACTGTCGCAATCTTATAGGTCGGAAAGCACCGCCTACCCGCTAGGTGCGCGGCACGCTAAAGCCTTTTTTGCAATCGGCATGCTTACGCGCGCGCCGCTGCTGAACAGTTCAGACATCAACGCAGCAGTTGCTTTTGGCTAGTTGTATGAAGACGTTCAGGACTGTTCAACATGGTTTTTGGTTGAAAAACAGCCGGAAACACCCTACCCCCCTCCCCCTAGGTTTTTTCTTCACACAGTATCGCGGATGAGCCTTCCGCTGGTTCTGCGGTCAGTGCTTTGGGAGCCGATTTTGCGGTTTGCATGTTGAATTGTGCAGAATGCGTAGGCTTTTTCGGTGCGTGAGTTTGCTTTTTTTGAGTGATGCGGAGCTTTTGGATAGATGTTTTCACGAGTCTTAGAAGCGTGTGATAAGCTGATACTCAAGAGCGCGCACTCTGTCATACACGCGGAAAAGATCGGTCGAAAGGTTTGGAATATGCTATTCGTGGCGATCGCGGGCAAAAAGAAAAAAAGAATATGGGACGGAAAGCGCGCGTTACTCGCCGAATTTCTTTCTGAGCGTGGCGAATCTGTGGCGTTCAGT